>JAAELB010000681.1 GCA_024227155.1 Desulfobulbaceae bacterium
CCCCTTCAAAAGACTGCATAACCAGAGTCCGTAACCGTTCGTCCAGTGCTCCAGGTTCGTTCAAGCTGGTCTCCTGGCTATAGTTGGCTATGCCAGGAGGCCTGATCGGACGAAAATGGGGTGCTGGTGAACGGTTACGAAATCTTGATGAACAACCCACAGCAGGTGGAGCCCTTACTCCCTTTACTCAATTAGACTTGTTTGATTAAGTAAAAAGAGTAAGGCGCTATAGGAATAATTGTTGAGCTAATTACTCTTTAGTGATGCACTCCGCAGGACATGAAGCGATTGCCTCCTCGACACAATCCTCATCACCATTTGCACCATCGATAACAACGGCTTTTTCACCGTCGTCGTCCATCGCAAATACAGAGGGACAGGTTTCCACACATGCTTCACATCCTAAACATTCATCTTCATCAATAGTTACATTTGCGGCCATGTTGTTCTCCTTTCAGGTCTGTTTTAAAAAGCTTTAAATAGTACGTATGATATCCTCCCCGTCCAAGGTTAGTTCCCTCTCTTGTGATCATCCGAACAGCAGTTCGCCGTCCCGGACGTCAACCGAAACAATATTTCCGGGTACATACTCACCCGCCAGAACTTTCCGCGCCAGTGGCTGTTCCAGTTGATGGCGAATCGCCCTTTTCAAAGGACGGGCACCGAAGACCGGATCAAATCCTGCTTCTGCCAGGAGATCCAGGGCTTCACTGGTGATTTCAAGTTTCAGGCCGCTATCCTCCAGGCGGCTGAGGAACAGATCGACCTGGATACTGGCAATGGCCCGGAGCTGTTCCCGACCAAGAGGATGAAAGACAACTATCTCGTCGAGCCGGCTGATGAACTCCGGACGGAAATGCTGGCCGACAATTTCCAGAACCGGCCATAGCCGTCTGTCAATCGTCCGTCATCAAGCACCTGCAGCAGAATGTTGAAGACATCGGGATGGGCTTTCTCTATTTCATCAAGGAGAATGACCGAGTACGGTTTCCGGCGTACCGACTCCGTCAGGTAACCACCTTCCTCGTAGCCGACATAGCCCGGAGGCGCACCGATCAAACGGGCAACAGAGTGCTTTTCCTTAAATTCCGACATATCTATCCGCACCATCGCACCCTCGGTATCAAACAAAAACTCGGCCAGTGCCTTGCACAGCTCTGTCTTACCGACCCCGGTAGGCCCGAGGAAAAGGATGGAGCCATTGGGCCGGTTGGGATCGCTGAAACCGGCCCGACTGTGTTGAATGGCGCTAGCCACAACACTCACCGCCTCATCCTGCCCCACCACCCTTTGATGGAGAGCCTCTTCCATATGCAACAGTTTCTCCCGTTCACCTTCCAGCAGTTTCGACACGGGGATCCCGGTCCATTTGGCGACCACCTGGGCGACTTCTTCCTCTGTTACCGCTGGGCAAGGCCTTCAACAATGGCGGTTTTTCCTACACCGGGCTCACCGATCATAACAGGGTTATTCTTGGTGCGGCGTTGCAATACCTGGATCGTCCGTCGGATTTCTTCATCCCGGCCGATGACCGGATCAAGTTTTCCCTGTTCCGCCCTTTCGGTAAGATCGATGGTGTATTTTTCCAGGGCCTGACGCTGTTCCTCCGCGTTTAGATCATCAACCTTCTGACCGCCGCGGAGGGCATCAATGGCATGGTCCACAGACTTTTTTTCGCAGCCGGCTTTTCGCAACAGTTCACTAATGTTCCCCTTGCTGTCCAGCGCCGCAAGGACAAAAAGCTCGCTTGAGACAAACTGATCCTGACGCTGTTGGGCCAGCTTGTCCGTAACATTGAGAATCTTAATTAACTCGTTGGATAGATGGACATCGCCACCATTACCCTCCACCCTGGGCAGCCGGTCAACGGCCTCTCCAACTCCAGAACGGAGCTGATTAACATCTACACCGGCCTGGGCCAGCAACGGCCGCACTGTCTCTCCTTCCTGATTAAGTAATGCCAGAATCAGATGGGTCGGCTCAATAAATTGATGATCTCTGCCGACCGCCAGGCTTTGCGCATCGGACAGCGCAAGTTGTAATTTGCTGGTGAGCTTGTCTGTTCTCATGGGTAACTCTTTGATAATTCATAAACTAACTGAAGCTCCCGTTTTATAGCGGCAGTGATTTAAGATCAGCCACAGGTTTGCGACGAAACGGATTTCATCTGGTGCCCAGGAATATTTGCATTATTTCTAATTTTTTGAATTGCATAATATATGCCATAAATGAAGACCCCATAGCTGTTCTCTACTTTCTGTTTATCTTAACCGTTTCAAACGATTTGAGCCCGCTCTGGTAGATCAAGAAATTACCGGAGACCTCTGCTCAAAATAGAGGGATAATTTTGATATTTCCATTTTGGATGGCTTTTTATTACTCACCTGCAGCAAAAATACTTTTTTAAGTTGCAATTTCTTGCAGATCACATCTGTAAAATTTTGCAATTTAGTGCCTTACTCCAGAAAAACTGCAGTAAAAAACAAGCACCAAGCAATCGGACAACACCCTGGAACAATAATATTTTCGAAAAGGGATAGACCTTGGCGTAATTTCTGCAAGTATATTGTTGAGAAAACAATTTGCTTACCATAGTAGTCATGCGAACGCCTCAAAATTTTGTGCATGGGGAAGGTGCATGAACCAGCCGATAGAAACATCCGGTGAGAGGGACGCAGCCAAAAGCTGGTGTAACCTTGCGGTCGAAACGGCAATAGCCACCTTAAATACTCACCTAAGTGATGGTTAAAGTAGCCCGGTAACCGCTTACGGTAACCGTTCATCGCCCCCTTCAAAAGACTGCATAATCAGAGTCCGTAACCGTTCGTCCAGTGCTCCAGGTTCGTTCAAGCAGATCTCCTGGCTATAGTTGGCTATGCCAGGAGGCCTGATCGGACGAAAATGGGGTGCTGGTGAACGGTTACCCGCTTACGAATGAATCAAGTAAAAGAGGAGGCAGGAAAATGGAGCAAAAAGATAAAGAAATGCAATGTGCTCTGTGTGGTTATACGGCTTCAGGGAAATTCGTCGGGAATATTTGTCCCGGCTGCAACTTGACTTTTTGGAGGTGCCAAAACTGTAGCTACACCTTCACAGCTGCCAATCCACCGGATATTTGTCCAGAGTGCAAGGAGATTAGCGATTTCCGCAATATTACCTGTTATACGCCGGAATGTGGCGGCCCCGGCCACATTAACCCTCGGTTGTAACACTTATTCTTTGATATAACGGCCAGGATTGGGGTTTATGAGCTCTGTTGCAAAAAATCCGAAAATACTTTGAAAATCATTATACATCGGTCAAAAACTGGAGACGGCATGAGTGATTTCAAAAGGAAGCCTTACCAAGGTGAGTTTATTTTTGTGCCTTATGAATTCATTTCTGTCACAAAAAACAAGAAACTCAGGAACTCCTTATGAAATCGTGAGCTTACTTTTACCACCCAGATAGTGAACGAAGTGAGATCTTCGAGGCACTTATCCAGCGATTCTAAAAAGGTTTCGGCTAGTCGGGTTAGTACCTTAGGTTCCGGCTGCACAAAGGTACCAAACGCGACATAGCGAAATGCAGAATGGATTGAATTACTGATCAAAATCGCATTTGACCTCCCCCCTGTTATTTCAGAGCTCTCATGCTGCGGATTTCAGGGGAAGGATTCCAATTGAATCGCGTAACTTTTCATCAGAAAAATCGTACTCGCCTAGCATATTTTGCGAAGGACAACAAAAAAGTTGAGCCCATTGGTCGCAATCAATGGGCTCAAGGAGTGAAGCAAAAGGAGACTAGTGGTATTAAAAATAGATTATCGTAAATATTTTAATTAAGCAAGAGCAAAGTGCCACAAAGTAGTATTTTGATGTAATGATGTAGAAGTTGGAAAGTCATTAGTGCCTTACTCCAGAAAACCTGTCATAAAAAACAAGAATTCAGGAGACCGTTTTTAAATCGGGTACTTAAAATAACCACTAAGGCACTTATCCAGCGATTCTAAAAAAGTTGTCGACTAGTCGGGTTAGTTGGATTCTACCCAATTCGGCAACAGGATAAAATAATTTCCACGTCAGCGTCGCCGCGCTCCTTTCTGGTTCGCTACAGTGAATTGGTTGGATCCATAATCTGTTCATCATTGCGTGCTACAAAGCACTCACTCACTGGAGGGAGAGTAAAATTTAGATCAGGGTTGAAAACCTACCCCACAATGTGGTATACTTCGACAGGTTAAAGATGAGGCTTTTTAGCTTCCGAAAAAGGGTTTGTTGTCAGATGGCAGCAAGCCCTTTTTTCATATTATACTTTTCGATTCACGCCATTTACTAAAGGTGGTCGTATACCTAACCCGAATAGATCGGAATTTTCTAAAATGCTTGGATAAGTACCTTCATGAAATTAGTTTCGAAGTCTACGCTTATCTCTGCCACAAAAACGCAGAAAATAATTTCTAAGGTACTGATATGTGGCGGCCCGCAATGATAAACACCAGGACCCGCAATCAAGTCAATTCTTGGCCCACATTATTTGACAATTGACCAATCAAGCCTCAGAACCGTGGTTGCGCTACTTTCTCACACCGCTCCTCAGATAGGATTACAGGTCATCTTCTCTGCTATGCGATGTAATTTCGTTGCCACTGGTTCCGCTCTTCAGTTGTCCAGCATACGCTCAATACTCCGAAAGAAACACAGTGCCTCCTGGGGTTATCAGATGTCAATTACTTTGCCCTGACTGGTAAAGTCTTCAGCGGTGCAGACGGTGACACGATTACAATTCTTGATTCGTCCAAGAAACAGCACAGGATTCGCCTGTACGGTATTGATGCCTATGAGCTCTTGAGGGTGGACAGTCAACCATTCGGTGAGACAGCGACGAATTTAATGAGGAAGTTTTGCTAAGAACCAAGCTGTGTTCTAGAGTGCTCTGCCAGTTATTCTTCATGTGTGTCGCTAGGCAATCAAATTGGCTTCAAAACAGAGACTCTTCGAACGTGCCAAGAGTCTTGACTCTGTTTTTTGCAATAAATGAAAACGATGGTCATCCTGACAGCAAATTGCGGTAGAGAGACAATAGTATAATACCTGTGGGTACCAGGATTAATATTTTCACCTCCCTTTATCAAACGTACAAGCCGAAATACAATCATCACAAGACGGACAGGAAGAGGTTCCACAAATATCACAGTAGTATCCTACAGTGCAATCATCATTTATAACGCAGCCGGGCTCTCCCCAGGGTAAACAAGTAACTTGATTAACACACACCCAGCAATTATTCTGGATAGCTAATATTTCAAATGGTTTGCACTCTGCTTGAGGTATCATACAAAGTAATGCTGAACCATCATCACATTGAGTATTCCTGCATTCTCCTTTTTGAGCAACATTGACACCTTCAGCAGATGCTTCACATTCATTCCCATAGGTACGGCCATCACATCCGCAAACCGGATCCCATAAGTCTGGACAATTGGTTGGGATTTCAACACAATATCCTATAGTATCGCATTCAGTTTCTGGTTTCGAGCAATAATAATTTTCTTCACAATCTATATTATTCATACAATCTTTCGTATGAATTCCCGATACCACCTGTAGGGCATAAATAGCTTCTTCTAGGCCAGTCTTGCCGTCATTGTTGATATCACATGCGCAATCGGACACAGGCGAAACAGTGTAAGTTCCCCTAAAATTGCCACCAAATATTGGCTTGCCAGTCATATCATTCTCATCTTTTACTTCCCAGGAGGCAGGTGACTCAGGTAGAAACGAAGAAAAATCGGGGTGAGTAGGAACTGTATAGGTGATTATTGTGGATACAGCGTCTATTCTACCAGATGAGAGAAGAAATTGAGGAGTGACATGGGACTGCGATTGATTCCAGTTGACTTCGCCGATGGACAGGTCAAAACTAATAAATCGGCCATCCTGAATTCCATCAGGATTTTCTAGAATTGATGAGTCAACCTCAAATCTTGCAACAAATTGATCACCTATTGCAATACCTGGAATTTCTCCTTCAATAGAATCAACTATCAAATCAATACGCCACTTGAGTACTTCAGCATGAGCTAAGGATATGCTAATCAGTATCACCAGAGCAACAACAAAGGCTGTGAGAAGGTTTGATCTCATTGTTTGCCTCCTGTTTCAAGAAGAAAATTTTCTCAAGGCAGCCCGGCTATCTGTTGAGATCCGTTGCTTTCCGTCCCTGTCTTACGGCAGAGTTGGCCTTATCTTGGTTATAATATTAGTCCTCTAATTATATGTGAAGAGATTGCTCCCAGTCAATGGAACAGCGTGGTATTTTATGGTTGTGAAGTGCTTTGTAATTCAGACTAAGAGATTGGCAGAGGTAACCTTTACTATGTTGATGGAGGGTTTGAGCTGAAGATGGTTCCTGTTAGTATTACAGCTGATCCTGCTTCAAAACTTGCCTGTAATGGAGCATTCGTACACTTTGAAATTTCAATATTACTCCCATGAAAAACAGATGCAAATGTAGCATTATAAATTATTGAATATTCCAGAAAACAAGCGAGAGGATTGCTCCACTGATGCGGCCTCGAATGACTGACAGTACCTTACCTCCAACAACCCCAAATTGTCAGAAATAGAATCTTCCACTGTGTAGGTGCTGCATTAAAAAATGGCTCAAATAGCATTGTGATTCAATCCTCTTTCCAGTTTTTATTTGCATTTTCCCAAAATTGCATTTGTAACTGGTGGGCCTCCTGGCCTTTTACCTGTAGATAGCTGAAGTTCTCTGGCCTTTCATGGCCCAAGATGCGCTGAATAGAGAACAGGATAATGGATCACTTATCCTGTCTTATTTTCCCGCCTAACGGGGTTAGTGCCTTACTCTAATGTATTGTCCGTTTATCGGGGCTAGTGCCTTTCTCCATAACCTTCAATTTGACCAAGATATTAATATTTTGATATAATTCTATATAAGGAAACAAAACAAGAAAAAGCCAAATCAGTCGAAAGACAGAGACGGAAAGCCTCGGATCTCAACAGATAGCCGGGTTACCTTGTTGACAAGGTAACCCGGCTTTTTATTGCTCTACTCAACAATAAAGCAGGAGAGTGTTTTAACATCAGGAACTTAAAGTAAACTGCGTAGCACCCATTCACCTTATGGGAGTCCAGCATCTTAAATTTTTTCTCGCTGCCTACCATAGAAAAAAAACCTTTTATAAACGAAGTACCTCTACCATAACGGGAGGGGCACCATGAACTCATTCAGCGATTTTGTTTTTGACAAAAGATGGCGCACATTAATTTTGATTTCGAAGATATTAGTACCGTTCATCGCTGTCTTTATTTACTCCAGCTACAGTTACTCCTCAACCCAATATCTAAAAGTTGGTTCCTGTGGCCAGGACAACATTGCAATATCGTATCTAGCAACAGAAGATTATTTCATAGGCTGTGAGGCTATAGCCCAGACAAAGAATTTTTTCAGGACTTATGGGTATGCGGTTGATGTTCCCATTCACATCTTTTTCAACGAACAAGTAACGATTAACGACAACACCTCCGAACTGAGTCATGAAAAAATTCATGGTATTTTTAATCCTAAAACCATGTCAATTCAAATCTGTTCTCTCGCCTCATCCTTTGTCACTAACTCCCAAAGCTTCTATTTAAGAATTAGAATAGGAGAAGACCCAGATAGCACTGAACTAAGTAAAACAGTTGTAGAGGAATTTCATCGGTCTGTGATAACCCACGAGGTTACACACCTTTTAGCTCAACATAACTTCAACCTCATGTCGGCAGAGATATCCATAGACCAACATACAATGGGCCATGGCGTCCAGGAATATATTGCCTCTGTTGTGCAATTGAGCTCAATTGATCCGACGCTTCGTTGGCGAATACTACAGCAATATGATCCTCAGATTATTTTCGACCATGAAGAACAGATAAACTATCTTTTTTATGCCTGGGACCCCCAGATATTCCTGATCATGTCTTTTCGCCATTTCCAGTCCCTGAATACATCCCAGCAGAAAGATATTTTAGATCGGATTTTTTCAAATGAATTTAACCCGGATCTTTCCTTTGAATTCGAGATGTAGGCTCTTTCGATTTATCCAACACCTCTCTAACCATACGCGCCATTTCAGTTCCGGTGACAGGTTTCATCATCAACCAACAGTATTGTCTCTTCTGCTGTTAGTTATGGCTGTGGATCCATATTTTTTCAGCAGTTTTCTCCTACTCCACAGCGGGCAGATACACCTTGA
>JAAELB010000682.1 GCA_024227155.1 Desulfobulbaceae bacterium
CCCTTCAAAAGACTGCATAACCAGAGTCCGTAACCGTTCGTCCAGTGCTCCAGGTTCGTTCAAGCTGGTCTCCTGGCTATAGTTGGCTATGCCAGGAGGCCTGATCGGACGAAAATGGGGTGCTGGTGAACGGTTACCTTAATTCCAACGCCTTTTTCTTCAAGGCTTCAATTTCACCTGCTTTCAATTGTTTATAGACTTTAGTTTTATCAATAAACAGTTTTTCTTGCTGCAACAGTCGATCAATACTATCCTGCGCCTTATTCGTTTCTCCCATCAATGTCCATTGGTTGGCGATGTCAATCTGTTTGGTGACAACATCCGGGTGGCTCTTTCCTTTTAGCAGATAGTCATCGGTAAGACTTGTACGAAGGTTAATCATGGTCTCCAGCTGCTTCACCTTGTACTTAGTCTCTGGATTGATAATCTGGATGTTTTGCAGGGCCTTGGTAGCCGGAAGGACGGCATCCAGCTTCAGATAACCCTGTGTGGCCTGTAGGTAGAGATTCTGAGCCTTATCTGTATCCGATTTGCATCCAGATTTTTGAGAAGATAGCCGGCATGAATAACCATCACCCATAAGTTTTGCTAACTGGGGTTGCGGGTCGGCTTTTCCCGTCTGGACACTGCGGCGCTCTGCTGTCTTGATAGCATGTCTCAATTGAAACTCAGCGCTGCGCACCCCTGATTTTCGCTCAGAAAAAACTCCCAAATCCGCATACATTTTTCCCATCAGAGTGTGATGGCGTTGAATTGCCTGCAGATCATTGACTTCATAGGCCCTCGCTTTACTGAAAAATAATGTCTGCTCTATCCGACGAAAGGTTTCTCCAGCTGGGTCTATCAGGGATTTATAAAGCCGCTGTATACGTGCAAGATCAGTTAATATTTCCAAGGATACCGCCCAACGACCTTTCAACTCATCGTACTTATACGTATACGTTGGCGGAGCAAACTGCAAGGCGGCTGTCCATATTGCATTGGCTGCTTCTACGTCATTATTCAGCAGCCTGTTGTGACCTTCACTCCAGGCTGCAACAGCAAATGCCCAGGTTCGAAGTAAATTGTCATTCCACCAGCCAGCTTGCCGGTAATCTAACAGAGTGATATCGTCAATTTTTGCCTGGTGTGGAGACAAACCTAAAAATGTCTCTTTTAAGCGGCCCGCCAATTCTCTAAATTCGGGATTTGACTCTATACCAATGTCCTGTTCGATCTGGCTGGCTGTGAGTAGTCGCTCTTTCCCCAACAATCCCACCCAATTAATTGCAGCGTTCTCCCACTGCTGCCGTTTCACTGTATTACGCGTTTGCAATATCGCTTCATATAGCTGTCGACGTATGGAATAATTTTGCGACCGTTCCGCGAGAGCCTCAATAAGCGCTACTTTTTTTCCATCTAAAGATTCCTTGTATATGGCGATCAATCCATTCAGAGCCCGCTGACTTGGTTCCAGTTCATAGACTCGGGCGTAATATGCAAATGCCCGCGGACTATTACCGGCCTCGGCATACAGACCAGCAAGCATTAACGCTGCTTTGATATAACGTTTATTATCATCCAGATCTTGCAATGATTTCAACAAATGCTCTAGTGTTTGACGATCACCCAGCTGTTCTAAAACCAGAAGCAAATTGTCTATTGTCGGTAAGTGGTCTGGATGTGTTTTCAATATGGTAAGATATCCCCCCTGAGCTCGAAGCAGATACCTCTCTCTATTGGCTTGATCCTTTTCTGAACGTCTTGTATACATCCATGCCCGGGAAAAGGTGATTTTGGCAAGACAACTTTTGGCATCGTATTTTTGTCTGCACCCCTGCTCTGCTCTTTGTAAGATCCTCTCTGCAACTCTCCAATTCCGCTGACCAACCTGCTCCTGCAGCACTTTTTCATAGGCAAAGGCCTCTGGCCCAGCAAGTACAAAAAACACCAGTAAGATGAACTTTAACGTTTTCATTGCCCACCTCCTTCCCCAAACGACACCATTTCGGGAGAAGATTCCACCAGAGTGCTTTCGCACTCGGCTTCATAGCTTATGACGTAAACTGCAACTACCCGTGCACTCTCCGGAGATGCCATCAACTCAGTTACATCGTCCGTTGCTCTTGTAAAGGTGCTGATGTCATCGCCGGACTGTCGACGTTTAACTTCTGCACCATATTTTTCTTCAAACCCTTCCGATGGCACTATACTTTCGATAACTACTTTACTATCAGGTGCCATACAAAGCGAATGTCGGGAATGCTCAATAATCCAACCTTTGATCCCTTGAAATTTAAAGTGCGCTTTCTCGGTAAAACTGACTTTGCTTAACATATTCTTGATAATGCTGCGATCATGTTGGGTGCGGATAGCGTTGCTCAGATTTTCAGCAATGGTCTCCGGTGTATCCACACCATTAAGGTTGGACGCTGCATCGCGAAATAACCAACGCAGAGTGTGTTGTACATTTGAATTATTCTTTTTAAATTCAAGAAATAGATAGTAATCGAACAAGCTGATTCCGGATCGGCTAAGATCAGGAGTTGGATGATCTATACGAAAAGTCAGGGTGTGCGAAGATGGTTCTGATGAAGGGACAAAAGAAAAAAAAATTTACTTTTTCTTCAAGTGCCTCAACAAGCGCGGCTTCAGCCAATTGCTTGGCTT
This sequence comes from Desulfobulbaceae bacterium, assembly GCA_024227155.1. Lineage (GTDB taxonomy): Bacteria > Desulfobacterota > Desulfobulbia > Desulfobulbales > Desulfocapsaceae > Desulforhopalus_A. Next base: position 2,650 of record JAAELB010000682.1, read on the forward strand.
TGGCGGAGGATTCTTCACCTAAAGCAACAGCGTAAGAATCGCCGAGTTCTAACTCGACACGAATTTGCCTTTCTGGATTAGCCTGCGTCTGCGTCAAGCCAAGCACACAGAGAAGCACCTGCATGATTGATAGTAGAAGTATCCTGATCATGCCAAAGGTCTCCTATTAATAGATCTATATATTCTTGCCTGGTGATTTTTGCTACTATACCAGACACATACCGTGTTTTATCGATATTGCTGACCAGCGCACAGAGAATTTGATTCGGCGCCACTGCGTCCGTTTCCAACAACTTGGGATTTCTCCAGCGCCTCATCAGTATGGCAACCTCATGTTTACCAAGCCCCAGCTCTGCCGTTTGCAACCTCCAGTCACTATGCAGTTCACGGGGCTGATTACGCTGTGGACCAAGATACCTGGCATGCGTTCCTTGATCCTCGGCAATCATAACAAATCCATCACTGTTTTTTTGATAAAGCTGGAACCACCCCCCACCTCCAAGTACATGATTACTGGTAAAGTCTGGCCGAAACAGCACTGTCGGTGAAAACAGATCCCGATCGGGCACCACCAGAGTCCCAAAAAATGGTTTTACCCTGATGTTACTTGAGAGAAAACCCTTGATCTCTAGTCTATATTCCGGCGCAAAGGGATTAATCCACATATGTATATCGACTACTTTATCTACTGCAGTGTCAGCGCTAACCTTTTTATCCGGAAACGCCAACGATGATAAGGAAAATTTTCTCTGACCATCCGGAGTGGCATCAATGCTTACAGTGGTGTAGGTTGCAGCAAACAACGCACTGCCAATATACAGCACCGAAATAACTCCCCCTTTAAAGTGCGTAGTTAGAAACTGTCTGGCATAGTCTTTAATGCTATCTACAAAGGGTTGCCGCTTTTCCTTACCCATTAAAAAATCGATAACAGCGACACACCAAAGACTTCCCAAGGGAATGCCCAGAAGCATCGAACGTTCATTGGGAAAGTGCCGGGCGAGCCACAGGTCGACCATAGCAACCCATACCGCCAGCAACACAACTCGTATAAGCAGATTGGTTCCCGACTGACGGTTTCCTGGATTATTATGATTGTTATTGTCAGGTTCAGTGGTTGCCATTTCTAGTAAAGTATTAAGTTTTTGTTTTGTCAATCAACAGAATATTATTTATAAAAAACAACAGATAAGCGGAGACTTCGGATAAGCGGAGACTTCGGATAAGCGCAGACTTCGGATAAGCGCAGATACTTCAGGTAAGCGCAGACTTCGAGTGAGTTTCCAAGGTATTAAATTTAGCCCCCATGATGACCAAACTACTGTGGATATAAATAAGGGCATGTCACAAAACACCTAACAACGAGAAGAGTCATTGTCAAGATTCAAAAAACCGCTTTCTTTTGTGTCTCCAGTCTGTATATCTGCCAAATAATGAAAGAAGAGCATTTCTATGGTATTACAATGCTTGTGTCCAATAAACCCAAGAGCCAAAATAATTAACAACGGCACGGATTCAATGATTTTTGGTAACCGTTCGTCCAGCACCCAATTTTCGTCCGATCGGGCCTCCTGGCATAGCCAACTATAGCCAGGAGACCAGCTTGAACGAACCTGGAGCACTGGACGAACGGTTACGGACTCTGGTTATGCAGTCTTTTGAAGGGGGCGGTGAACGGTTACGATTTTTAAAATCACCGGTACCGAAGCAGAAGTTGATACACCCATGGAAGAACTTCGCCCCTTCAGACTGAGAAAGGTCGCCAAATCTTGAATTCTTGCATTAAACTGAAACCTGGAAACCGTATGACTAGACAACACATTGCCCATAGAATGAAAGGGATTTCCCCTTTCCATGTAATGCAGCTTTTGGCTCGAGCGAAAGAGCTGGAGTCAGCAGGTAGATCCATTATCCACATGGAGGTTGGTGAGCCTGATTTCTCCAGCCCGGAACCTGTAATAACCGCCGGAAAAAACGCGCTAGATGCAGGTTTAACAGGTTATGCTCCTGCTGCTGGAATCCCACAATTAAGAAAAGCCATCGCGGAATCCTACAAAAGAACCTATAAGATCGACATTGACCCAAAGCGGATTCTGATAACTCCCGGGTCCAGTGGAGCACTCCAGTTAATCCTGGGAGTATGTGTAAATCCAGGTGAAACTGTGATGATGGCTGACCCAGGTTATCCATGTAATCAGAATTTTGTGAAAATGTTCGGGGGAATCCCACAACAGGTTCAGGTCGATCGCAAAACCAACTATCAACTCACCGCAGAGCTAGTTGAAAAAGCCTGGACAGCCGAAACGAGGGCTGTAATGGTTGCCTCCCCATCAAATCCGACGGGTACATTATTGCCAAAAGAAGAACTCGCAAAGATTCATCAACTGGTACAAGAAAAAGGTGGGATTTTGTTGGTTGATGAAATTTATCAACGGCTGGTATACGGGGTACAAAGTTACACCGCACTAGATATTGCTAACGATCTTTTTATCATCAACAGTTTTTCTAAATATTTTGGGATGACTGGTTGGCGAGTTGGCTGGCTTGTCGCCCCAGAGGAATATACGGAATGTATAGAGCGGCTCAGCCAGAATATTTTTATCTCCAGTTCAACATCTGCCCAATATGCAGCCCTGCGAGCACTGGATCCAGATTGTGAGGTTATTTTTGAAAAACGTCGCCTGGATTTTCAGGAAAGAAGAGATTTTCTCTATACAGCTCTTAAAGAGATTGGTTTTGACATTCCTGTCTTACCTGAAGGAGCTTTTTATCTTTATGCAGATTGTTCAAAGTTTACAAATGACAGCTACTCATTCTGTTGGAACCTTCTTGAAGCTGAGGGAGTTGCCGTCACCCCGGGCAAGGACTTTGGTGAGAATAATCCACAAAAGCATATCAGGTTTGCCTATACGAATAACCTTGCTCTATTAGCGGAAGGGGTCCGCCGGATAAAAGCATTTATCAAGTATTAACCCAGTAAATGATAAGAAAGACGTACAAAAGCACAAAAGAACACAAAAGGGGTCAAATCTTTGTTTGACTTTTATTGGCAATTTTCCATAATATATCCATATGACAATACCACTTCGCATACAAAGTTCTGGTACCTGATATCATGTGAGCGAGGGGTCATGTCTACTCTTGACCTATCCAGTAAAGCAAAAGCCAAAAGCATATTTGACCCCTTTCATTGGAGGTTGATCCATTAAAATGCCAGCATTGTCAGGGAGAGATGAAGATTATCAGTTTTATCAAAGATCGGGAAGTAATCCGAAAGATACTCGAGCATCTGGATCTGTGGCGCATCCCAAAACAACCCAGGCCACCATCGGAAAACAAGTTTGGGGTTCCCGCAACACAACCCATGCCCGCCCATGATAGAGCAGAACCTTTTTGATGACGGATGGCCGGGCGATGAAGAACCCATATTTTTTGCCGATTGACACTTTTAAATTATTCTGTATTTATATGTTTTTTCACTGAATCCAGCAACTGTCTGTTATCTTGATTTTTTTATTTTCCGGAGAATAATATTGACTTTCCGTAGGTGTTTTCTGTAACGTGTTGCAAACGTTTAGGAGGTAACTCATATGGGTGCATTATTATTAAGCATCAATTCAGCTGTAATGATCACCCGCCTGCCGGGTATGTGATAAGGATTTTTGTGCTTATTGAAGAGTGTTGGTGGCTTTTTTCCCTTTCTGGCCCTTTCTCAAAAAGCGATTGCTTATCACCCTATCACCTATCACCAAAAACGCGGAGAGTCGCATTTTAATGCAAAGACTTATTGTCAGTATATGTTCATTTTTTGTACTTTCCCTCCCTTCCCCTCTTTGGGCATTTGACTTTTTAAATTCATTGCAAGTCCATGGTTTTCTTTCACAGGGGTATATCAATAGCTCCGATAATAATTTTTTGTCTGACAGTATCAACGGCACCTTTGAATTTACTGATGTGGGACTCAATGCCAATATGTCTCTGACTGAAAATCTAAGAATTGGCGGTCAGCTTTTTTACCGGAATCTTGGCAACTACAGTGAAGATGAAATCGTCCTTGACTGGGGCATGATTGATTATCAACGTTTTGATGCTTTGGGGCTGAAACTTGGCAAAATAAAAATGCCCCTTGGCTTGTATAACGAAAACCGTGATTCGGATTTTTTGCTGCCCATGGTATTTTTACCCCAAAGTGTCTATGACGAAACCAGGCGCGATACCTACCTGGCCTATGTGGGGGCAGGACTCTATGGTAATTTTACGTTGGGTGCCACCGGTGATTGTGATTATCATTTTTTTCTGGGAGAGGTAGATTTTCCTTCTGACAGTGCCCAGCAGACAAGTTCTACAAACTCCGTTAAGGCAAAGATTACCAAAAACAATGATCTCCCCCCTGCCAGGAATAACCCTGTTATTCCGGCACATTATGATTCTGTTGACAGGGAGAGCGATCAAATTTATGGAGGTGCCTTTGTTTATCACCCATACTGGATTAGTGGGTTACGACTAGGAGGAAGCTGGCTGCATGCCAAATTCGAGACTTTTGTCAATGGTTCGTCCCGACCGTCAGGTAATGTCGTTATCCATGGGAAATTTGTCCTCTCCGCCGAGTATAGCTGGCGGGATTTAGTCTTTGTCACCGAATACAATGAAACAGATCGCACCTCCACTATGTTTGGCAATGTTTCTTTGGATGGACCGACTCAGGCTTGGTACGGGATGATCAATTACACTCCCTTTGAACAGTGGACTTTCAGCGTCATGTATGATGAATTTTATACGCTGAAAAATGACAAAAACGGTTCATCCAGAACGCAGCTCAGCCCATATTCATCCTGGCGCAAAGATTTTGGTGTGGGAGTCAGGTGGGAGATCAACGAGTTTTTAGTGGCAAAGGCTGATTACCACTGGATTGATGGTGCGGCAATGCAAATGGGTCTTTTCAATCCGGACGGTACAGACCGTTACTGGCATTACGGTGTTGTCAGAATTTCATTCATCTTTTAAGGAAATTGATCAGCATGAAAAAGCTTACAGTGATCATAATTAGTTTCCTGTTTCTACAGATGGATTGTATGGCCTTATATGGAGAAGAGTATTTGGTTGTCTGTCATAAAGAAAGCCCGGTGGATACACTTACTTCTCAGCAGGTACAACGAATTTTTCTGGGCAAAATGAAAAAATGGTCGGACGGGTCTTCCATTGAAATAGTAGTCAATTCCAATAAAGAGGTGCATGCTCAGTTTAGTCGTAACGTGTTAAACAAATCGCCTTCTCAGCTGTCCAATTACTGGCGAAAAATGCTTTTCAGCGGCAAAAGTATGATGCCCGTTTTAGTTAAAAATGATATGGACGCGAAAAGTTACGTGGCAAAGCATTCAAATGCGTTAACCTATATCGCCATTACCAGTTTTGACCCTATATTAAAAAAAATCATTGTTATTGAATGAAATTTTCCGTAAACAGCATTCGCTCAAAAATCTGGCTCTGTGTCCTTATAGCCCTTGTCGGTTATCTGGTCGCAACAATGGCCAGCTTCTATACAAACCTTAAGCAGTATCAGAATCTTTCCCATCTCCAGGAAGAACATTATCCCCAGGCAACCCTTGGCTCCCTGCTAATCAACACCTTTGAATTGCAGGCCAAGGTGTATGAAGATGCTTTTTTGACCGGTGAGCAAAGTTTGGTCATTCGAGCTAACGGAGTTAAGCCTAAGATGCTGGAAGTCATTGACAATATCCTGGTTATTGTCAGGAAATCATCTTCCCCTCCTATCAAAAAGAAGGAGATTCTGGCTATAAAGGAGGAGTATCTCGCCTTTGCGGCTCTGGCAGAAAAGGTTTATGCTCATACTGGCGCAAAAGATTTATCCCGGGATGATCAGAAAAAAATACGGGAGTTGGGGCAGATGCAGGGCGCTTTACGGCAAGGTTTAAAGAGCATTGCCGCCGAGCTTGACCAGGCTTTAATAAGTCAGATAGAAAAAGACAAAAAAAAGAGTCTCTATACCGTGCTTTTACTCGGTTCTCTCTTTGTAACAGTAATGATCTTTGTGGGCCTGATTGTTGATCGTGTTGCCACCGGGCTTCTCGTCACCCCTCTTTCTCTTGTTCTTGAAAATATAAAACGTTTTTCTCTGGGGCAAAGCACCATTCGGCCATCACCAACAAAAGATTCAGACGAAATAGGTCACCTTGCCATGGCCTTCTGGGATTTGACTGAGAACCTTAAAACAACAACAGTGTCAAAAAGATATGTAGACAATATAATCCACAACATGTCCGGTGCTCTGGTTGTGCTGAATTCTGACATGACAATACAGACGATCAATCAGAATGCAATCGAACTTTTCGGCTATAAGGAAGAAGAGCTTATTGGCCAACAGCCAAAAGTTCTTTTTTCACATACCGCTGATGCTGATGGTGAAATGTCTGCGGCAAAGATTCCGTCAATCATAACTGGCGAATCTGTCAAGACTCTGGATGTAACCTGTAGAGACAGCAATGGCTTAATCTTTCCCGCCCATTTTTCCGGCTCCTCAATGTACAATGAAGCCAATGAACTGCAGGGTATAATTTGTGTGTTCATTGATGTTACCGAATTAAAAAATGCTGAAAATAAATTAAAGGAAATGGCTCATTATGATGCCCTCACCGGATTGGCCAATCGCAATCTCTTTTTTCAGTCTCTTGAGCATGCGGTTCATGATGCAAAGCGCCACAATCGACTTTTTGCCCTTCTGTATCTTGATCTTGATAAATTCAAGCCCATTAATGATACCTGGGGCCATGATGTTGGGGATCAGGTACTCAAAGAGGTTAGCAATAGGCTTATAGAATGCGTTCGTTCAGATGATACTGTGGCACGCATTGGAGGAGACGAGTTTATCGTTCTCCTCAGTGCTTTGAAGGAGCCAGTTGATTCAGAGCGTATTGCTAAAAAAATTATTGAGAAAATACTTGATCCCATGCTGGTTAAAAACCACTCGCATAGTCTTGGTATTAGCATCGGCCTCAGTGTCTTTCCAGATGATGGTGACAGCATGGAAGTCCTGATTGCTCAGGCAGATGCGGCCATGTATCGGGCCAAAAACGAGGGGGGAAACCGTTTCTTCCGTTTTAAAAAGTAATGAAAAGATGAACGCTATTTAAAAAGGGGTCAAGTCGGCTTTTGACTCTTGTTGCAAGATGTTAATAATCGGGTAGCCGGGGGTTTTCTCCCCCAGCCCCCACACCACCCTACAAACGGGTCCTCATAGTGAGGCGGTTCATCAAGATTTCCTGGCATAGCCGGGTAGATGGCACGTTTGAAGTCGGTCCTTCCAATCCGCGCCTGATCAATGCCCTTCCGGTCGGATGCAACTTGTTACCGGGCTTGTTACCGTTTGTTACGTTGTTACCGGGCCGGACTAAGATAACAGTCATTGTTCCAGGTGTTTAGTGCCTTACTCCTGAACTTCTGTCATAAAAAACAAGAAATCAGGTGAGAATTTTGAAATTAAAAACTTTAAATTACCCACAGATAATGAACGTAGTGAGATCTTCGAGGCACTTATCCAACGATTTTACTCCATTCCATGTTGCCATTCACAGGATCTGTGAAAATTGCTGTAAGTACTTTTTGGTGTTTCGTCTTCATATAATATGATAACAACGACGGCCCGAAGTGCCAGCGGTGAATGATTGCACTTCGGTCGTTCGTTTATGAAGATAACGTGTTGCCTTGGGCGCGGTTTTTTTGCGCTACCGTGCAGCAAATTGTTGGGTGCGATATTTCTACTATTCACTTAAATTCAGCCTATAGGAGACAGCGCACCGCCATGCAATCCCTTCATTGCCAATACAGTCAACCACCAGTAGGAATACCACAATACTGTGGTGATCAAATATACACATACAGATTTAATCAACGACACCTGATGAATATTGCGGTAGACACCCCAACATATTAGAAACCAAATGATTATGATCAGATTTTGCAACAATAGGGTTACCGTGAAAGCTATAGCAACCCCTGGCGATAGTCTAAATAATTCCTGAATTTGATGTTCATTTAAACTTAGGTGGAGGTTCCAAATAGTAGCCAATTCAGGATCATGAGTGGAAACAAGACCAAGGCAAACAACATGTGTGAATACTTGGAGTAAATAAACTGGGCTTGTGATATAAAGGCATGCGCACAACGTAGTTATGTAATTGCCTTTGCCTCCGACTAATCGAAACGCCAGCAACATCAATCCAGCAAAAGTTAAGTATGCGATAATCTTTAATACTAATAGCGATCCGGCTACCGTAACAATGTCTTTACCGTCCGGTAAAAGCGGGGATTGAAAGACAAATGCTAAAGCTATTGTAATACCTGCGAAAAACATTGCATTGCTTAGATTGTCTGCCTCGCTGGTAATCAGTTTTGATATAGTTCGTTTAGGAGTTGCAATAATGGAAACTAATAATGGTACATACCTAGTTAAGCCTTTCAAAATAAATTCTATTAGGTCTTTCATTATCCTATCCTGTAATGCCCTCAAGCATCCTGTTTCACCCAACGGTTGGGCTAAGGGGCGGAAACACTACACTGAGTTAAAGAAGCACATTGGATTTTCTGCTAAGGATTCCTTTGTATGAAACTCCTATTGCGCAATCGTGTTTTCGTCCCTTTTCAACCGCTGGTTATACGTTTGTTTCTTTTGTATGCTCTAATATTCCAAGCACTTATTGTTGCAGTTGCTAGCAGGTACAGCAAAAACACCGATCTTGAATTTTCAAGATAATTAATAAAAAAATATGGTTGATCAATTATATAAGTAATTCTTTCAAATCCACTAATTTTTCGCATTTTAATACTTTCGGTCGAGAATGTGCTGCCCTCCATGTTTGGAGCTTCTCTTAAAACAGTTAAGTCAATTTCATCTATTTGGGGAACTAGTGCATTTTCTTCAGGGATATACTCTACCAGGAATAAAGCTGGGGTTATTAAGGAAAATACTGCTGAAATAATGAGACAATTTACAACTATTCTGAGCGTCATTTTTTATATTTTGTTTTCGTAAAACTTTCATTTTACGGCTGACATTTTTTGGGAGTAATCGAAAAATCCAAGTGTTTTCTCTCCCACCTCTCTTTGGAGCTACCAGCCTGAATTACTCCACCCTAGCTTTACACTTTCCACACTTGATATTACCGGCGTTATCGGGTCGGACCAAGATAATACTTATTGTTCTAGGTGTTTAGTTGCAATAAATAAGTGTTTTTCGTGCTTAGAAGGTGCTTTTTGTCCCCTAAAGAGTGCTGTAAGACGACTGAGATTCATGTAATGACGTTGTCCCATCTTTAGATACAATTGAACGACCGGGAATTTTACCTGAAAGCTTCTGTTGAATATTCTGTATAAAACACTCATCACCGACAGCCACCTACTCAC
>JAAELB010000683.1 GCA_024227155.1 Desulfobulbaceae bacterium
GCAGCAGCAGCAGCAGCAGCAGCAGCAGCAGCAGCAGCAGCAGCAGCAGCAGCAGCAGCAGCAGCAGCAGCAGCAGCAGCAGTAGCAAGAGCAACAGCAGCAGCAGCAGCAAGAGCTGCAGCAGCAGCAGCAGCCGCAGCGGCAGCAGCAGCGGCGGCAGTAGAAGCAGCAGCAGCAGCAGCAGCAGCGGCGGCAGCAGCAACAGCAGCCGCAGCAGCGGGGGCAGCAGCAGCAGCAGCGGCAGCAGGCAGCAGCAGTGGGAGCAACAGCCGCAGCAGCAGCAGCCGCAGCATCAGCAGCGGCAGCCGCGGCAGCGGCAGCAGCGGCAGCAGCAGCGGCGGCGGCGGCGGCGGCAGCAGCAGCAGCAACAGCAGCATCAGCAGTAACAGCAGCCGCAGCAGCAGCAGCAGCAACCAGCAGCATCAGCAGCAACAGCAGCAGCAGCGGCAGTAACCAGCAGCAGCAGCCGCAGCAGCAGCAGCAGCAGCAGCAGCAGTAACCAGCAGCAGCAGCCGCAGCAGCAGCAGCACCAGCAGCAGCAGCAGCAGCAGCAGCAGCAGCAGCAGCAGCAGCAGCAGCAGCAGCAGCAGCAGCAGCAGCAGCAGCAGCAGCAGCAGCAGCAGCAGCAGCAGCAGCAGCAGCAGCAGCAGCAGC
>JAAELB010000684.1 GCA_024227155.1 Desulfobulbaceae bacterium
GCACTCCAGGTTATGGTTTTGCTAAAAAATGTGGAACTCTCTAAGTCTGAGATTTCTCGAGCACTTGGTAAAGAAAAGCCTACTGGTTATCTCAACGATATGATGAGAAAACTTCTGGAAAATGGGCATGTGGTCTACACCATCCCCGAAAAACCAAACAGTCGCTTGCAGAAATATCGGATTACTGACCAAGGCAAGGTTCTTATACAAGAGAAGGAAGAAGGAAATGAATGACCGTATTGGCGGGGCCTTGGTTAAACTCTTTGAACGCCACCGAATTGTTTTTTGGTATGACGCGAAACAGGAGCTGCGAGGAGATTTCGAATCATTGTCTCTGCCCGGTATCGAGAAGGTGGAAATTAAAAATAACGAATATGGTATTAAGCATCGCCTTCTCTGGCAGGACCATGATCAAAAGTTTTTACTGTACCATGAAGGGGAGCAACCGGCTGATCTTGATAATTGGTTATTGGATGTACAGTTAGGGCAGGGTGAGTTTCGTACTGATCAGGTGGCAATCTGGTTGTCGGAGCTTGAACTCGATCACGATTTTGCAGAAATGGTTGAGGAGCATTCCGAGTTTTTTAGAGCCATCAAGAGAAAAGATAAGCTAAAAAAACTGCTTACACCAAATGACACCAGAGGAATCATTCGATTAAAGATGCTATCTGTATGCGTGTCTGGTGAACCAATTCTAGATAGTGTGCTGGGCAGTTTGCTGCAGGAATATGCTGCAAAACGAAATGAAAAAATAAACTTGATTGGTCGCTGCAAGCTCGACATCTTTTTATGGGAGCAAATGAGTCGCTGCTATGAATATCAATCTGATGAACCTGGTATAGGGGATTTTGTTATTGAATTGTTTAAGTCCTGTTATGGTATGGCCACAGATGGTGCTGTTCGATTGTCACCAGATTCCCTGGTTTTTCTCAAGCGTTGGAAGGATAGTCGTCAGTTGGGGGTGGCCTTTGAAGTGCTTTCTGATGAGTGTAGTGAGGTCCTGGGGATAAAAAATGATGTAGCAAAACGTGATTTTCGCCAGCTTCTGGATGTGGACTATTTTCGCTGTATTGACGATCAGATTATTTATGATTTGGTTACAGGGGTGACCAATCGTACTGTCAGTGGCGGGGATGTTAGCATATGGGTACGCATACGGCGGCCAGGTTATTGGCATCATGATTACCAGCATCTCTATGAAGCGGTTGATTTTGCTGCTCAGTTTATTGACAGCCTGGCAGAAGC
>JAAELB010000685.1 GCA_024227155.1 Desulfobulbaceae bacterium
CATAGAAACAAAGAGTAATGGTAGTGAGGCACTCTGAGTATGGTACAGGGATCTTCCTACATGATGTGTTGCCATGGCATTATGGGAAGGTATAGGGCACTTCTTACAGGATCTGTTGCCATGGCAACAATAATAGTAGTAAGGCATTATGGAAGTGAAAGGGAACTTTCTACAGGATATGTTGCAAAGGTAACAAAACTAAAAGTGATGCATTATGGGTAGGTGAAGGGAACTTCATAAACTGTCTGTTGCCATGGCATCAAGAATAAAAGTGAAGCATTAATGGAAGATATATGGCACTTCCTACAGGATGTTGCCATGGCAACCATGATAGTAGTGAGGTATTATGGGAAGGTGTGGGGAACTTTCTATACAATCCCTTGCCATGACAACAAAAGTGAAAATGAGACAATTGGGGAAAGGTATGGAAACTTCCTGAACAATATGTTCGGCCATGGCAACAGTACTAACACTGAGGCATTATGTGAATGCTTAATGAACTACTTCCAGGATCTGTTGTCATGGCACCAGTAATGATGCTGAGGTATTATGGGAAGGCATAGGGAACTTCATACAGGGTATATTGCCTTGGTAATAAACATAAAAGTGATGCATTATGGGAAGATGTAGGGTACTTCCTTCAGTATCCATTGGCATGGGAACAATGATATTAGTGAAGCATTATGGGAAGGTATACTACAGGAAGTCTCCAACAGGAAGTCTCCCATTGCATTATGGGAGATGAATGCAGTTTTCTGGCTGCAAGGAGAGTGGTGTAGTTTGAATGTAGCAGATTTGGAACATAAATTCCATTTTCATAATGAAAAATGTACTTTTGCATTCTGCAAATTATCTATTAACAAGGTATTCCTCACTACCATTCATTTGAACCATTAACCATTTAAATCCATAATCAAATGGCTGAGAAATCAGCGAGACACCACTCCCCA
>JAAELB010000686.1 GCA_024227155.1 Desulfobulbaceae bacterium
CCCATCAGTGATTACACTGCAGAATTTACAGGTCATCAACTTGGCATCAATCTTGGCTCTTTCACAATTAAAGATTGAGCGCACAAACACATACGCTGCTTTGTCATTTGTGTAACCTGCTCCAATTTTGCAAACACCCTTCTTCTCATCAAGTTCACACATCCACACAAAGTCTCTCAGGGGTTTACATTTCTTTGCAATGGCATGGGCATTTCTGAACAGTACCTTAAGGGAATCAACTTCATGCTTCTTCATTTGAAGAAGCATTTTATAGGCTGGGGTTTCAGTTGGACGCTCTATTGCATTTTTCAAATCCTGTGCTTGTATGTGTGCCTTTGATTTTTCATGGTCAACTGGGACATTTGCCTTAAAGTTGTCACATCCAGTAACCCAAGCAGTTTGTTTGGAACTGGAAGGCCCTTTGCCTGAATAAGCCCCCCTACAGATTGAACAGTACATTTTGCCATTTGCATAGACTAACCAGTTTCTCCCTTTCCTCCATGACTCCTGAAACTGCCTATTTCTTCTGCTCTTCTCGTACTCTCTGGCAATTGCAAGTTTCTCTCCTTCTGTCTTCTTTTCTGTCTTCTTTTCTGTCTTCTTTTTCTTTTTAGGTGGTGGTGCAACTTTCTGTTTCTCTTTGACTGGTGCTGGTGCTGCATCACCATCAGCATGATCAGGTGGTTTTTCTGCCTGGGGACGTTCATTAGCACTGTCCCTTTTGTAAAACTGCATGATCTTTGGTTGGTTCATTGTAAATGTAACCGGTAGGATCGATTTATAACAAAATCAAATCCATTTCTGTCAAATCACTCTCAGAAATTAATAACCATCTGCATTCAACCTTTATACCAACCATTTTCATCGATCGAAAGTGTTTCAGTCCAATCGAGGATACAAACTATAACCAAGCAGCCCCCATCGCTAATGGTCGCAATCGTACAAGCAGAGAAACAGGCAGCGATGCACATTTCTCGAGGCTGACCCGCTGGTACACATATAAATTTTTTCATGCTGTTAACGCAACTTATCAATACAAGGTACAGTCCGTTTGCATTTAATTTGTTTTTCTGGCGTGTACTAGCTAAATTTCTCGAGGCGATCGGTCCGATAAGTACAAATCAAAATGGCGTCGCTTCACAAATGGATTCAATCGTCGCTGCGATTTTTTATAAAATGCTCGATATAAATCACCTATCTGGATGAAATTAACAACTGGACCGCCGGTCTGGTGTGTTAGGAATTCAACAGGACCGAAAGGATGTGTGTCGGACATTGTCCGACGGTCCGGTGGGTTTTTCGAATGCTGAATGCGTAGTTAATGATTTACTATTTTCATCGCCAAAACAACATTCAATTCGACTCCTACTGTAAAATAAACTACAGAAATGAAATCTGCATACCTTTCTTGTTAAAATTGTTCTATTCCTATTGTTTTGGAAAGTGAAATTAAAGCACACCAGGCCAAAAGTTGTGTTCACTTTTTCCAAAATCTTTCAAAGTTTCATGTCAAATC
>JAAELB010000687.1 GCA_024227155.1 Desulfobulbaceae bacterium
ACGCAGTCGTAATATTTTACCTTCGGCAAAGACTGCACTAGTTAAAGCTGCTCGTTCATAAGCCTTTAGTGTTGATAATCTAGGATTGAGTGTAATCGAAATCTATTACTAAAAGATAAAAAGAGGGACAGAATCTTTTCCGAACTGCAGATAATACCACATCGTAGACTTGCAGAAAAGTATAAATGAAAGCTAGTGTTTTGTTAGCGGCATGGCCATTTTCACTAAACAATTCAGTCTGGCGCACTAGTCAGAAAAAGCTTTTTTGCGTTTCCAAACAGAAGCTACTTCAATTCCAAAGGCTCTTTTAACTATGAAAACTTTTTCAAAATCTCTTTGTAACTCTTCCATGTCAAATAAGTAATTATAAATTGATGGCCGAGAATCCTTTCTAATATAGTTAATATCTACCATATAGTTAAAGTGAACAAGGACGTAGTCTCCTTGTGATATGTCCCAGCGTTTATCAAGACCGTTGCGTACATGGAACGGAGGATGGGAACCTGGACCAAGTCTACTTATCATTAGGCGATACCTGAGGTAGCTGATGACTCTTTTTCCCGGTGGGATATTTTCCAGAGCCCAGTCTATTACCTGCTCTGTTCCGTCTGAAGGTGTTTGTACAATCCCTTTGTAACCAACGCTGCTTCTTCCGGCAATGTATCTTTCTCCTATGTATTGGTACCCATTGAGGTGGTAATCCGGATAGGTTGTTTTTATATCATAGGCAATGTTGGCAGCAAAAAGGGCCAGAAGGATGTATGCTGATTGCTTTGATTTTTCGTATATTTGATTTAGAAGCAATGCTGCCAGGAGAGTAAATTGAGGTAGTACAGCCAACATGTAAAATGTTTGCGCTCGTCCGCTTACAGTGAGAAAGGCAGGGTACACTAAAATAAATATTATCGGTATAAGGAGTATTCTGTTTTTGGGTAGTTGAAAGAAGGCGCTGATAAGTGAAATAATAAAAAATATTCCGATTGCGGGCCCGCTCTTGATAATTAGAGATAGTGCATTGAGCCCTGCTGCTGAATATATAACCATGCCGCTTAACCCATCACTGTTTCTGGCAAATTCCCTATATATTCCTTGAAGCAGGGAACCGTTGGTGGTATGTGCTGGTGGAATAGCGAAAAAGGTTAATAGGGAAGCTGAGAATATGAGGACTATCGCTAGTAGTGGGTGAGGCTTTTTGTTCTTGTAAATAACTCCTCCCAACACTAGACACAACCAAGGTACGATTACTGCGGCGTAATGTAGGGTTTTTTTCCATAAAGGTAGGCGATCATAGTATTTATTCAATACTGCGACATGGGGGGCACCAGAGATAAAGAAACCGTACACAAGAAAGATGAGGCCTGCGCTAACAAATGCAGTAAGGAGTAGTGTCTGCTTGTTACCATTAAATGGTTTTGAGTAACGGCCGAGGACGATGATAGGTAAAAGGGCAGGAACAAGAACTGCAGCAACTATTTTTGTGGAGACAGTCACGCCAGCTGCAACTCCAACCAAAACCGTTCTGCCTAGGTTAGGTTTTTTCGTCCAATATCCTAGACCGACCATAAACCATGTAATTGCACAGGATAGGAAGATGTCGCCCTCTGTCATGCCTACCTTTGAAAATGCCAGAAAGTAAGGGCTCGTGGCGAGGAGGCCGGAGGCAAGAAACGCAATCCGCTGGTTTAGTTCCCGATAACAAAAAAGGTATACGCCGATTATTGTTAGTAGCGCGAAGAAACAACTTACATATCGAGCGCTGACGTAATTTGCTTCTTTTGCCATTTGGTTTCCTACTGCTGTAAGAAACATTGGAAGTCTTGCTTGAGTGGGGTCAATATCAAAGCCTTTCAAGATTCCAGCGTTAGAGTTGAAATATGATTGGCTAATTCGGAGATCTATAAATTCATCATTGGATATTCCGTGGACTGAGACGGTAGGGAGTACAAGTGCGATGTACACGATGATGCACAACGTAACTTGAAGTACTGGTGAGTGAAAAAATGTGGGTCGGTTCATGTTTCCAATGGATCCATTGTTATTAGAAGTATTTTGGATGATATCTCCAAGAGTGCTACTGAAGATGAGATATGGTACAGTGTATTTTCTAATTTAAGAATACGTAGATCAAACTATTAATATCAAACTGTTGGTAAACATGGAAGAAAAAATACGGCTGATTATACAGGTTCCATGCTTTAATGAAGAGGAAACTCTTCCTGTTACTCTTCAAGCGTTACCTCGTGAGCTTGAAGGTATTGATAGGGTAGAGTGGTTGATTATTGACGATGGTAGTATTGATGGGACTGTAAAAGTAGCTGAAGAATACGGTGTGGACCACATCGTTCGACATACCCGTAATCAAGGCTTGGCAAAGGCTTTTATGACAGGGATTGAGGCTTGTCTTAAAGCAGGTGCGCATATTATTGTAAATACAGATGCAGATAATCAATACGACGCTAGGGATATTCCTAAACTCGTTGCGCCTATTTTGAACAAGAAAGCTGATATCGTAATAGGTGCCAGGCCCATAGAGGATATCGAACACTTTTCTCCTATTAAAAAAATGCTTCAACGTCTAGGAAGCAAAGTCGTGCGAGTGGCTAGCAGAACCAATGTCGATGATGCACCTAGCGGGTTTAGGGCTTTTAGTCGCGATGCAGCGATGCAGCTTAATGTGTTTTCAGAATATACTTATACTCTTGAAACAATTATTCAAGCCGGCCAAAAGGATATTCCCACTCTCTCCGTTCCTATTCGCACCAATGGAGATCTTCGACCATCTCGTCTTGTGAAAAGTATCCCAACATATGTCAGGCGATCGTTACAGACCATTATACGCATCTTTATGACGTATCGACCGTTTCGATTATTTGCATTTCTTGGAGCTCTTCCCTTTACCATTGGGGTAGCTCTGGGAGTTCGATGGGTTGTCTTGTATATGTTTGTTGATCCGACGAGGGTGAGGGCGCCCAGTTTGATTCTTGCAGCAATTTTGATTCTTCTTGGCACCCAGTTATGGATTTGTGGATTGGTTGCCGATTTGCTCGGTGTAAATAGAAAACTTTTAGAAGATATTCAGGTGCGTTTACGTAGGGTAGAGCTAGACTCTAAACCTAGTGGAAGCATTGATGATGAGTAGAGCTGTGTATACGGGATATAAAATATGAAAGAACTTTTTTTGAGTAAAGCTCTCCAGCAAATATCGGTTATTCTCACCTTACAAGACCGTAATCCTCATAGTCCTACTTTCGGTTGCTTTGATCGCAACTATTGGCATTACAAGATAATAGATTTTCCGAGTGGCATGGCACAGGAATTTGTCTATCCATTAGCGCTTGCCTATCATGCAAAAGTTGAGGGAAATATTTTTTATAAGCAAGAAGGTCTTCGTCAGTGGATTGAGGCTGGAATTCTCTATGCAGCTGCCTCAGGCCATACCAACGGGGCATGCGATGATTATTTTCCTTTTGAGTGTGCGGGGGGAGCAGCTGCCTTTTCACTTCTTGCATGTATGGAAAGTTATTCACTGATGGGGTTTGATAACCAACCTATGCTCGATTTTTTTGCAAAACGTGCAGATTGGCTTGCCGGTCATCATGAGAGCGGTAGATTGTCAAACCATCAGGCACTGATAGTTCTCTGTCTTGAGCGCGCTGGTTCTATTTTGGCAACAGATAAATGGGATGAAGAGAAGCAGCAAAGGTTGGATAAATTGCTTTCATGGCAAAGTGAAGAAGGGTGGTTTTACGAATATGAAGGGTGTGATACCGGTTATCTCACTCTTACCTTAGGGTGTCTTGCTCAATATTACGATTGTCGGCCGGATGATCTTGTAAGAGATTCAATAGAGCGGGGGGTTAATTTTGTAAGTGAATTTGTTCATTCAGACGGTTCGTTTGGTGGAGAGTACACAAGCAGGAACACCTATAATTATTTTCCGCATGGTTTTGAGCTTATTGGCAGGTGGATGCCCTCAGCACTTACAATAAATGATAGATTTTTAACTGGTCTTCAAGGTGATCTAGGCCCGGCCTATGGAGATGACCATATAATTGGACACCATACCTGGAGTTATCTTTTGGCGTGGAAATCTTTTATTGACGAACGGCCAGAAAAACTATCACCACCAAAAGGCAGGACATGGTTTAAAGAAGCTGGGCTGTTGATTGATCGAACGAATGGTTCTGAGCTTTATATCGCTTTAAACAAGGGAGGAGTGTTTAAGTTATTTGATGGGAATCGGCTAATCTGCTCGGATACTCAATTTTCTTTTAAGGTTAAGCAAGGCGAGAAAGTCCGAAATGCTGTAGCTCATTTAGCGGGAGCATATCAAGTAGAGGTTGAGGAAAATAAAATAGTAATTAGGGGTGAGTTCGGTTGGGCGAAACAAAAGCAAATGACCACATTCAACCTGATTGTGCTTCGCCTGATTATGTATTGTGGTGGTCGTCTTTTCCCTGATTTGGTTCGGAAACTTTTACAGAAAGTATTAATCACTGGGAAAAAGAATGCTCCTCTTAAATTTGTTAGGACATTCCATAAGGATGAGAGCGGATGGATTGTAGAAGACGTTGTGAATGCACCTTGGGCTAACATAGTTGAAGGTGGGCTTGGCGGCCACCAAACATCTATTTATGTTGTTATGAGTCGTACATTTCAGGATGGCCAGCTTCAACCGTGGAAAGATTATTCTCATGAAATTAGCCAACTTAAAGATGACCAGGTGTTTGAATTGAAACGAACTTTTTAATTTTGATCAGAATTGTTGTATGAATTTGAAACGTTGTGTCTCCATTTTTGTTAGTTTGGCCATCCTTGCGATTATATATTATCGTCTTGATTTCGAGCGGTTGGTTGGTGTTTTTATCGCTTGTGATAAAAACCTCCTTATATTAAGCCTTGGCATGGTTGTTCCCATAACTTTATCAACAGCGTGGCGCCTCCAATTTATGGCACCGAAGAGCGTCGGATTGGGGATTATGGAATCTAATCGCCTTATTTTGGCGGCAAGCACTCTTAATATGGTTTTACCATCGAAGATGGGTGATCTTGCTAAAGCCTATTTCATGAAAGACAAAGGGCGGATCTCTGGTTCATTGGCATTCTCATTGGTTGTTTTTGAGAAGGGATGCGATATGCTCTCCCTCCTTTTTTGGTGTACCTTAGGGCTCCTTATGAACTTGACTGAAGGACCTTTATTCATAATCATGTCAGTTTGTATAGGAAGTGGTTTTTTGTTAGGGTTCCTAATGCTTGGGTCTCGTAGGTTTAGTTTGTTTTGTTTTAGTGTCTTAAAGTCGATTCCTTTAAAAAAGCTTAGTAAAAAAGTACAGGGTCTGGAAAGTGGCTGGGTTGAGATGCATACGTATTTTTGGAGTGATGTTCATCGGCTGGTGGTGACTTCTGTGGGTTCTGTCGGGATATGGTTATTGCATTTACTACAAATTTGGCTGTTTACCTTGGCCTTAAATGGTGATGTTCCATTTCTGACGAGTCTTGCTTTGGCTCCTTTGGCCATTCTTGCTGGTCTTCTTCCTCTTACTTTTGCAGGTATAGGAACTAGAGATGCTGCCTTAATTTATTTTTTTGCAGGTTTCCTTGGAGTAGAAGGTGCTGCTGCACTGGGGATTTTATGTACTTCCAGGTATTTTATCCCGGCAATTGCCGGTCTTCCTTTCTTGCAAAAATATTTGGAGACTATTCGAACTGTAATGCGTTCTAAAAGCAATAAGGCTGTTGGGCCAATTTAAAGTTTTTTTACATCTTCAAAAAGTATCAGCATATTTTCATGCTGGTTTATTGTTTTCTGTTGTGGTTTAGTATGGTTATCTGATTTGCCTAATTCAGGGTGTGGATTTAATTATTATAATAATCAATGGTTGAAGCTGAGAACGAAGAACTTGTTATCCCTGCCTCGAAAAAGGTCCTGCTTATAGCGCCGCAGCCTTTTTTTGAAGAACGCGGCACACCAATGAATGTCAGGCTTATGGCCTCAATCCTTGGGCAGAAAGGTTACCTAGTTGATCTTGTCGTGTTTCCCACTGGTGAAAAAATTTGTATACCCGGTGTTAATCTTATTATTTTACCCAACATACTACGTGTTAATCACATTCCTATTGGCTTTTCATTAAAGAAACTGTTTTTTGATTTTTTGATGTTTTTTTGGTGCACCTGGTTTTGTTTGAGAAATGAATATGTCGTTATTCATGGAGTTGAAGAGGGCGGTTTTTTAGCTGTTTTGCTTGGCAAAATTAGTAGAAAAAGCACTGTTTATGATATGGATTCGGTAATGTCAGAACAGGTGAAGTCAAGAGGGTACCAGGCGGTAATAAAAAAACTGATTCTTTTCTGTGAAAAATGGTCTGTAAAAAATGCCTCTGTTGTCATTACTGTTTGTTCTGCATTAACCAAAAGAGCTTACTTGGAAAGAAATGCTGCTGTTGTGCAGATTGAGGATATTCCTCTAGAATTTGCTTTTCCGGTTGAAGAATCGTTGAAACTTAAAAATGATTTGCTTGTTGAGTCAATCGTAAGGGAGTTAGGTTTTTTTGGGAAAAAAATATTATTATACACTGGTAATCTCCAGAAATATCAAGGGATAGACCTGTTGCTTGAAGCGTGGCAGGTATTTATTGAAATGGGGAAAGAATATAAGGAATATCGTTTAGTTATTGTAGGCGGGCCTGATAATCTAAAATGTTCGTATGAACAGCAGGGACAACGTGGTGTTTGGCAACAGTCAGTTGCATTTGTCGGGCAAAGACCGGCTGATGAAATGAGTAGTTGGATGGCACTTGCTGAAGGTTTGGTTTCGCCACGAAAAGAAGGGGAAAATACCCCTCTTAAAATATATACCTACATGGCTTCTGGCAAACCGATAATTGCAACTGATAAATTAACTCACACACAGGTGCTGACCCAGGATATGGCTTTTCTTACTGTTCCGGAAAAAGGAGCAATGGCTAAAGCAATTCAGCGTCTTTTTTTGGATGAAAATGAAGCGTGTAAAAGAGGGCGAGAAGCATTTAATGTTGTCCAATCAAAATATAGTTATGAAGTTTTTGCTCAAAAGTTGGAAAGAGCATATTCATTGGCTATAAAGGAAAGATAAACTGTAAAAGGTATGAAAGAAAAAATATTAGTCACAGGAGGGAATGGTTTTCTCGGTTCCCACTTGGTAAAAGAACTGAAGCAGCAGGGATATAACGTTCGAATTCTAGCTCGTAGAAAAGGCAGTGAAGACGTACCAGATGGGACGGAGGTTATTTGGGGAGATATTCGTGATAAAGCTATCGTTGAAAAAGCTGCTAAAGATGTTGACCGGGTTATCCATACAGTATCAAACTTCCGTCATGGTGGGTCTGATAAAGATGAAGCACATGCCATAAATGTAGAAGGTACACGGAATGTAATTTGTGCCTGTAGGAATAATAGCGTTAAGCAACTTGTTCACTGTTCAACAATTGGAGTACATGGAAGTGTTAAAGAAATTCCAGCGATAGAAGAAACTGACTATAATCCGGGTGACCTGTATCAACAGACCAAATTGGAAGCTGAACTTGAGGTGCGTGAGTTTTCTCGGGAAAGTGATGTACATGTAACTGTCATCCGGCCAATTTCGCTTATCGGACCAGGCGATAAGCGAATGCTAAAACTATTTAGCATGATAAAAAAGAATAAATTTATAAAAATAGGGCCATGTGATGCCTATTTCCAACCAGCATATATTGAAGATGTCGTAGATGGTTTTATTCTCTGTCTTGGTAATGAAAAAGCATATGGAGAGGTGTTTATTATTGGTGGAGATGAATATGTTCGTTTGGAAGATCTTTTTACAATTATAGCCGACCAGCTGGGAGTAAAGGCACCGTCTATAAGAATTCCACTGCAACCTGTTCTGTTAATGGCATCAGTATGTGAAGCCGTTTGCGTGCCTTTTGGCCTAGAACCTCCTCTGCATAGGCGAAGGGTTAGTTTTTTCCAGAATAATAGAGCGTTTAGTGTTGATAAGGTGAAAAAACAACTTGGCTATAAACCAAAAGTTTCTTTGAAAGAGTCTATCAAAAGAACAATTGACTGGTATGAAGCGGAAGGGTGGTTATGAAAAAAGAGGAGAAAGCCGCAGAGATTTTTACCGGTGATCAGGCTGCTGAAGGGAAGACAGCATTGCAGGCCGAACTAACTGATAATAAAAAATCGTCTCTGCAGAAATATAAAAATCTTGTTGTTGGAGAACAAGGTTTTTTTCGACTGTTGTTGTACGAAATATTGATTTGCTTTATAGGGCCAATCCCAGGAGCAGTTGGGTTGTTGTTGAGAAGCAAATTATACCCATTTCTTTTCGCATCAGTGGGTGAAAAAGTTGTGTTTGGTCGTTCAATGACTATAAGACATCCCCACAAAATTAAGATAGGGGATAATACTGTTTTTGATGACTATACAGTTCTTGATGCTAAAGGGAAAAATAATGATGGTATTCGTATAGGCTGTAACGTGATTATTGGTCGTATGACTTCTTTAAGCTGCAAGAATGGGGATATCTTTATTGGGAACAACACCAATATCGCTATGAATTGTTTTATACAATCGGCGAGGGATGTGAAAATTGGTGAGTATGTATTGTTTGGCGCATACTGCTACATTATTGGTGGTGGGGATCATCAGTTTGATAGACTCGATGTACCTATACTTAGTCAGGGGCAGATAGTTAGAGGAATTGAAATAGAGAATAACTGTTGGCTTGGTGGCGGTGTTTTGGTTCAGGATGGTTCTACCATAGGGCGGGACTGTATAATCGGAAGTGGAGCAGTTGTTAGATCTGCTATTCCTGCATACAGTATTGCTGCCGGGGTTCCGGCTACAATTAAAAAGAATCGAAAACCGTAAATGGTTTCTTTTTTTAAATCTCCTATAGCTCGCCATTTTGCAAAACTG
Source organism: Desulfobulbaceae bacterium (assembly GCA_024227155.1). GTDB lineage: Bacteria > Desulfobacterota > Desulfobulbia > Desulfobulbales > Desulfocapsaceae > Desulforhopalus_A. The sequence goes on from JAAELB010000687.1 coordinate 8,935, forward strand.
GCAGTAAGCATCTCCATCGTAGTTTTTATAGCCGCTGGAGTTAATTGGGAGAATTTTTTCGGCACCATTACACGTGCAGATTATGTATTAATGATGTTTACTTTTGTACTTCTTTGGGTGGAGCGCCTTTGGTCAGTTTATAAATGGCGCTTCCTTTTAAGTCTTAAAGGAGAGAAAATATCGCTTTGGACGCTTTTCTGCATTTCTAATATTGGCGCGTTCTGGGGCCTCTTTTTACCTTCGAGCTTGGGTACTGATGTGGTGAGAGGCGTTTACCTCTCAAGAAATATATCTAATCCAGAACTCGCAGCAGCCTCTGTTGTTGTTGACAGAATGATGGGGCTTTTTTCCCTTCTGTTTCTATGTGTTACTAGTCTGTTGGTTTATAGCTCTCTTTTTAACAATTCGTTAATATATCTGGTGTTGGTGCTAGTCGCGTGCACTTTGTTAGGCGCTTATGTTGCTTTTTGGGAACCTTTGCCCGATATTATCGAGGCAAAAGTTCCTTTTTTTTCCAGAAATCGAGTTGGAAAAAAAATAATCAATATGCATAGGGTCTTTTTAAGTTATAAGCAATACCCAGGAGCCTTGCGAACATCTTTTACATTTTCTTTGATTCTTCAAATGATAAG
>JAAELB010000688.1 GCA_024227155.1 Desulfobulbaceae bacterium
GCAAAGCGGAGAGGCGGTTGCCGAACTTCGACGCATCCTCCTCCTGTCTCCGGATCATATAGAGGCGCGAAACAACCTTGCGGTGATTGAACTTTCCGCCGGGGATGCTGAAGCAGCACTTGAACATTTCAACCTTACACTCGAGCAGGAGCCGAATAACGCCAAAGCCCTTTATTACAAAGGAGGGATTCTGCTGCAGAGCGGGGAGATTGAAACAGCGCGACACCTCATCAAGCAGACCATTGCAACAAACAATACAGATTACCAGCCAAAGGCAGAAGAATTGCTGAAGGCACTTCCCTAGGAAATTCCGATGAAACGACAAGCCAGACGCCACCTTCAACACCAATTGCAGAAGAAATCGTCACAACCATTTTTCACACCGGGCAGTAAACAGGTACAACGCAACGGTGAAAAGCCATTTTTTCAAAAGCAGTCAGGACCAGAAGAGACTGAAGAAACGGTTCAGACTATGGGCAATGCTGAGTCTGAAGAGCAGAAAGATACTGTCCAGTCCATGGGTGCAGACGAGGAAAAAAAAGACAACCTGCCGGTAATGCGACAAACTGAAGGACAGGAAGATAAGGACCAACAAACGAACCAACCCCGTTAGACGGGACAATAAGACGGGATAAGTGCCTTCACAAAATTCATTCATAAAAACAACAGATAAGCAAAGACTTCGAATGAATTTCTAAGGCACTAATAACCAGAGAACCGGGCAAGAATCACACATATGATCTCACCTGAAAATAACGCGCTTGCGGTCAACCAGTATTTAAAGTTCCTCTCTGATGTTTTGCGGCAGCGGCTTAGGCAATATTTTGAGCAGGGCCAGCAACCACCCAAATTGGGCGATATCCAAAAACTGGTCTCGGTCAAAGATGACTCGGAACTATCCATATTCATCCGGGAAAACAGACTGTCACCTGAAGAAATAGTAGTTGTCTTATTGGCACTTGCTCCCCATGTACGACTCGATCTTTTCGACTCACTCATAAACCAGCATCTTTCAGAGGCTGGCGACTTTCCCCAGATCGGCGGCACCCGTGGCAAACAGTCCCGCTGTTTTCTGCCCACGGGTGAGACTGCCCTGTTCATTCTTGCCGGGGACAACCTCCACCGCCGCTTTGAGCTTTTAAAACTCTTCGGCTCCGAGCACCTCTTTGCCCGAAAAAAAATCCTCTGGTTAGAAGAGCCGGAACCGGGAGAACCGCTCTTTTCCGCTAAAATAGTCATGGCCAGGGATTACCTGGAGCGCTTTATCCACGGCAGATTTTTACGGCCCCAGATGTCTATGGATTTTCCGGCGGAATATATCAGCACCGAACTCAATGATGATGAACTGATACTGGCAAAGGCCACCGCCAATCAACTTTTAGAACTGGAAAACTGGATTCGCTGGCAGAAGGTAATAATGCGTGAATGGGAGATGCAGCGCTGGCTCAAACCGGGCTACCGGGTTTTGTTCCATGGACCTCCTGGCACCGGTAAAACCCTTGCGGCCCTTGTCCTTGGTAAAAAGACAAACAAAGATGTTTTTCGTATAGACCTCTCTATGGTGGTCTCGAAATTTATTGGTGAAACAGAAAAAAATCTTTCACAGTTGTTTGAACGTGCAGAAAACAAAGATTGGATTCTCTTTTTTGACGAAGCAGACTCTCTTTTCGGCAAACGCACAAATATCAGGGATGCCCATGACAAATATGCCAATCAGGAGGTGGCCTACCTGTTACAACGTATTGAAAATCACGACGGCCTTGTAATCCTTGCCTCCAATTATAGATCGAATATCGACGAAGCCTTTATCAGGCGTTTTCAATCCGTCATCTATTTCCCCTTACCCGGCCCGGACGAGCGACTCGCCATATGGCAAAAAGCACTACTACCAGGACAACAGCTGGATATTCCATCAATCAATGAGTTACGTCTGATTGCAAAAAAATATGAGCTCAGCGGAGCAAATATTGTCAATGTGATTCAATTCTGCTGTTTAGATGCTCTCGTGAACAATGCAACAGCTATTACTGCTGATTCTCTCAAAGCAGGTATAGAGCGAGAGTTTCAGAAGGAAGGGAAGGTTTTCAATTAACAGCAACTTTCTATTATAGCCATTTTTACCATTTTAAGGTGACTGCATATTATTGGTATCGATGACACTAAATATTTCACTTATCTCTAACCCGACTAGTCGGGTTAGGCTTATAGTTAATATAAAGAGGAAAATACAATGAAAAATTATGGAAAATTATTTGTTTACATTATTTTATCTTTTTTTGCCACTTCTTGTGCTTCAGATAACAAACCATCAAGTACTGCGTTAAATTCCGAGTATAAAACACCGAAATACGATGGTACAAGAGATGGTTTTATTGAATTTTCTAAAAGGTATAAATTGGAATCATGGCCTATCCCTGTAGTTTTAAACTATTTTGATAATAATAGGATTAGGTATGCACATTGGAAGCCAGAGGGAGAAACACTTGGTACAGTAGTTCACTTTAATGGTCGAACTGAGTTTATAGAAAGAAATATTTATACGTATAAAGACCTTATAAATTCTGGGTATGAAGTTTGGTCATTAGATTGGTGGGGGCAAGGGTTGTCAGGGCGCAATCTAAACAACAAACAAAAGCATGATATAGACACCTTTGATAAATATTTAATTGATGCTAATTACTTTATTGATAGAGTCATCAGGCTAAATGAGAAGAAAGGTAAAAAGGTTTTACTTGCTCACTCAATGGGAGGTCAAATTGCATTGCGATATTTGTTGCAAGATAATAAAGTCCCATTTGATTATGCTGTATTAAGCTCCCCATTATTAAAAATCCCAGGTGATTCTTTTTGGTTGCGCGTCGGAAATGAGATTAAACAGTTTTTCGCAGGTGATTCATGTGTTTTGTCGAAAACTTCAACATGGGAAAATGAATTTGATAAAAGAAGTTCGTGCGATCTTATTGGCGCATCGCATATAGATGAAACAGAATTATTGGACGCTGATGAAACAAAAAAATATTCTAATGACTTTAAAAAGATGGCCGAAATTAACTGTCTAATAGAATCTAGTATTAATGCTAACGGGGCTGAAAAGCCAGACCTACGCTTGGCATGTCCAACAAGCAATTGGCTTAATGCAGCCTTTGATTCGACAGACATAACTATGGAATCAGCAAAAAAACTAAATACTCCAACTATTATAATACGTGCTAATCCTGACAATGCAGTTGACCCAGCAGGTCAAGATGAGTTCTGTGAATTATCAAATAACTGCTCTATTTTAAGTGTTCCAACTGAAAATAACATTCTCCCAGGTCATGAGTTGTTAATTGAAATAGAACCTATAAGGGAATTTTTCTTTAGTCAATTTAACAAACATGTTGAGCAGTAAAAGACAGGCTAACAAGCACGAGCGACAGGGTCTGGTCTTGAAATGTAATAATTTAAATTTTTCAAGACCTGATCCTACACTCTTGCGATAGATGAAAATGTTGCCACTATGGAGTTGGTAGGTTAGAATTAGTATGTACTTACAAAAGGATTGGGCTAGGCTGACCCATTTTTTAGGCCTGCCTGAAAAAACGAATTCTTATCAGCCTGGAGGGAGAATCATGAAAAATGCGATTTTTTTTAAAGTCTTCTTAACTAGTGTGATCTTCACTGTGTTTGTAGGGTATTCAGTCACATTGGCCGCCAACAAGGTCGTTGTTATTCCATTTGTCAGTGAAAACGTAACTACACCGACTACAGGGTATGTATCTATTCCGCCTTCTGCTTTGCTTCCTAAAGATGATAGTGTCTCGTACAGTACGAATGGTGCCTATATGGGAACTGGCGCTGCTTCTAAGGCAGTCTTTTACGCGCCTGTCCTTTTACCTCACAATGCAACCATCACAAGTGCAACCCTTGTGGCTAATGATAATTCAGGGGGAGAGTTTGGGGGCTATGTTGAGGCGGCTTTAGTAAGGCTAGGTAATAATAGTGTGACAGTTATTTCCACCATGTCAACTGGTGGCCCTGGTGAAGATACAGAAGGTGATGTTCAACTCTCAGAAACAGTAAATTACAACGTAGATAATTCCACACACTCATATGGGATTAGCGTAGGGCTGCACAATGGGGCAGGTGGGGCATGGTCAGTTTTGTACTATCGTTTTTTAATTGAATATGAGAAGTAATATACTCGTTCCCGGAAGTTTAGAGTGACCTTGTCACTTCCGGGTATTTTTTTACTTTTTGAAAGAACAGTTTGAAGGCAAATAAATCTGAGTAAGAGACCCATCATTCAGGTACCACCAAAAAAATAAAGGAAACAAAGGGGTCGAAACAAAAATAGACAAGGGGTCAGATCTACTTTTGACTCTTGGTGAAAAGGCGACGGGGTCTTGAAATATAGTAATTATTATATTTCAAGTCACGGTAGGGATACCGGTTGCCCGCCCCCCCCGTACAGATCCCAAGCATGCGGAACTACCGCACTGGACTCCTGCCTCAGGTCAGACGCAGAAACATTGAATCGGGTGAATTATACAAAGACCCACGCAGAGGGAATACACTGCTTCGCTTGTTTCTCGTACTCTGTCCAGTCCGTTCGAAGCTGATTCCAGCTACTGTGTGCTGGTCACCGTCGTCTGGACACATCCCCTTGGCCGAAGGACTTTTCTCCACAAATTCCGCCGGTGGTTGGTCGCAGTATCGCCGGTTGAACACCTTTATTCATTTGCTTCATCGATACTATTCCTTCGTCCGACTTCCCAGGCGCTTACATATCGAGCGTTCGGCCATTGACCTTCCCCGACCTGGCCGACTGGATTCCTCAGTCGGTCACCCCTGGGATCTCCCGGTTTCCGTGCAAAGAGCTTGCGTACATGCACCAGTTCTATGACTCCGCGGATCCGGTGCGCCACTCGCGATAGGGCAACACACCGTTTTGCCTTCCCCACCAGTCACATATAAGTGCAGACTCCGAGTAATCTGGAGACTGTACTGAAATTAGGAACTTAAAGTAATCTTCAGATAGCAAGAGCAGCGAGACCTTCGAGGCACTTATCCCGACTTATTTCCCGTTTATCGGGGTTAGTATATTTCAATACCTGACCCTGCACTTCAGTTAACGACCTTGCCATTGGTTAGTATTTCATGTTAAGCAGATGACTTAACACAGGATCACACACAGGGGATTTTAACCCCATTAGTTCACGCACATGCCAGGCGCACACCAAGCGTTTAACGAGGACGGGTTTTACGGTGCTGCTGAATTTTCAGCTGTGGGTTTTTTAATCAATCATGTTAACTGACTTCTTTCGTTTTGAAAGGCCGCCAGTGAACTTTTCCTCGGCTTTTCGTTAAACAATAATTCGAAATTTTAATTGTCATATTGAGTACTGTGACCATATAAATCTCAGATAAATGGTGAAATTACAATGAGCTTTAATATTAATCAGCTTGATGAAGTAGAATATGATGGAAGTTATGAGTCGGAAGAGGCACTGACAAAATATCAAGACTCTGTTTTAGAAGAATTTGCCCTTTCATCCGAGGGTAAAGAGCAAATTAAAGCAAATCCTGGAATGGGATTTTGGATTGTCCAGCTAATACATTATGGATTTGATTATATTGGAGTGACTCTTCCTCAAATGGATGAACGAATTTATGCAAATATACAATAAAGACATACTGGAAGGGCAGAACGGCATACCTTCAACGCCAACCGGAAAGGCTTTTGATTTTAATCCCGCATCTCCATCATCGAAAAAAACAAAAGGAAAAAAGAAACAAAAGAGAAAGATTGTCAAAGCTTCTCGCAAGAAAAACAGTAAAAAACGCAAACGTTGAGTAGTCTGACAATGTTGCTCTATTCTTGTTTTATCAATTGATTGATAATTATGTTTAGGAACAGATGACAACTATTTTTTAATCAAATGTAAGGCAGATTTAAAGCCAACAATTTGCTCAAGCCAACCCTGTGAACGAGGGGACGTTGGCCGGTATGAACAACATGTCACTTGCCACACCTACATGCAAGGCAAGGTTAATTGTGGTTGTCTGGGCAATGTAGAACAAGGCAAGTAAGATACGCCTTGTATAATCAATAAATTAACGACCGCGGACTCCTCAGCAGGTCTTCTCAAGTGCTTGAACCGTATGCAGCGAAACTCGCTCGTACGGTTCTGAGAAGGGTCGGAAGCGGAGAGGCTTCCTGCCTATCCGGTATTCTTAAGGTAAAAAATGGATCATCCTGAATTACTAATATTGATCTGGATAATTATAATACTAATCCTTTGGTATTATATAAGAACCAGAAAGCCTGGCTTGATCGGATTAGGTAAAGATCCAAACAGGCAAAAACTGGATGGAGCTAAGTTCTCGCAATGTCCTGAATGTAATGAAGGTTTTTTAGAACCGATTTTTCGATGGTGGCAATATGCCATTCCAATCGGAACTCCTCTGGGCTTCTTTGTCATAGGAAAACCGTTAAAGTACACATGTAATAATTGCCAATATCAAATTAGCACCTTAGGGAAATCGGGTTTTATTTCCCGTCTTCCGCTATCTCAAAAATTGTCACCAGCCTTTTTTGTTGGACTATTTGCTTATTGTATATTGGGAATCGTCTTTTTCATTGTGTTTACTAAATATATAAAACCTTAAATTTTAAATAGTTAACAGCTTAGCTTGTAACTTCTCCAAAAGTGGTGGTAAAATAACTACTGGATCCCCGATAAAAACGTTCGGGGATGACATGTACAATCAATCCCCTGTTGTCATACAATAAATGGCATTGAATATGCCCATGGCTCTGAGGGGTATGCTCAATAACAGATGGTTTTTACTGGATACCCGATAACGACCTCGGGTATGACAAAATCGGCCACCGCTGCTGTCATTCCCGCATGTTTTTAGCGGGAATCCAGACTTCGATCTTGAGAATAAAACCATCTTCCCTACTCACCTTTCGGCGAGGATATCACCGGAGAATTTGACTTATTTCCCCTAACCCCGGATCGGTAGAACCTTTTAGAGTCCTCCACTGTAAGTGGAGGTTTTGGATTCCAATATTTTTTCAGAGACAGAACATTCTAGCTATAGTTGAAGGTACTTAGATGGAAGTAAGGAACGAAAGCACACATAACAGTGTGCTTTTGTTTCATCATGTTGTATTCTCCCTCCTTTGCTATTACGCACCCGGCATACTTCCCGTTTACCGGGGCTAGTCCAAATTGCTCCCTTTTTTCTCACACCCACAGGAGATCTAATGAACCGATTACTAACCCTCGCCGGGAGTCTGGCGATATCGCTTACTCTTTTTGCAACATCGTCCATGGCAGAAAAAAATATCACCCTCATGACCCATGACAGTTTCAATGTGAGCAGGGATGTTATTGCTCTTTTTGAAAAGGAAAATGATGCCAAAGTCCGCTTTTTAAAAGCAGGCGATGCGGGGGCCGCCCTCATTCAAGCTATTCTCTCAAAAGAAAATCCCCTGGCCGATGTGTTCTTTGGTGTCGATAACACCTTTTTTTCCCGTGCCATTGAGGCTGACATCTTCAGGCCATATAATTCACCGCTTTTGGACAAGATCCCAGCTGCTCTGAAACTTGACCCTGAAAATCGTCTTCTTCCTGTGGACTTTGGCGATGTCTGCCTCAACTACGACAAAGTGTGGTTCAAGAAAAATTCACTCACTCCACCTCAGGATCTTAGAGACCTCATCAAACCGGAATACAAAGGACTCACTGTTGTGGAAAACCCTGCTACTTCATCGCCTGGAATGGCTTTTCTTCTAGCAACCATAGGACGGTTTGGCGAAGACGGGTATCTCGACTACTGGAAAAAACTCCGTGACAACGACGTGATAATAGCGGGGGGCTGGGAAGATGCTTATTTTGGCCATTTTACTGCTGCATCCAAAGGCGACCGCCCCATCGTGGTCAGCTACGCGACCAGTCCTCCTGCTGCGGTTTTCTATTCCGAGACTCCCATTACTGAGGCGCCAACAGCGGCAGTAGTTACAGATAATTCTGCCTTCCGACAAATTGAGTTCATCGGTATCCTTAAAGGTACGAAAGACGTGGATCTTGCTGAAAAACTTGTCGATTTCATGCTCGCGAGGCCCCTTCAGGAGGACATCCCACTACAGATGTTTGTTTTCCCTGCAAATCAGGAGGCCAAACTTCCCGAAGTTTTTGTAAAACATGCCACTGTGGCCACAAAACCTGCAGAGGTGTCCCCCGCAGCTATTGAAAAGATGCGAGATGCCTGGATCGAGGCGTGGACAAACACCGTCCTCAGATAACAAAGAAACTGTAACTTTCTGAGCGCGATGAATCATTTAACCGGACCAACCTGGCCTGACGATACAGGCCAGGTGATTAAGGAAAAGCCAACACTTCAGATATTGTACCAGGATGATCATTTAGTTGCGGTCAACAAGCCGGCCGGATTATTTGTGCACCGGAGCTTTATGGATAAAGATGAAATATACTTTGCCTTACAGTTAACGCGTGACCAGATTGGCAAGTATGTTTACCCCGTGCACCGGCTGGACAGACCAACCTCCGGAGTTTTACTCTTTGCCCTAAGTGCTGAGGTTGCGCGCTTAATGGGGCAAGCCTTTACCAGTAAAACCATTAATAAAACCTACTATGCCTTAACCCGTGGCCATCTGTTGGGCAGTGATATCATAGACTACCCACTGAAAGAAAAGCTGGATAAGCTGGGGGATAAAAACGTCAGTCGGAACAAAGACCCCCAACTGGCTCAAACCGCCTATCAGTCATTATTGACTGCATCCCTGCCCTTTCCGGTGGGTAAATTTGACACTGTTCGATACTCATTGGTAAAACTCCAACCCTCCACCGGCCGCAGGCATCAGATCAGACGACACTTAGCTCATCTACGTCACCCTGTTATTGGTGATATTAACTATGGTGATAATAAGCAGAATCCATTTTTCAGAGAGTTTTTTGGCTTCAAACGCCTAATGTTAATTGCAAAACATCTCGATTTTTGTCATCCGCTTACCTTGGAAAAAATCTCAATTGAAGTCGATTTTGACAGGCAATGGCTCCACGTTTTCAAAAAACTGGGTTGGCCAGCTGATTTTATGAGTAATAGATAATGAGCACAAAAACAACCAAACTCAGATGGTTACTGTTTTCAGTACCACTCATTTTTTTACTGCTCTTCTATTTTTACCCCCTGGCAAAAATTGTCCTCCTGAGCTTTTTCAAAGATGGCAACTTTCAACTTGAAAAAATCGACAGATTATTCTCCAGCCCCATCTATGGCCGAATACTCTGGTTCACCATCTGGCAGGCGCTGCTGTCAACGGCTTTAACTGTTGTACTCGCCATCCCGGGAGCCTATGTTTTTGCAAAATTTAGATTTGCCGGAAGAAACCTCCTTGAAGCATTGATGGTAGTACCATTTGTTATGCCCACCGTAGTCACAGCCGCAGCATTTCGTGCCCTGCTCGGTAAAAATGGGTTGCTCAATAATTGGATGGTCACACTCTTCGATCTCCCTCACCCCCCAATAGATATCGAGCAAACTGTCACTTTTTTCCTGCTGGCCCATGTCTTCTACAACTACACCCTGGTGGTACGCATTGTCAGCAGTTACTGGAGCGGTATCGATTCAAAGGTGGTCGGGGCCGCGCGAATGTTAGGGGCATCTCCATGGACGGCTTTTCGTACAATCACCCTCCCCCTGCTAATGCCGGCGATTGGCTCTGCAGCTCTTCTGGTTTTCATCTTTTGTTTTACGAGTTTTGGGGTGATCCTGATCCTTGGTGGACCGGGATACGCCACCCTTGAGGTTGAAATTTATCGCCAGGCAATCCAACTTTTTAACCTGCCCATGGCAGCAACACTGTCACTTGTACAAATCGGCTTTAATTTTATGCTTATGTGGCTCCATGCCCATCTCAGTAAAAAATCCAAAGTTTCATTTTTTTCAACTCCTGTGGATGCTCTCCAGGAAACAACTCAATCCCCGGGACAAAAACTATTTCTCAGCTCAAACCTCTTGTTTATGTGGGCCTTACTGGTCGCTCCCCTTTTAGCCCTGCTACTAAGGTCATTTACCGGGGAAAACGGTTTCACACTCAGTTACTATATTGCTCTCTTTTCTTCCCAGTCCACATCTGTTTTCTTTGTCGAACCAATTAATGCTGTGAAAAATTCTATGGGCTTTGCGGTAGCTGCAATGTTGATCTCGCTGATACTTGGTCTTCTGGCGTCTAATTTCATCGCAAAAGGTGGCAATAAAAGCTCATCACTATGGGATGCTATTATTATGCTGCCGCTGGCGACTTCAGCAGTTACGCTGGGTTTTGGCTATATTATCACGTTGAATAAACCTCCGCTTAACCTAAGAGATTCACTAGCAATCATCCCCATCGCCCACTCACTGGTAGCCTTCCCCTTTGTTGTCCGCTGTATCCTGCCGAGTATGCGATTAATCCCCAAGAGCCTGCGCGAAACTGCAACCCTGTTAGGGGCATCCCCTGCAACGGTATTTCGCCAAGTCGACCTGCCACTGATACGCCGCGCTCTACTGGTAGCTGCCATTTTTGCATTTTCTATCAGCATGGGGGAATTTGGTGCATCCGCTTTTGTCACACGCCCACACACACCAACCATGCCGGTTGCCATTTTTCGCTTTCTAAGCCAACCGGGAGACATGAACTATGGCCAGGCAATGGCAATGTCCACAATTCTGATGCTGGTGACATGCTCAAGCTTTTTGATTTTCAGCAGGTTCGAAAAGCGGGGTACGACCGGGACTATCCCTGCAGCAAAAAACGGCGCAACCTCCCTTTTTAAATAATAAAGATATATTCCATGTCCAAGGCAACTGATAAAATCTTAGAAGTATCACAGCTTAGCAACAGTTATGCAGGCAAACCACTCTTGCAAAACGTTAGTTTCTCCTTAAAAAAAGGGGATATCCTCTGTCTGCTTGGCCGATCCGGCTCAGGTAAAACAACACTTTTGCGCCTTATCGCGGGGCTGGAGCAGGGACAGTCAGGCACCATCTCCTTTGACGGAAACGACATTTACGCAACCCCACCCCATAAGCGTGGTTTTGGCATGATGTTCCAGGAATATGCGCTCTTCCCCCACAAGAATGTTGCGGAAAATATCGCCTTTGGTCTGGAGATGAAAAAGCTTCCTGCAGAGCAAAAGCGAGCCCAGGTGAAAAAGATGCTGGACCTCGTCGGCCTTTCCGGATTTGGTACGAGAAGAATTGATGAGCTCTCAGGAGGCGAACAACAACGGGTCGCTCTCGCGAGAAGCCTGGCGCCCGAGCCTCGACTGCTCCTCCTTGATGAACCTCTTGGGTCACTGGACAGGACCCTCCGGGATCGTTTGACCATGGAAATCAGGCAGATCCTTAAATCCATTGGAGTAACAGCGGTGTTCGTCACCCACGATCAGGTTGAAGCGTTCAGCGTTGCTGATAAAATCGCAGTCCTGCAGAGCGGTAAACTTGGCCAGTTTGACAGCCCTGAACAACTCTACAGGTATCCGGCCAACAGGGAGATTGCAAAATTCCTGGGCTTTTCCAATTTGCTGGATGGTACACTCGACAACACAAAAAACATTTTTCACTCCCGCCTGGGTCAGTTCAGCGTAACCAGCCAGGAAGAACAAGCCACGACAGTCCCAAAGGGCAAAGGTAAAGGAGAAGCAATTCTGCTTATTCGCCCGGAAGGAGCACGCCTTGAAACAGAAAAATCTGCCCCTGAAGAAGGCCATCACATTTCTCTTTGTGGAAAAGTAACAGCCAAATACTACCTGGGTAGCTCCTATAAAGTCTCTGTCACGGTGAACGAAATAGATCTCACTTTTGACCTTGCCCTTTCTCCGCCCCCCCCTGAACCTGGAGAAAAAATCAAGCTTCTTGTCACCACTTCCTCACTGGTCCCTATCCCTGTAAGTGAATAACAGATCCACTATTGTGAATTACCAAGCAAACCATTATAGTTTCTGCCATGGAATTTTCATTTATCACAATATTTTGTACATCGTTTATTATCGCCCTTTCCGGTGCTCTGATGCCCGGGCCATTATTGACGGTCACTGTGACCGAGAGTAGTCGCCGTGGAGCATCTGCCGGACCTTTGATGATTTTGGGCCATGGCATCCTTGAGCTCGTACTGATTCTTGCCCTAATGGCTGGCCTTGCTCCTCTGCTGGTGCGAGATGATGTTTTCATCTTCATTTCTTTAGTGGGTGGCTCCGTGCTGTTATGGATGGGAATCTCCATGCTACGCTCACTCCCAAGCCTAAAGCTTGAGACAGATGGGACCGATTCTAAATCAAACAATCTGATCATTGCCGGGATTGTCTTGAGTGCAATAAACCCCTATTGGCTGATCTGGTGGGCATCCATTGGTATCGGCTACATTATGCACTCATTGAAATTTGGTATTATCGGTATATTTGCTTTCTTTCTTGGACATATTCTGGCCGATTTAGCCTGGTATACCTTGATTTCCTTTGGTGTCGCAAAGGGTAGACATTTCTTCAGTGACACCATATACAGGCGTCTGATTGGCGGTTGCGCAATGTTTTTGATTCTCTTCTCCTGCTGGTTTTTCTATAGCGGGGTAGAAAAATTTGCCTCCCTTACTGCTTAACAAAGGTTTCAATTCATAAGATAATGGACAAAAAAAAGCCTGCCCCATCCTCTCAACAATACACCTGTAATGAATACCGGGAAGAGATGATACTCCTGGGTCTACAAAGACAGCTGGAACAAACAGATCTCAGTTCGAAAGAAAGACAAAGAATCGAAAAAGAGATCAAACGGTTGGAAAAAATCATAGGCTTTTAACAACAGAACCAGCACATCCCCAATAAAGAATGACACAATTAATCAAAAAAAACTGGTTCATGCTGGGCCTGGTATGTACTGCCATTATGGTTGTCGCCGACAGTTCAGGGCTTCTTGTTGCCCCCGGTGTTTGGCTCAAAAATCACAGGGGCCCGGATGGGGTGATAGTACTTATCTTTTTCCTCTCCGGCCTCGCCCTCGATACCAGGCAAATCAAGGAAGGTCTCTCCGATGTTAAGGGCACTTTTCTGGCACTTGTTCTTATTTTTCTGATCTCCCCCGCAATTGCTTTTCTTTTTTCATTCCTGCCCATGGAAACCGGGGTTATAGTTGGTATTCTCCTGGTTTCCGCAATGCCAACCACTCTTAGCAGTGGCGTTGTTATGACAGGAAGTGCGGGGGGAAACATGGCACATTCACTCCTTATCACCATCCTTGCAAATGGTCTAGCAGTTATCACAATTCCCATTGCCCTTTCCCTGCTCTTTGGCCTGGCTGGAGATGCACGGACAATTGAGATTGAGCAACTGCCAATAATGATAAAGATTGCCACCCTGGTATTGCTCCCTCTTTTTGGGGGAATGATTATTCGCAGACTATTCGCCTCCAGACTCCACCCGTTTCTCCCCTACACATCCACATGTAACCAACTTGGAATCCTTGCAATTGTGTGGATGGCACTATGCGGTAGCCGCCCCGCCATAATCTCGGGCTTAGATTCAATAGTGGTTGTGGTCATTGCGGTTTTTTCTTTCCATCTTGTTCTTGTAATGGCAGCACTTTTTCTTACTTCGTACTTCAAGGTTGGCAAAAAAAGAAGAGAGAGTGTTATCTTTATGGGCGGTCAAAAGACTTTGCCCCTGTCAGTAATTATGCAGGTATCCCTCTTTCCAGAATATGGAATAGCACTTGTTGTCTGCGTCATTCACCACATTGTCCATCTTATAATGGATGCCTATCTGATCAAATATCTTAGAGAAAAGGGGTAAAGTTTGAGGGCTGTTATATTTGTCAACGGTGAACTGGAAGAACAGCATGGGGTGCACAATGTCACTGCTACGGCCGATCTGATCATAGCAGCTGACGGCGGAGCTAATCATTGCGCCAGACTTGGTATCACCCCAGATATTCTCATTGGTGATCTTGACTCCATTGACCCTGTCACCCTTGCAACCTACCGTAAAAATAAGGTTGTCATAGAGCGCCACCCCGTTCGAAAAGACGCAACGGATCTCGAACTCGCTGTTGATTTCGCCCTTAAAGAAAATGTCTCCTCATTACATATTCTGGCAGCATTAGGTGGAAGATGGGATATGAGCCTGGCCAATATCCTCTTGCTTGCCAATAGTAAATATAAGAGCATTTCCATTACCCTGGAATCCCATGACAACTCCATGCGTATCTTACATCCGGGGACAAACGTCATCGATGGCAAAAAGGGGCAGCGGGTTTCACTGCTCCCTCTACAAGGGGATGCAATGGAAGTGAGCCTGATTGGCTTTGAGTACCCTCTTGCAGAACAAGACATTTCTTTTGGCTCAACTCTTGGTGTAAGCAATGTTCTCATAAACACGAGTGGAACTATCAAACACAAGGGCGGAATCCTACTCGCTATTTTTCAAAACTAAAATTAGACCTACCCAGCAATTTACCAAAAGACAACAACCCTTTAGAGGATCATATGCAAACAGAACCAGCTTCCAACAATCAGAATACAGATGCTGAACAAACCCAGGGATTTTCAATCAGTGGCAGGGTTAAAGAGACAAGCACAATCAACATAGATGAACTCAAAACCATGGACACATTTGAAGTATCCGGCTCTCTTCACGCCTGCGGAAGCGGCGAACCCAAGGGACATCTGGGCACACTCCGGGGCGTTTTACTCTCTGACATCATCAATAAGGCGCCAGTACTGATAACAGACCATAACGACACCAAAAAAATGTTTATTATCGCCTCCTCAGATGATGGTTACACCACCGTTTTTTCCTGGCAGGAAATTTTTAACACTTCCGTTGGGGAAGGAATAATGGTGATGCTTGAAAGGGATGGCGTACCCGTCTACAGAGACAGTGGCCTGGTTGATATGTTCTCTGCCAAAGATTTTTTAACCGGTCCACGATATCTTAAAAGACTGAGCAATATCGAAATTAAGATAGTGGAATA
>JAAELB010000689.1 GCA_024227155.1 Desulfobulbaceae bacterium
ACCCGGATGGAAGTAACCGATAATGTGGTAGAGTTTATGATCGGGCAGGTGAAAAAATTACCACCAAGAACACAAAGGGTGTTGCCACAGGCCGCCTGCATTGGCAACGATTTTGATTTACAAACCTTAGCCTTGATTGATGATCTGACCCTTAAGGTGACCGGGGAAGCCTTACTGCCGGCAATAAGTGAGGGAATTATTATGCCCCTGAGCGATCAATATCGGCTGGTGCATTTACAGGAACAAGACCGGGAAGAACTTGATTTTGGAGTGAGTTATAAGTTCCAACACGATCGGGTGCAGCAAGCTGCTTATTCCCTACTGGACGAAAAAGAAAAGAAAAAAATTCATATTAAGATTGCTCGTCTTCTTCTTGGGTCTACACCTGAAGAAAAGCCTGAGAAAAGGTTTATTGAAATTGTGCGCCATTTTAATGAGGGCAGAGAACTCATAGTAGACGAACAGGAACTGGAAAGCCTCGCCCATTTGAATTTACAGGCCAGTAAAAAAGCAACGAGATCAAATGCCTTTCGGCCTGCTTTTGAATATGCCAGAGCAGCCAAAGCGCTGTTGCCAAAAAATGCCTGGGGTTCATCTTATACTCACTGTTTTGAAGTCTATAAAGAATATGCTGAGACCGCTTATTTAAGCAGAAAATTGGAAATTGCTGAAGAGATCACGCAACTCCTTCTTGAAAAGGCTAAAACAAGGCTGGAGAGAGCCGAGATCTATCAAATGCTGGTACGCCAGTATGTTTTCTCAGGAGAAAATAAAGAGGCTGTCCTGGCAGGAATTCAAGGGTTATCACTGTTGGGGATTAAACTGAGTATAAAACCAGGCACCCTGTCTATCCTGAAAGAAGTTGGCCTGATAAAATGGAATTTAGGCAAGCGAAGTGTGGAAAGTCTAATTGATATGCCTCTCATGGAGGATGCCGAAAAGCAAATCGCGATGAAAATTATGATAGAACTCTCTACCCCTGCCTATATGCTTGGATTTCAAAACCTGTGGATCATGATTGCTTTGAAAGGGCTAAATATCTCTTTACGCTTTGGCAATAGCCCTGAAGCAGCCTACAGTTATATCGGGTATGCCGTTCTCTTGACTGGAGTTCTCGGAAATTTAAAAACCTCTTATGAATTTGGGAAATTGGCGGTAAAACTCAACAAAAAACTGGATGATATGGAATTTCGTTGTACCATTCTTTTTCTCTACGGCAGTATGATACACCATTGGAACCACCATTGGAAAACAACGTTACAATTCGTTAAAGAAGCGATGGAAACCGGCTTGCAATCAGGAGATTTGATCTTTGTGGGATATGCAAGCTGTCTGATACCAAAAAGAAATTTTGATTTGAATTTAATGGAGGCTAGCAAGCTTGGCGAAGAAAACTTGCAGATAATAGCCTCAAAATATCAGAATGCAATAGACAATGGGAAAATTTTTCAAGGCTATCGTCTTAATTTAATGGGCTTAACAAAAGATCGATTCAGCTTAAGTGACTCCAATTTCAATGAGGATGAATGTTTGGCTGCAATGCGCCAACGTAACTATTTGCCTGGCATTGCATATCTTTGGTTAGCAAAACTGGAATTCTACTATCTGTATGAATCTTATCAAAAGGGATTAAAATTAATTCCAGAGATTGATAAGGTCAAAAAAGCTGTTATGGCATTACCTAGTATTATGGAGTATAGCTTTTACTCTTTTTTGACTTATGCTACCGTTTATACGAAAATGAGCAAGACAGTACAGCGTCAAGCTCTAAAGCGTATGAAAAAAGAGTATAAACAGATGAGAAAATGGCACGATCATTATCCTGTTAATTCTTATCATTTTGTATATATGATGGAATCTGAATTTGCCCAAATTAAAGGCGATAACCAGGCTGCC
>JAAELB010000690.1 GCA_024227155.1 Desulfobulbaceae bacterium
AGACATCGGTTTTTCCTGATCACGGACACTCGGGAAAATTAGACCATCCTTACCAAAAAGAACAGCGGCTCTACTCAAAACAGCGATAGCTTGTTTTGAGAGTGGAACAATATGGGACCGTCGCATTTTCATACGTTCTGCAGGAATATGCCATTCATTTACATCCAGGTGAATCTCATCCCACCTAGCATTACGAACCTCACCAGAGCGGCAAGCTGTTAGTGCCGTGAATTGAAGTGCTAATTTGGTGACAGTATGAATTTTTGGATTTGAAGTAATATCTTTGAGGAGTTGTGACAGGTCCTTATCAAAAACGGCTGGCATATGCTCAACAGTCTTGGCTTTCAATACACCCTTCATGTCGGCAGCCGGATTGTAGGTCGCCCGGCCTGTTTGAATAGCATAGCGAAAAACGGCATTCATACGTTGCAATACCTTTCGAGCTATCTCGAGTGATCCTCGGTGTTCTATCTTACGTAGAATTTTAAGGACGGCCTTGGATGATCATGGACAAAAAAGACAAGAAAAAAGCCCCAAACCTATAAAGGCTGGGGCTTAAATGGACTTTAAAGAACGTCCTCGTACTTGGCATTGGTGCGGAGGTCGGAGCCAAACTGATATTATTACCTTTAAATTTCAGGTTGCTAATAGTGCCATGTCAGTCTGATTCGCACAATACACACATTGGTACACACAAAAATCAAGCAGTGTAAAACTGCATAACCGACTCTTCTGATCATCCTAAGGTGGTATTTTTTGCCATAGATGCCTCAACTATCAAAACAGATGCCGAACCCATTTATGAATTTCAGACTAAATACTGTAACTGATATCGAGCGGGTCCTTCTGTGGGGATGTTATGAGGGTATTTTCGCATCGCGTTGTTTCTCTCATTTTATAATATTTCCTGGGCTACTACTTTAATTGGCAAGTAGTACAGAAGGGAGATGGCACCGTGTATTTTCTATACTCCCCCTTAATGTTGAATTTTGCAGACACAAGAATTGTCTTGCCTGAACGGTGGTGGATAACAAATAAGCCAAGAAGATTGCCACGCCCCCCGGACTATACCAGATAAATACGATGTGAAAGTCCTGGCCTCAAGTTGGAAATCCCAATATATGTCTCAATCTTGTCTTTCGGGTACCTGTTTATATCATTCGGGAAGTCCTCAACTTTTGACTTACCTGTTTTCTGTTAGGTTTCTGGGTTGTTTCTAATGGCATTAAGGACTCCTGTTCTTTTTTTTCGGTTCGAAAAAATATCGCCCTTCTCGCCCGACCTCTGCTCTACTTTAGTTCTCAAGAGCTTCTTATACTATAATGAGACTTTATCATAATTATCTCTACCCTCGTAATTTTCAGCAAAAGTGTCAGATTGACACTTGTTCTCAGTTTTGGACTGGTTATCGGTGAGTATTGTAACGTTTCAGTTATTTTTAATACAATTTCTGCCACACTTTTTTGCCTTATACAGAGCTGCATCCGTTTTTGAAATAAATTCAATAATACTCTGGTTTTTTTTGTGGCGGCAAACTCCTGCACTTATTGTAACTCCATTATTTACATCAACCGTGTCAATTTCAATACTTTTGCGAATCCGCTCT
>JAAELB010000691.1 GCA_024227155.1 Desulfobulbaceae bacterium
ATTAAGAATGTTAAGAAGGTAACTAAACATTGTGTACAAATACATCATACACTCATACACCATACTACAGGCCATTCAATCAGCAACAGGTTCAACAAGATTCGAAAATGCCAACAGGTTCAACAAGATTTTGGCACCACCAATTATAGGGTTCAACAAGATTCAGGCAACAGGTTCAACAAGATTTTAAAGACTGACATTACAATTTGGGGCCCTTAGCCATGGGCCGCCCTGAGTGTCAAAATGGCACTCTGATATGGTCTAGGGCACCCTAGAATGCCTTAAAAGTCTTATATAAAGTTTGTGGGCACCTTGAAGTTGTGAAAGAGCCAAATTGAATTCATCTGTTGCCAGCAACTTTCAAAATCTTGTTGAACCTGTTGCCAAACAGCATGGGTGGATCTTGTTGAACCTATTTTTCGTGTTGCCAGTGTTTAGAACCCGTTGCCGATTGAACGGCCTGCTAAAGGCTAGTCTGAGCGCAAGAGATATGATGAACCCACCCCGTAATTTTACACAATGAAAGGGTAGCCTATGACTCTGGATAGACTCGTGATAGGAACTGCTTTTCTCTTTAAGGCTAAATAGTCATGACAAGTGACATTTCAGTAGTAAAAATAACAAGGATGGGTTACACCACCACCTAACGAGTACTATGCTATGGTTCTTTTCAAGGTGACTGCCTAACTCTTGAGTGACATTTATCAATCATTTGAGATTCCAATGA
>JAAELB010000692.1 GCA_024227155.1 Desulfobulbaceae bacterium
TAAACACCTGGAAGTTTCTTTTGTTTTTCCCGTGCGTCATCTTAGATCGGTAAATAACTGAAGAATCTCCTGTGTCGTATTTTAGTTTTTCCAGAGAAAAGGTATTGCGGATGATGTACTGAGCAAGGTTCTCCATACCTTTCTCATCATCTTTTTTGATTCGCACTTTATTATGCACGTTAAATCCGGAGACATGCCGCCATGACATAAGCATTTTGATGAAGGTATCGTTAATCAACCCCTCCTTTTTCAACATCTTGAGTACATGAGCTCGGAAGAGCTCACGTAAGGGTCTCAAATCCGCCTCCGGCATGACAAAAAAATAGCCGCTTTCCAGGAAGAGACCGTCAGCCACCAGGGCATGAAGATGCGGATGAAACCTGGCATAATCGCCGAAGGACTGTATTGCAAAGACAATACCCGGTATTCCTGTTTTCCTTCCAAGGGTGATCTTGAAGAATTTAGTTAAGGCTTTCGCTGCACACTGGCTGAGTTTACCCAACAGTTTACGATCATACAGAAAGAACTTTCTCAGTATCTTGGGAATGGAAAAGACATACTGCCTATGAGGTACGGGATAAAGAACCGTCTCTTTGAGATGATGGCCAAACTGAACTACTTTTTTGTTATGACAGGATGGGCAGAACCATCTCCCTCGACAGCTAAATGCCAAGATCATTTGATGATGGCAATCGGGGCATTTTATTCTGGCCGATAAAGCGAGCTTGCGAGACATCGAGTCCTTGATGAAGATCACCACATTCAAGATACTTCCGAACCACACGTGAGATTACAGGCCGGTAAAACCCATACTTCTTTTGGAAAAGTTCATCATAGATCTCCTCAAATTCCACAAAATAGGCATTGAGGAGTTTCCACAGAGAGGTGCCCTGAGGCTTTCTTCTCCTGTATATTTCCACCTGGCTGCTGCA
>JAAELB010000693.1 GCA_024227155.1 Desulfobulbaceae bacterium
GACCAGTCACTCATTACGCTGTTACCTGAGCTCTATTATTTGATCGGATTCACGCTGATCTTTCTCACTATCAGCACCATTCGCTTCACCAAGAAGTTAGAATAGCACAAATCAATCTAACAGTAATGGGAACAGTATGGGGGCAATGGAAAATCCTTCGAATTCCACAGCACCGATATCCCATCCCTGCCCCTGGGGTCTCAAAAGTCCCCTCTGGTCAGAAGAAAAACTCAGATATGTCTTTCCAGCATCTATTGCTGGGCTCCCCGGCATAAGCCGATGTGTTTTTGTTGTTCCACCATAGTCGGCCAAGGGTCCAAGGCGAGGCTCCACCCCTGAGATATCACCAAATTTTCCAACCAACCGACAACTCGAATCGCTGTCTAAATTACTTCCAAAAGAATGGGGCTTTTCCAGGAGATAACAGTCGCCGCCCTCATTATTTGCAACCAGGGCATTAAAGAGATAGGCAATTTTTTCATTGTGTATGCCACCACCCTTGCTCGCACTATTTTCAGCTACAGTACTTTGGAAAAGCTCCAACACTTGAAAATTGTGGATCCCTCCACCCAAGGAGTCGTTGCCCTCTGCTCTATTGCCACTTACCGTACTGTTTTGCAGATATGTTCGCCCCCCATTTGATATCCCTCCTCCAGACATGGCAACATTGTCACTGAGTGTAACCATGTCAAAAACAAGAGTAGCCGAACCCGCATTGGCA
>JAAELB010000694.1 GCA_024227155.1 Desulfobulbaceae bacterium
AAGGTGCCTCGAAAGCCTAACAGTGTAAAAGGTCTTACTGGTCCTTTTTAAAACAAGGTTTTCCTGACAAGAAAAAACAATCTCACGTCCCAGATGCTTTCAGAAAATATTTGATATTACCTTTTGAAAAGATGTTAGGACCCTTTGGAGCAAAACATATGAAAAGTGGACGGATTTGCGGTCACGGTAGATCCGATTAGCACAGTGTGCTTCTACAAATAATTACCGCATGTTTTGTCACATTTGTTTTCTTTGTATTTCCCTTCCCCTCGGTGACTTTTGGGCTATACTGGTCGAAAGTACTCCACGTAACAAAAATCAAATCAGCTTTTTTGAATTAAAACAGATGATTTTTGCCAAATATTAAATTAGACCAAGATTGGAGCAATAAAGGTCATTATTATGACTACTAACTTGTGTTTTGCTTATGTAGTTATTATAATGACCATATGGGTAATTCAACGAGGATGAATCTATGCAAACCATTGAAACATTTGTTCCGATCACTCAAGCTAAAGCAAAGCTTCTGGACATGGTAAGGCAACTAAGTGACACAAACGATACTATTGCAATAACAAAAAACGGGGTTCCCGAAGCTGTCATGTTGTCTATGAGGAAATTTGAAGGGCTTCTAGAGACTATAGATATTCTTGCCGATCCTGAAATGATGAGGCAACTTAAAGGATCTGCAAAAGACGTAAAAGAGGGGCGTTTAATTGATCTTGACGAGGCATTTTAATGCACTATCAAGTCAAAATCACAGTTTTTGCAAACGAGCTTGGACAGAAATTTTCACCTGAGATAAAAAAAGCTGCAAAAGTAGCCCTTAAAGAGCTTTCGCAGAACCCAGACTTAGGTAAGGAACTGCAAGCTGAGTTGAGTGGTTTTAGATCTTACCGTTTCATGCGATATCGCATCGTTTATAAGGTTGATGCTAAAAATAAATATGTTGTTGTTTGGGCTATTGGTCACAGGCGAGATATTTATGAAAGCCTAGGAAATAATCTTCTAAATCTATCATCCGAAACAAAATAACGAGTACTGCATTGTCAGGCCACAACAACAAATTGCACTAAACGCAGATCCGCGCGGCGTCCTACTGCAAATGAATCAAAACAGATGAAATTGATCAAACAGGGTAGTCCAGAACATCGATATCAGCAAACCTTGCAACCAGAGCAATCTGTAGAAGGGTCTGAAGCACAACGGTGTGAAAACTTAGGCTAAGCAAATTAAGAATGGCCTTCGGCACGATCATATTTTCTAAATTTAAATCACACGTTTAAGGCTACAGGTATAGTGGTGAGATCTGAAAACTGACCAGGAATAGGCATATTAAGAAATGTCTAATGAATCTGATAACAAATGCGGCAGAGGCCATAAGTAATGTTGGGCAAATTGTTGTGTCCACCCGAAATCAATATATTGAAAACCCCATTGTCTCAAATCAATACTTGGAAAGAGGTGAATATGTTGTTGTTAGTTGTCGTGATACTGGCTCGGGAATTCCCGATGAAGATATCAGAAAAATTTCGAACCATTTTATACCAAAAAAGCAATGGGCCGCAGTGGTATCCACTTTTATCGACCTAGTTCACTGGCGGCCAATTTCTGGTTCAACTGCATCAAGAACGGTGTTTGCTTCAAGATAACCTAGCTAGCTCTGTCATTTCAAAGCAACGACTGGATAGCTTGTGAATTTATTATTCAAACAGGGGCCGAAACTTAAGTTCAGCATTCCAAAACGGGAATGGCTGTGCTACATATGAGTTGGAATTGGAGAAAATAAGAAATGTGGCTTAACTGACTGCCCACTCTAGCGGGGAAAGATCAGATTTGTTTTAGTCATGAAGTTATCGGCTCTTGTTGCAGGTTAACTCTCTAGTGACTGTCAAACAGCCTTCCTCTACGATGTCATCGTTTACTAAAGATAATTATATCCAAAGTTATTAATCATGAAGAGCTTTTTTTTGGGCGTATCAATCTGCTTTTGCCTTTTCGCTGTACCTGTCAGCTGTTTAGCTGCTGATCTAAAGGATGGTTTTTTAGATTACATTTGGGGAGAGGATATTAGTGCCTTACTCCTGAACTTCTGTCATAAAAAACAAGAAACTCAGGAACTCTTTATGAAATCGTGAAGTTACTTTTACCCACAAGGCACTTATACCCCCTTGTGGGGTGTTAGTCACTACCCAGAGTTGGGATTTTTGTATGAAAAAGGTGAAATAGCTTACTACATAAACCCCGGTGAATACTACACAATTAAAAACGAAAACGTGTGTAATGTTGTTTTTGGGTTTTATAAGGACAGCCTTTTTGGGGTATACATTGGGATAATTGACTTTGAACTTTACTCTACCATTGATCAACACCTAATGTCTAACCCGACTAGTCGGAAACTGTTTTAGAATCGCTGGATAAGTGCCTCGAAGGTCTCACTACGTTCACTATCTGCCGATTACTCTAAGTTCTTAATTTCAATACAGTCTCCAGATTACTTGTTTTTTATTGCAGTTATTCTGGAGTAAGGCACTAAATAGGCTCTATGGGGTCGTTGTGTCATCCTCCCATTCTCTGAGAGATATTAAGAGATTACCTATGTGTTCACATCTCTAACCTTTACGTATGTATGTCAATGCTGCTGTGTCCTCAGCCAGTCGGTTATCTCCCGAACCGAGGGGCAATCAAAAATACAGGACAATTTAAGGGCATTCCCTTGGTCAGGGAGGCTTCTTCGCAGTTTTAGCAGAATCTGGCTGGCCAGCAAGCTGTCACCGCCAACATCGAAAAAATTGTCTTCAGCTTTCATATCAGGAAGTTCCAACAGGTTTCGATATACATCCAGCACGGCCTCCTCAAGATTAATGTCATTGCTGTTTTCTGGAAGTGGTTTTGTTGCTGTTGTCTCCTTCAATCCGTTGTGTGATTGACACGCTTGGGCGGTAGCAACCGTAGAATGTTCTGATACTGTTTCTGCCGATCTGGTGGTGCAAGAATTCGGTGCGCAGGCAGGATGTGAGCCGTCCGTCGCTTGCTGATGTAGCCACTGCTTAATACGAGGTTCCAGCTCTCTTGTGGCAACCAGTACCTGAACGGCCGAGGGAGTGGCAATAATTCGTTCAATAGTTTCGAGGCCTTCTTCAGGGCTCATGGCATATTTCGCGGTCGTCTGTTCATATGCAGCAACCTGTTCCTTAGTGTAGTCAAAATCCCAATCATCCCAGTTCGCACAAATCCAGGCTACGCCGTTATTGCCAGAATTCTGTTGGGCAAAACTGTCCATAACACGGTTGGCGGCCGTATAGGCGGTCATGCTGTAACCTCCGAGAATTGACGCCAGCGAGGAAAACAGGAAAACAAAATCCGGAACATTGTCTGTCAATTTTCGGCAATCCTCGATAGCGTGTTCGAGATTGTACAGACCGGTTATTTTTGGTTCAAATTCTGCTTCGGAAATCTTATAATTTACCTCAGGAAGATACTTGAGATCGGCTACACCGGCTGCATGGAATATCCCATCGATACCTCCAAAGCGCCGTACTGTCGCCAACAGCAATCGCTTGACCTCATCGGGTTTGTTCATATTCGTGCGCATGACCATGACCTCGGCCCCACCATTTTCAAGCTTTAGCAGGCGGGTGATTGCCTGCTGAAGCTTAGAGTCACTGTTCCCTTCTTTCACCAGTTCTTCCCAACGATGACATCCCGGGAAATCATGCCTGGTCGTGAGCACGATCTTTGCCTTCAGTCGACCCAAATGGTCGGCGAGAGCTCGGCCAATTCGGCCCATACCGCCTGTTATTATATAGATACCGCCTGGTTGCAGGCGACCGGTAAAGTTTTGGGTAACCGGAGCAAGAATAACGGGCTCATATCGCTGCACCCATCGATGGGGGCCGCGATAGGCGACTACGGGTTCGGGGCAAGGCTGCAATGCTCTACATTCCTGCAGCAGTTGCATGGATAGTTCGTCGATACTGGTTCCGCTAGGGTTTTCTGCAACTTCTACATCGAGGAGGCGGCAGGCTATGTGTGGATTTTCCTGGGGCAGAACCAGGGAGGGGCCAAAGAGAGTGGATTTAATCGGGATCGTGCTTTCCCGGTTTACCTGAACTGTCTTGTCGGTAATCAGCCAGATATCTATGGTCTCAAGCTGTCTTTGGCCGGAGACTGCCTGGGCCAGAGACAAAGCATGATAGTAGGTGTCGCTGAGGGTGCAGCCTCGCTCAGGATTGTTGCCGGTTATAGTCCAAAAATCGACAATTCTCTGGGGGTAGCATCCCTCACTGTCCAGTTGTTTAAACAGGAGCTGATAGTCATCGGGTTGGGCTGGGTTGAGGTAATAGGTTCCGTTACGGTTTGCATACAGGGGCTTGTAACTTCGATATACCCGGGTTACCGTATCACCTAGGTTTTCGAGTGTTCCTGCCAGCCGTGAGCTGAGTGTTGGTGAGGTCTCTGAATCATCCTCCACAAACAGAAGCCAGCGTATTGGTGTTATTGGTAGTATTGGTAAAACTTTCTCTGATTCATTATGTCGATGGGGGGCAAAGGAACGGGCCCAGGACGGGATGTATCCACGCTTGGCGATGTCAGTGATCTTGGCGTTCGAGATGGTCCGGACTGCGCGCTCTGCAGATGGTAGATGGTTCGCTGTATTCGCCCAGGGTTGGCTGCGGTTGTCTTTCCAGATAACTTGTCCATCAAAGGGATAAACCGGTAGAGGAATACGGCACAGTTTCTGACCGGAGTGAAATACATGCCAGTCAGGAGTAAAACCACCACACCATAACTGGGAAAGCGCCTCTGTAAAGCTTTCGATATCTGCTGTCTCATCAAGAGGGTGCTGCAGGCAGGAAAGAATATTTGGTTTTTTCACCTGCTTGCGCTGGCCGACAACCTTTCCTGCGAGCTGTCGTAAAATGGTATGTGAACCGACCTCCAGAAGTATATCAGGGGAATCTTCAAGAATTGTATGGAGATTATCGGCGAAACGCACTCTGTTTTTCATATGCGTTGCCCAGTACCCTTTGTCCAGCGCCTGCTGTTCTGTCAGCCAGGTGCCCGAGACATTGGAGGCGACGGGGATCTGGGGTGGCGATAAGCTGATCCCATTGACTGTAGAAGCTAATTTTTCAGCAGCATCATTCATCATCGGGGAGTGAAACGCACGTGTCACATGGACTCGTCTGCAGATGGTTCCGGTCTGTGTCAATTCTTTTTCCGCCTTGGCAACGGTATCAACAGGGCCGGAAAGAACCATATCCTTTGCTGAATTAATGACAGCCAGAGACAGTCTATCGTTGGTGCCAATATATGTTTTGACCTCTTCCTTTGTCATGTTGACCGACAGCATAGCCCCTTCCGGTGCTTCTTCCATTGCAAAGCTTCGAGCAGCGATCAACTTGATGGTGTCTTCCAGAGTCATAATGCCTGCGATGCAGGCGGCAGTATATTCGCCGATACTGTGGCCAATAAGTGCCCCGGGGATCAGACCCCACTCAATCAATGTTTTTGCAAGTGAATATTGCAGTGCGAAGATGGCCGGTTGGAGGTAGCAGGCAAAACTGAAAGCCTGTTTAGCAGCCGGCGAATCGCTCTTGGCAAAAATTAGAGAACGAAGGTCACTATCGATCAGAGGTTGAAAGAGTTCAGCACACCGGTCAAAATAGCTCCGGAATGCGGGTACATGCTGATAAAGTCCGTATCCCATTCTCGGATGCTGCGACCCCTGTCCGGGAAACATGAAAACAAGTTTTGCTGGGGCTTCGAAGGTTTTGGTTATTTTAGCAGTTTTCAGTTTTTTTATAGCGCTGTCTGTGTCCGGGCAGGCGACGGCCAACCGATGGCGAAAAGCGTCCCGGCCAACGTGCAGGGTGTAAGCCAGGTCGCCAAGATTCGTTTCAGGGTGGCGGGAGAGGTGGTCGATAAGATTGAGCCGGCTCAATTCCAGTGACTTTTCACTCTTTGCGGAGAGTGTGAGCAGCTGATAGGAACTTTCATCAATATCTGCTGTCGGTAAAGCAGGAGCTTCTTCCAGGATGAAGTGGCAATTGGTACCGCCGATTCCCAGGCAGGTTACGCCTGCACGGCGGGGTGATTCGCGGGGTGGTGTCCAGTCCTGCAGGTTCGTGTTGATATAAAACGGACTCTTTTCGATATTCAAGGCTGGGTTGGGTGTAGCGAAATTGATCAAGGGAACCAGCTTCTTGTGTCCCAGACAGAGAGAAGTTTTTATCAATCCCGCCATACCTGCAGCAATGTTACTGTGACCTATGTTTGGTTTGACTGAGCCGAGGGCACAAAAGCCCTTTTGGGCTGTTGTTCGACGGAACACCTCTGTCAGCGCCCTTACTTCAATGGGGTCGCCGATGAGGGTACCTGTTCCATGGGCTTCGATGAGCGAAATAGTATCCGCTGTAATCCCAGCCATTTCCTGGGCCAACTGGATCATCTCTTTTTGGCCCTGTACACTGGGCGCTGAATACCCCGCCTTGGCGTTGCCGTCATTATTGATGCTAAAGCCCTTTATCACTGCGGTGATGGAGTCTCCGGCCTCAATTGCATCAGAGAGTCGCTTGAGCACTATAACGCCAACACCATCGCCGAGGATGGTGCCGCTGCTGCCCGCATCAAATGTACGGACGACTCCATCGTGGGAATTAATGTGTCCCTCCACATATTGATATCCGCCCTGGGGAAAGGTAATGCTTGAGGCACCGGCAATTGCCATGTTGCACTGCCCTGCGATCAATGATTGACAGGCCGAGGCGACGACTGCAGCCGCTGTGGAACACGATGTTTGCACGGTTATGCTCGGTCCCCGCAGATTGAGCAGGTATGAGACGCGGGTTGCAATATAATCTTTGTCGTTGCCTGTTTCAGTAAGGTGAAATTCCCCCGGATCTGTCGGATCTGTCATGCCACCACCGTGCAGGTAATACAACAGGTATGTGGGGGAGTAACAGCCGCCAAAGACACCGGTTCGTTCACCGTTGCTGCCGGGTGCATAACCAGCATCTTCCATGGCATGGTAGCATGATTCCAGGAAGAGCCGTTGCTGTGGATCCATCAAGGTTGCTTCTTTTTTACTGATACCCCAGAAGCCCGGCTCAAAGAGTTCTACGTTGTCCAAAAGGGCACCAATCTTTCTGTAGTCAGGGTTTCTCATGACCGATGCTTCGATGCCTTTTGTCGCCAATTCCTCTTTAGGGAGTTCGCGAATAGAGCAGATCCCCTGCTGCAAATTATCCCAGAACTGATCAACATCTTTTGCACCGGGAAATTTACAAGCCATACCTATAATTGCTATGTCAGTGGATTGTGTAGTATCTTTCCTTGGTTTGGCGATATGCGCTTGTGTCTGGAGGTAGCTTTGTCTTGCAGTAGTCTTTGGAGCGAGAAATTCCGCCAGGGCTTTAACCGTCGGGTATTCATAGGTGTCTACCACCGAAACTTCAACGCCAAGTCTTTCTGATAATGATTCACTCATCCGAATTGCCAGTAGGGAATGGCCACCAAGGTCAAAAAAATTATCGTCGGAATTGACGGCTCCCAGCTGTAGTATTTCTTCCCAGATACCTTGTATGGTCTGCTCCAGCGGACTCTTACGCCCGGGAGGGGAAGTCTTGATTTTTGCCTTTGCTGGTGAAGGGAGCTTTTTTCGATCAAGTTTGCCGGTAACGTCATGCAGCGGCAATTCGGGAATAGTAATAAATGTGGCTGGAATGGCGTAATGAGGGAGCCGTTCTTTGAGATGGATCCGCAGCTCTTTTGCCAATGTAACCTCATCAATGCTACAGTTTTGTACAACATAAGCAACGAGGGATTCCGGTTGATCCGTTTCGGGGTTGTCGATGGTCAGAACAACTGCTGTATTTACTTCAGGGTGTTCAATGATTGCTGTTTCGACGGCACCTAACACAATTGAGTAGCCGCGAAGTTTTATCATGAACTCAACCCGGCCTTTCACCTCAAGGTGACCGTTAGGCAGAATCATCCCGAGATCGCCGGTGCGAAAAAGCCGGGATTCGTCCTGGCGGAGCGGGTCGTCAATAAAGCGCTCGGCTGTCTTCTCCGGCAGGTTGAGATAGCCGCGGGCTAGGGAGTCGCCCCCTACATAGATTTCGGCTGTCAATCCCTGGGGGACCGGACGCAATTGCTCGTTGAGCAAATAGATCCTCACATTGGACATCGGCAAGCCAAGTGGCGCATACTTGGGTGATAAAGCCGGGTTAAGGTCAGCAAGATCGTGGGTGCAGACGTCATGACATTCTGAAATGGAGTAGTCGTTGAGTAGTTTTACATTTGGGAACTGTGCGAAGAAACGTGCCTGCAGCGCAGTGGGAACAACTTCCCCGTTCAACCACACTATTTGCAGGTGTGACAACCGCTCGTGCAGGTCAAGTCCCGGTGTGTTGAGTACTTGTTCGAGAAGTGATGGTGTAAAGAGTACGCGGGTAATTCGGTACTTTTCCAGGAAGGTAACCAGCTTCCTGGGGTCGTAAATTGTTTCGTCAGGTATGATGAATGATGGATAGCCCTGAAGAATCGGGCGGATGACCTCCCAGACCAGGAAAATATTACATGCTTCACGTTCATCTTTTTGATAAGGGGTATGGTTGTATCGCCAGTAGTATGAATTTACGGCGCCTCGATGCGGACACAGAATGCCTTTTGGGGCACCGGTTGTGCCCGATGTCATGACACAGTAGGCCAGACTGTCAACAGTTGGCAGCTTACGGTTTTCATCAAGGAGAGGGAGGGTGAGTTGTTGTAGTTTGCCTTCCCAGCCGTCGTCAAGGTGTAGTACTCGGTTGTCCTTTCTCCACTCTTCCGGCAGACTTTCAGAAAATGCATCTTTCGTCATTACTGTAACCGGGGCAGCTGTTGTTAACACTTTTCCCAGTAACTCTTGCGGATAGGCGATCTCCAGAGGCATATATGCGCCTGAGGCCTTAAGAATTGCGAGGTAGGCTATTACAAATTCAACACAACTATCCATATATATGCCGACAATGGAATCTACCTCAACACCCTGTCTTTGCAGGTAGCGTGCTAGTAGATCAGTTTTCTCATCCAACTCTTTGAAGGTGAGTTTCTGGCTGACATCTGCGACGGCGAGATTGTCCGGCGTTCGCTGTGCTTGCTGCCGAAAGAGTTCGTGCAAACATTTTTCAGGGTACGAGACGTTTTCTCCTTCCATGATAGAACGAGGCAACTTGTCCAGATCACTGTGAAGAAGTTGGGTCAGGTCCCCTAGAAGTTTTTCCTGAAGACTTTGGGTGTAAAAATGGTCGCCATCGTAGAGTAGTGTTTGGCAATCAACGGAAGAGTAGTGTTGCCATTCGTTGAGGTCTTGCTCACTGACAAGACTGTCCTGTCGTCCCCCCATTGATGTTATGGGAATCGGCAAGGGCAGATCCTTTTGGTGCTGATAGGTTTCTGAAACCTGAAAATCAGCTTTTATCGGTGGAAGAATGAACGTCAACAGCTCCTCATTTTCCAGGGCGTCATCAGGAACGAGTCCAAGTTTGCCAATGACCTCCACCAGTTCATCATCGGGCAGGGTGTACATACCGGCCTTTTCCTCGGAATGGTGCGGAGCTTTATGGGCGGAAACGCAGAGGCGGATGGGCAGGGAGCAGCCGTTGTTGCGCATCTTGCGGGTTACCTCAAAAGCGACAAGGGCGCCGACACTATGGCCGAAAAATGCACAAGGTTTATCGAGGTATGGTTGTAGCGCCTCGACGACCCTCGAGGCCAGTTCGTTCATATCAGTGATGGGAGGTTCATCGCGTCTGCTGCCACGTCCCGGAAAGTGGAGGGCATACACTTCGACATTTTCGTTAAATTCGTCGGCCCACTCCCGGTATATATGAGGTCCGCCGCCGCCGTGGGGGAAACAAAAAATACGTAGTAAGGCATCAGGCCGAGGAGTGTAACAGGTTAGCCATGGTGAAATAGCATACGAAGAAGATTGGGACATGGTGATTAACTCCTTTCTGTTCAATACAAATGTCTTCGACAGATTAGCCTGCCACCTCAACAGCAATCCATTGGGGAACGATCCCTGTTCCCGATTCTGAACAAGAGGAAAACAGGGCAAGAAAAGTACAAGTACACCTAGAGAACTATTGGCCACCTCAGATCCTGACCGAAAATACTGTATTGCGCAATATAATATTACTCAATATAATATTATTCAATACTGTATTGCGCAATACAGTATGGCAATGTATAGTATTGCGCAATACTATGTCGTTCATGTTTTCAGATCCCAATTATTTCCGAACCCGAATAAATCGGAATTTTTTAAATGCTTGGATAAGTGCCTTGCCGGTAAAAACAAGCTCACGATTTCATAAGGAATTTCTGAGTTTCTTGTTTTGTATTGCTGCTTTTGTTGAGTAAGGCACTAAACGCTCCTCTGGAATATCTGTTTTAATTTATAATAAAACCAGGATGTTGTTATGCCCAAAATCACCATCAGAAATTTATATAAAGTATTCGGTCAGTCACCACATAAGGCCATGTCACTTCTTAACTCAGGGAAAACAAAAGAGGAAATTTATGAGGCAACCAGTCTGACGGTTGGCGTGCAGGATGCCAGCTTCGAAGTTGAAAAAGGTGAGATATTTGTTGTCATGGGGTTGTCTGGATCAGGAAAATCGACACTTGTCCGAATGCTGAACAGACTGATCGAGCCTACCAGTGGTGAAGTGTTGGTGGATGGCGAAGATATCTTAAAAATGGATAAACAGCAGCTTGTAAAATTTCGGAGAAGCAAAACAAGTATGGTTTTCCAATCTTTTGCCCTCATGCCCCACCTCAGTGTAGTTGACAATGTGGCCTTTGGCCTTGAGCTGGACGGTATTGATAAAGAGACCAGGCAAGCACGAGCCTTAGATGCACTCAAACAGGTTGGACTTGACGGCTGGGAAAGTGCAATGCCCAATGAGCTCAGCGGCGGCATGCAGCAACGGGTCGGTTTGGCGCGTGGGCTTGCTGTAGACCCTGACATACTTCTTATGGACGAAGCATTTTCCGCCCTCGACCCTCTCATAAAAACCGAAATGCAGGATGAGTTGCTGAAGCTGCAGGATCGTCACGAGCGCACCATTGTTTTTATTTCCCATGATCTTGATGAAGCACTTCGAATCGGAGACCGGATAGCTATCATGGAAGGCGGCCGTGTTGTGCAGGTGGGTACACCTGAGGAAATCCTACAGAATCCTGCCGATGATTATGTGCGGGCCTTTTTTCGAGGTGTTGATCCCACTGGTGTTATCTCTGCAGGGGATATTGTTCGCGACACCCAGCCGACAGTTATTTGGCATACGCCCAAAGGGAGCCCCCGGGCAACCCTTGAGATGCTTAATAACAGGGACCGGGAATATGCCTATGTACTCGATTCGGAACGTCGATTTTATGGGGTGGTGTCCACAGATTCGCTCCGAGAACTCCTCGACAAAGAGAATGGCACCACAAGAAAGATTGAGGACGCGTTTATTCGAGATGCTCTCGCCGTCCAGGTGACGGAATGCCTTCAGGATATTTTGCCCCAGGTGGCGTCTCATACATGGCCGGTTCCTGTTATTGACGAAAATAGTGTTTTCAAAGGGGTTGTTTCAAAGAATCGCTTCTTAAGAACTCTCTACCGTGCCGACACTGAAAGCAACCCACTGTAGTTTGTCCCTTAATTTCCACTTTATATATTTAGACCAGGACACAGAAATGCTGAGCTTTGATGATCAAGTCATACCCCTCGACGATTGGATATCTTTATTTATTGATTGGCTTGTTGAAGGTTACCGCTGGTTTTTTCAGGGCCTTAAATGGCCGGTGGAAATAACCCTTTCCGGCATGGAAAACGGTCTCCTTGCCCTGCCTCCACTTCTTTTTATCGCGATTATGGCGATTATTGCATGGAAGGCTTCGGGTATCCGGCTTGCTGTATTTACCATAGCCACCCTTGTATTTATCGGCTTGTTAGGATTTTGGGAAGACACCATGATCACACTGGCAATGGTGTTCTCATCGGTAGTATTCTGCACAATTGTCGGGATTCCGCTGGGCATTTGCGCCGGACGCAGCGATCGATTCGAGGCATTTCTGCGCCCGGTACTGGACGGCATGCAGACAACCCCTGCATTTGTGTATCTGGTACCAATTGTTATGCTGTTTTCCATCGGCAATGTTGCTGGTGTTTTGGCGACTATTGTCTTTTCTCTTCCCCCCATCACCAGGCTCACCGCACTTGGGATACGCCAGGTACATCCGGAACTGGTAGAAGCAGCCCTGGCATTCGGTGCCACCGGAACCCAGGTGCTGTTAAAGGTGCAGGTGCCACTTGCCATGCCAACTATCATGGCCGGTCTCAATCAGACGATAATGATGGCCCTTTCCATGGTGGTAATTGCTGCACTCATTGGTGCCGGTGGATTAGGTGCACCTGTTGTTCTTGGGTTGAATACCCTGGATATCGGCCTGGCTACCATAGGTGGTCTTTCAATCGTATTAATCGCAATAGTTCTCGATAGGATAACCCAGGCACTGGGTTCCAAAGAAAATTAACAAAGAGGAAAAGTTATGTTGAAAAAAGTAATTATCGCTGCAGCTGTAGCTTCTATGGTCCTAATTGGGACTGCCCAGGCAGATACTGCCAAACCGGGTAAAGGTGTCAAAGTTCAGCCTGCACGGGCAACTTGGAATACAGGTTTTTTCCAGGAGGCTTTGGTCCGCCGAGGTCTGGAAGAGTTAGGTTACAATGTAAAGAAACCTAAAGATCTGCAAAACCCGATTTTTTACAAAACGCTCTCTTTAGGTGATGTGGATTACTGGACAAATGGATGGTTCCCGAATCATGACGGCCAGTTGCCGAAAGGCTTTTATGAGAAGGCTGATAAAGTTGGTTATGTGGTTAAAGCTGGTGGCCTGCAGGGATATCTTGTTTCCAAGGAGCATGTAGATAAGTATGGGATTAGTTCTCTTGAAGATTTCAAACGTGATGAAGTAAAAAAAGCTTTTGATAAGAATGGTGATGGTAAAGCGGATCTGACGGCATGCCCAGCAGGGTGGGGATGTGAAGGGGTTATAACCCATCATATGGATGTTTATGGACTCGACGACTCCATAAACCCTGTTAAAGCCGCATACGAGGCGGGTATGGCCTCTGCACTGGCAGCATATAAAGATGGAGAGCCTATCTTTTTCTATAGCTGGGCGCCAAACTGGACCATCTTTAAGCTAAAGCCTGGAAAAGATGTCATGTGGATCAATGTGCCCAAGACCATGCCGACAGAATCCCAGATGCCAGGCAAGGATCGTATGGAAGTGAACGGAATTGAAGGTGCAGTATCAAACCCTGTTAAACTCGGTTTTGT
Organism: Desulfobulbaceae bacterium; assembly: GCA_024227155.1. Classification (GTDB taxonomy): domain Bacteria; phylum Desulfobacterota; class Desulfobulbia; order Desulfobulbales; family Desulfocapsaceae; genus Desulforhopalus_A. The sequence goes on from JAAELB010000694.1 coordinate 13,386, forward strand.
CGTCTCTGATATACGCATAGTTGCCAATAAGAAATTTATGGCCGCCAATCCGGCAGCAACGAAGTTTTTCGAAATATTTACCCTGCCATTAAATGACATTAATGAGCAAAATACTCGAATGAATGAAGGTGAGAAAGGCGCAAAAGATATCCAGCGTCATGTCGATGAGTGGATAGCAAAGAACGAGGAAAAATGGAACAACTGGCTTGATGAGGCAAGAAAAGCTGTTAATTAGCAAGACAGAAATTCAGGATAACCGAGGGTGAGAAATTTCCTCGGTTATCCTCTTCAGCGAAAACAATGAATTGCAAAAATTGCAAATATAGGATATTGGGCTAACTTACAATAACGTAAATTAAACAGAGAGTGTGAATGAATAAACGTAGCATTCAGGAGCAGACAATAACAAAGCAATTGCGGATATTGTTCAGAGCTATACAGGCCCATTCCAGAACCGTCGAAAAAATATGTGGATTGAGCAGCGCTCAGCTATGGATGCTATACGAGGTATCTTTATCAGATGGTATAAAAGTTACTGAACTGGCCACCGCACTCTCCATCCATCGTTCCACAAGCTCCAACATGTTAGATAAGCTCGAAAAAAAGAATCTGATATACCGTGACAGGAGCAAGTCGGATCAACGATCTGTCCACATCTACATAACACAACAAGGAAAAGAGCTGCTTGCCCAGGCCCCATCTCCCCCGCAGGGGCAATTGAGTAAAACCTTGTCAAAACTAACCGGTGAGCAGGTGACCGACCTCGAAACCAGCCTGCAGGTATTTGTCGATACCCTCCACTACGACGATCTCAAGGCCTGTATGACTCCTATTCAGGAGGAATAACCCGGATTACTAATGTGTCGGTGTGATAAACCCAATTGCCCAGTAACTTCCCCCCCAGTGTTCTTCCTCTAGAACAATTATTTTCCTGACAAACTCAACTTTTATACTTACGGCCAAACTCTATTCCCAGTTTCATCATTCTGTTGCGGAGGGTATTGGGGTGGATGCCAAGTAATACTGCGGCTCCGTCGCGGCCGTTTATTTTTCCTCTGGTTGTTTTTAGTGTCTGGGCTATATGTTGGCGCGTGACATCATCAAGCGTGGTAGGCTGGGGCTCGAACATCAGAGAACTGGTGGTTTTGACAACGGGTGGGGGGGCCTGAGGTGTATTAAAAAAGAGTGGCCCCTGGCGGTGCAGAATCAGGGAACGTTCCACCGCGTTTTCGAGTTCCCGGACATTGCCTGGCCAAGTCTGCTGCATGGCATTGCCAAGTTCATCTTCAGCTATCTCTGGTACGGGTGAAATTCCAAGTTCCCTGGATTTTCTTGTGAGAAAATAATTTGTCAGGATGGGAATATCTGCAATACGGGAGCGAAGGGGAGGGATGGAGATGGGAAACATGTTGATGCGGAACCAGAGATCCTCCCGGAACAAGCCTTCGTTTACCATTTGCTGCATGTCACGGTGGGTGGCCGCAATCACTCGGATATCAAGTTTGATAGGGGGCGAGCCGCCGACCCGTTCTATTTCCTGGGTTTGAAGTACCCGTAGCAGGCGGACTTGTGCCCATGGGGGCAGTTCTCCGATCTCATCGAGGAAAATGGTCCCTTTGTCGGCTCTCTCAAAGCGGCCCCGCTTTTGCTCAATTGCACCTGTAAATGCTCCTTTCTCGTGGCCAAAGAGTTCACTGTCGATCAGGTTTTCCGGGATAGCGCCACAGTTTACCTTAATAAAGGGTTCACTGTTACGTGGAGAGAGGCGATGGATTGCGTTGGCTATGACTTCTTTTCCAGTTCCCGTTTCCCCTAAGATGAGGATAGTGTTTTTCAATTGGGCAATCTGTTCCACCTTGTTCATCACTTCCTTGAGCCCCGTCTCCGCCCCCACAACTTTGTTGCCGGACTGGGAACTGAGTTCGCTGTGCAGATAGCGGTTGTCTGATACCAGTTTTTCTTTCAGGTCGATTAATTCCTGGTGTTTCAGGGCATTTGCCATGGCTATGGCAAAAGGTTCTCGGAGTTGAGAAATGAGTTGGGCATCTTCCTCTGTAAATCGGTTTAGCCCCTTTGCAAATAGATCTATCACGCCGAGTCTGTGGCCTTCAATGAACAGGCGCAGGGCAACAAAAGAATGGTCTTTCAGATCAAATTCACTGGTGATTAAGCGGCCTAACGGGTCATTTTGGGGATTGTTGATAATAAGGTAGTCTTTAAGTCTTTGGCCACTTTCAACAGCCTGGACAAGTTTTGCTGGAAGTTTGATCGATTTTTCAACTTTTTGGCCACCATTGGCATCGGCCATAGCGATATATCGTATGCCACTGATGCTTGGTTCGTAAATATTTAAATACATTATATCTGCAGGAAGGTGTTTACGAATAAACTGAAAGCATCTCCACAATGCGGTTTCCACGTCCAGGCTGCTGCAAAGAAGGAGGGTGGCCTGTTTAAAGAAAAGGTTTTCGTCCATAATTCTATGTCCCATGAAAAACCGTATTTGATAATAAAGACAAATAGAAACCATATCCGGGAATAAATATTACCATATTTGGGAAATAAAACCATCGCTGATTCTATCTGTTGGTAATCAGGTAGTTAAATACTGGCGCGCAGATTGCATGTAATGGTCTTGGGATTTGATAATCCCAGGTAAGACAAGAAAATTCATAGAGGAGTATCAGGATGAGACTATCAGTTAACAGTTTTTTGACAAAATCAGAAATGACTTCAAGGCTGATCTTTCAAATTATGCTGTTCGCAATGTTTTTAATATTACGAGCGAAGCGAAGGTTCGCTTCTTCGTTCAGGCTCCGCATAGGGGAAAAAAATCTGGTCGCACAGATCAAATTGCGCGGAGACAGCTATGGACGGAGTTACAATTTTAAAGATGGAACAGTCTCCTCTTCAGCGGGCGTGGTTGCAGACCCTGATGTAGCTATTGTTTTTAATAGTGCAGCTAACGCAGTACAGTTGATGTTGTTCTCAGGAGATTTTCTCAAACAGATCAATGCGATGAAAAATTTCCATGTGGATGTTGAGGGGGATGATGAGTATGTGATCTGGCTCATGCAGACTCTAAATATGCTCACCTCTGTTTCAGACAGCAGGGAGTATGGCATATCCGTTGGCGATGGCGTGAGAAGATGCGTCAGTAATACCAACGGGGGGCCAGTTTTTGTCTATGTAAAGGATGGCAAAATTCTGCGGATTACCCCCATTGATTTTGACGAAAATGACGGTAGTTCCTGGACTATAAAAGCTCGGGGAAAAGAATTTACACCTCCTCGTAAAGGGACGGTAAGTCCCTATGTTCTCGGTCTGAAGTCTATGATTTACTCCAAAGACCGACTTTTGTATCCTATGAAACGGGTGGACTTTGATCCAGGCGGAGATCGAAATTGTCAGAATAGGGGAGTCTCAGGCTATGAGAGGATAAGCTGGGATGAGGCGCTTGATCTTGTGGCGGGTGAAATTAAGAGGGTAAAACAAGTCCATGGGCCGGGCGCGATTATGAACGGCAGTGGCTCCCATCACACCTGGGGCAATATCGGCTATTGGCTGAGCGCCAAGACCCGTTTTATGAATACCATAGGTTCCAGCCATGTGGTTCACAATCCTGATAGCTGGGAAGGGTGGTACTGGGGGGCAATGCACCACTGGGGAAACAGTGCTCGAAATGGAGGAACCGATACCTATGGGACTGTTGAGGATTGTCTTAAAGAAGCAGAGATGATTGTCTTCTGGTCCAGTGACCCTGAATCTACAAGTGGCGTTTACGGTGCATTTGAGGGCACTGTCCGCAGGCAGTGGGCGAAGTCATTAGGCATTAAAATGGTGCATATCGATCCATACTATAATCATACAGCTGCTCTTCTTGGTGGAAAGTGGATTGCGCCAAGACCGGATACCGGCAACAGTATGTCTCTTGCCATCGCCTACGTGTGGATCACAGAAGAGTTGTACGACAAAGAGTATGTTGAGCGCTTGACGGTGGGTTTTGAGAAATGGCGTGATTACATCCTGGGAACTACTGATAATATAGCAAAGACACCCGAGTGGCAGGAGTCGGAGACCAATGTGCCCGCCCGCGTGGTACGGGCGCTCGCCCGCCAGTGGGGAAGCAGGAAAACATATCTTTCTCCGGGCGGACTCGCTGGTTTTGGAGGAGCAGGTCGATGCGCAACCGGTATAGAGTGGGCACGGTCCATGGTTTGCCTGATGGCCATGCAGGGATTAGGCAAACCCGGGGTGAATATTGGTTGTCTGCAGCAGGGTGCGCCGGTGGATACTCATTTTTACTTTCCGGGATATGCCGAGGGCGGGCTTTCAGGAGATCTGGATCATACCGGGCTAAGGGTCAGCATGTATCAGCGCATGCCTCAGTTACCATCGATGAATTCGGTGGCCCAGATGATCCCGCGTCTGCGAATCCCCGAGGCCATTATCAACGAGTCGTGTGAAGGTTACCCCACCGACCCAAAGAGTATAGAAGGGCAGTTTAAAAAATTTAAATATCCAGCTCCAGGCCACTCTCCGTCAAAGATGTACTACAAATATGGCGGGTCTCACTTTGGTACCATGGCTGATTCCAACCGTTTTGCAAAAGCGTATCGGAGTGACAATCTGGAATTTGTTGTTAATCAATCCATATGGTTTGAGGGCGAGGCTAAGTTTGCCGATGTTATTTTGCCGGCATGTACCAATTTTGAACGTTGGGATATTGGTGAAACAGCAAACTCTGGTGGGTACAGTCACCATCAGTTTATTCAGTGGAACCACCGTGTGATTACCATGCAGCATAAGTGTATTGAGCCTCTGGGGGAATCCAGATCAGATTATCAGATATTTCTTGATCTCTCCAAACGACTTGGAATGGGTGCATTGTTTTCAGAAGGAGGAACCGAGCTTGAGTGGTGTCGCAGGCTCTTTGATGCAAGCGATCTCCCCACCGTGGTTTCCTGGGGAGAGTTTTTTAAAAAAGGCTATTACGTAGTCCCGGCACCTAAAGAGGAGAATAGGGCACCAGTGTCCTATCGCTGGTATGCAGAGGGAAGAAAGAAGGATGTCCCGGAGTTGACCCCGCTGCCTGCTGATTATACAGATAAATGGCGGGAAGGTTTGCAGACCCAGTCCGGCAAACTGGAGTTTGAGTCCTCAAGTTTGAAGAGGTTTGCCCCGGACGACCCGGAACGTCCTCCCATCTCAACTTTTAGACCATCCTGGGAGGGGCATCATAATAAAGCGCTATACAGTAAATATCCACTCAATCTCATGTCACCACATCCACGTTACAGTTTTCATACCATGTTTGACGGAAAAAACAGTGTGGTGAACGACGTGAAGGACCACCGGGTATTGATTGATGGATATTATTATTGGATTGCCCGGATCAATGTGGAGGATGCCCGGTTGAGAAAAATTACAAACAACTCTCTTGTTCGGCTTTTTAACGACAGGGGTGAGGTGATATGTGCAGCACACCTGACAGATCGGCTTCCTCCGGGCACCGTTCAATCTGCTGAAGGTTCGGCGATTTACGACCCTATTGGTCAACCGGGAGAATCACCTGACAGGGGAGGGTGTATTAATGTGCTCACTCCTAGCCGCAACATAATCAAAAAATCACACTCAACGGCTTCAAATTCCTGTCTTGTGCAGGTTGAATTATGGAAAGAGGGTGCATGCCAATGAAAAAATACTGTTTTGTCATTGATGTTGCCAGATGTGAAAACTGCAATAACTGTTTCTTATCCTGTAAGGATGAACATTGCGGTAACGACTGGCCCGGCTATTCTCTCTCACAGCCATTACATGGTCAGCGGTGGATCAATATTTCTAGAAAAGAACGAGGTCAGTTCCCGCTAATCGATGTGGCCTATTTGCCACGGCCCTGTATGCATTGTGATGATGCCCCGTGTATTGAGGCAGCACAAAATGGAGCTGTCTACAAACGTGAAGATGGGATTGTACTTATCGATCCTGAAAAGGCCAAGGGACAGAAAAACATTGTAGAAGCTTGTCCTTATGGCTCAATCTGGTGGAATGAGGAGGAACAGATTCCTCAAAAATGCACCTTTTGCGCCCATTTATTGGACCAGGGGTGGAAGCTTCCAAGATGTGTACAGGTTTGCCCAACAGGTGCCTTGACCATTCAGAAACTGGGCGATGCGGAGTTGGAGAAGTTGATTGCTTCCGAGAACCTGGAAAGGCTTGATTCATCTGGTTCAGGGGCTAAACCCAGGGTGTTCTATAAAAATCTTCATCGTTTCAACAGCTGTATGATAGCGGGTAGTGTGGCAACTGGTACTGGAGATAATACGGAGTGCGCTGTAGGTGCCACTGTGAAGTTGTTTCAAGACGGCAATATTCTCTTGGAGCAGCAGACAGATGATTTTGGGGACTTCAAGTTTGACAAGCTCGATGACAATATTGGCGGTTTAGAGATCGAGATTCTGTTTGATGGCAAATCCGTTCGAAAGGAAATTGGCTCTTTCGACCAAAGTATTTTTCCAGGAACCATATGGATATAGGTTTTATTGCATGTAATTTATTTTGGTTGTGGTGTTCGCTGTAACTGTTAAAAAACACTAATTATTCACCGTTTAGACAGATCGGTTGGTCGTGAGTTGTTTGCAGGAAAGTGTTGACAATCATGGTGTTGCATGTAATGTTGATCGAAGAGTTGTTATAAAGAAAAATGATGTTATTAATAATTTAAATAAAATTGTTTATTTTTTATCACAACTGCTAGTGTGGATGAAGATGAAACGAATTATTTCACACGAAGAGAAATTGATCCCAACGCGAAGTTGGGAAACAAGCGGGAGGAATAATCTCGTATAGGTAGGTTCACAGTAAATTACATTTATGGAGGCTGCACATGAAAAAAACCGTTTTTTCCAGTACCTTGATCCTGACGATTTTTTCTTTGTTCATTGTAATGCCGGTTACCTCAATGGCAAAGAGCATTACACTGAAGTACAGTAACTTCTTTCCGCCAACCCATATTCAGTCTAAACTTGCCGAAGAGTGGTGCAAGGAAGTAGAAAAACAGACTGAGGGACGTGTAAAGGTCGAATATTATCCGGGTGGAAGTCTCCTCAAAGCAAAGCAGATTTATGATGGGGTTGCAGATGGAATCTCAGATATAGGTTTTTCTGTGCTTGCTTACAACCGCGGGCGATTCCCGGTAACCGGTGCTCTAGATCTTCCCCATGGATACCCATCCGGTGTTGTCGCGACTGCTGTTGCCAACGATTTGTATAATAAACTTCAACCCAAAGAGTTCAAAGATACAGAGTTGATGTATCTCCATGCCCATGGACCGGGGTTTATTCATACCCGCGATAAGGTTATTACCAAACTTGAAGATCTTAAAGGTTTGAGAATCAGATCCACCGGTATGAGTGCAGAGATGGTCAAAGCACTGGGCGGAACACCTGTAGCCATGGGAATGCCTGACTCTTACCAGAGCTTGCAGAAAGGAGTTGTTGACGGCAGCGCCTACCCGCTAGAAGCAAATCTTGGCTGGAAACTTGGTGAAGTAACAAAAAATGCTGTCTGTAGTTATGCCACAGCCTATACCACTACCTTTTTTGTAACCATGAATAAGGATAAGTGGGATGCACTCGAGCAGAAGGATCAAGACACTATAAAGGCACTGAATAAAGTATGGTCCATAAAGCACGGTGAAGCGTGGGATAGCAGCGATCTGGCAGGACTTGCGTACTTTATGCAACAGGGAAACACTGCCAACGGTCTTGATGCCAAAGAGGTTGAGCGTTGGAAAGCGGCTGTGGCTCCTGTCATCGATAAATATATAGCGGGTCTGAGCAAAAAGAATATTGACGGCGCAGAAGTAATAAAGGTGATTCGTGAAGCTCTGAAGGCCAACCAGTAATTAGACACGGCTCTAAAATAACGGGGGGCGGCATTGTATACTTTTGTCGCCCCTGGATGTTAGTTCTAAAAGATAATCCGGCTTATACTCCTTTTCAGGGGAGATAGTTAATTTGTACAGTGGAGAGCAGATTTCAGATGGAATTGATCCAGAAAGCATTACTCTTTGTAACGGATAAACTTAAAATAGTAGGGGCTGTGTTTCTATTTGGCATGGCGCTATTAACCTGTGCAGATGTTATTGGACGACTTTTTAAATATCCGATATTTGGTTCTGTTGAGCTGGTGAGTTTTATGGGCGTAATTGCCATAGCCTGCTCACTGCCTTTTACACATCAAAAAAAAGGGCACATCGGGGTCGAACTGTTTATTCGCAAATTTTCCTCCAGAACAAGAAATATAATCGCACTGTGTACTGAGGTATTAAGCCTGCTGCTGTTTGTTCTTGTTGCCTGGCGGATGTTTCACTACGCCACGAAAATAAAGGAGTCCGGCGAATTGTCCATGAATTTGCAGCTTCCTGAGTATGCAATTATCTATATTCTTGCGGTTGGATTTGTCATTTTCACACTTATTATAATCAATAGCATTTTCGCTACAATTTCTAAAATAAAGAAAAAATGAGTCCAACATTAATCGGCATTATCGGTATTGTCGTAATGGTCGCAATTTTCATGACTCGAATGCCGGTGGCATATGTTATGGCCATGGTCGGGTTTACGGGATTTTGTATAATGAGTTCCGTCAAAGGTGGTATGAACCTGCTGGCAAGGGATTTCTATGAGGTCTATTCATCGTATGGCCTGACTACCATTCCCCTCTTTATTCTCATGGGTCAATTGGCCTTTAACGCGGGGATCAGTTCAAAACTCTATGCTTCAGCCTACAAATTTCTTGGCCACACCAAAGGTGGTTTAGCTATTGCTACGGTTTCTGCGTGTACTGCTTTTGGTGCAGTTTGTGGGTCGAGTGCAGCTACTGCAGCCACCATGGCAACGGTGGGCCTCCCTGAAATGAAAAAATTTCAGTATGGAGATGAACTCGCGGCGGGGTCTGTAGCATCGGGTGGTGGTTTAGGTATGATTATGCCGCCAAGCGTTGTGCTGATCGTTTATGGCATCTTGACCGAACAATCTATTGGCCAGCTTTTTATGGCTGGTATTCTTCCTGCACTTCTGGTTACGGTGCTTTTTATAATTACAATTATGATCTGGTGCAGGTTTTCGCCGGAGCAGGGACCACGCGGTGAATCTTTTACCTGGAAGGAGAAAATTAAATCCCTCAGTGGCATGGGAGAAACCCTGTCTGTATTTGCTCTGGTTATGGGTGGTTTGTTCTTTGGACTCTTTACTCCTACTGAAGCAGCAGCCGTTGGTGTTATGGGGGTGTTGGGTGTTTCTGTAGTTCGACGGCAATTGTCATGGCAACGCTTTATTGATGCGCTGTACGAAACATTGAAAACATCCTGTATGGTAATGATGCTCGTGGCCGGGGCTACTGTTTTTGGCAAGTTTCTGGCGGTCACAAGAATCCCCTATGATATTGCTTCCTGGATTGGTCACTTTGATCTGCCACCGATTCTGATTCTTGGCATGGTGGTGCTTGTCTATTTCATCGGCGGCTGCTTTATGGATTCGCTTGCACTGGTGATGCTTACAGTACCAATATTTTTTCCTCTGGTCTTGAGCCTTGGTTACGATCCGATCTGGTTTGGTATTATTATTGTAATGGTAACAGAGATGGGGGTTATCACACCTCCGGTTGGAATTAACGTGTATGTGGTTTATGGCGTAGCCCGAGGGTTGCCTGGAGGCGGGATGTCTCTTGAGTCGATTTTTAAAGGTATTGCACCATTTATGCTGGCCGTCCTTGTCGGAACCGTAATTTTGGCAATTTTTCCTCAAATTATTCTTTTTCTACCTAACTTGATGTATTGAGAATTCTTTCATTTTTTAGTAATTAAAAACTCGTCATCGTTATCTGTTTTGTTAATGATACGAGTTTTTTTATTGTCGTGGATAGCGTACT
>JAAELB010000695.1 GCA_024227155.1 Desulfobulbaceae bacterium
AGCAGCAGCAGCAGCAGCAGCAGCAGCAGCAGCAGCAGCAGCAGCAGCAGCAGCAGCAGCAGCAGCAGCAGCAGCAGCAGCAGCAGGAGCAGCAGCAGGAGCAGCTGGAGGAGCAGGAGCAGCAGCAGTTGATGTTGCTGCTGTTGTTGTTGCTGTTGTTGCTGTTGCTGTTGCTGCTGTTGCTGCTGTTGCTGCGGTTGTTTTTGCTGTTGCTGTTGCTGCTGTTGCTGTTGTTGCTGCTGTTGCTGCTGCTGCTGTTGTTGCTGTCGTTGTTGCTGTTGCTGTTGCTCTGCTGCTGCTGTAGTTGCTGCTGCTGTTGTGCAGTAGTAGCAGCAGCAGCAGCGGCGGTTGTTGCTGCTGCTGCGGCTGTTGCTGTTGCTGTTGCTGCTGTTGCTGCTGCTGGTGCTGCTCCTGCTGCTGCTGCTGCTGCTGCTGCTGCTGCTGCTGCTGCTGCTGCTGCTGCTGCTGCTGCTGCTGCTGCTGCTGCTGCTGCTGCTGCTGCTGCTGCTGCTGCTGCTGCTCTGCTGC
>JAAELB010000696.1 GCA_024227155.1 Desulfobulbaceae bacterium
CCGCAGCCCCGAATTATAGGATATTGGAAATAGACAATGCTCTGGTACGAAGTGAGCAATACTGAAGAGCCTTGTGCGGGAAAACCGCACGCAGGGATCTGCGAGGGGGCGGTTGGGTAACTGGCCGTCCTACCTTGATGAAAGTCATCTCAAAAAGCGATTTTTCCCCTTGGTATGGCAGTTCTCGATCAGCAGGGTGCTCCACAGGGTGCTATAATAATAGGAATAGATTTGAGTCACTACGGTGGCTTGTATGAAGGTGGTGCTTATCCTCGAGGTGCCTTTTTTGGTATTTGTGATCATAAGGGAATTCGTCTGTTTCGTTATCCAGTATCAGAAAAGGTGGTATTTGGAAAACCGATTAAAAGTAAAGTTTTTCAGGCTGTTAGTAAGACCCAGAAGCCGGGTTCTGTAATCGCCCTAGCCACAGATGGGAAAAAACGTGTGATTGTTTTTGAACCCCTCAGGTCGGGAGAGGGGGAGACGCCTTATATGTATATGTTTATGGGGTTTGACTATGAACAGATCCAGGATCAGTCTCGTGCTATCTTAATCCGTCTGGCAATTATTCTTCTTATGTCTCTGGTTATAGCTTTGGCAATAGCCTGGTTTCTCGGGGGGAATCGTATCGCTCGCCGGATTGAGAAACTCACCCTGATGGCCAAAGAATTTGGCCGAACTGAAAAGGATGTTGTCAGTGAACTGGACTATAGTGACGGAGAAGTTGGGGAGTTGGCAAGATCTTTTGACAACATGGTTCTCATGTTGCGGCAAAGAGAAGATGAGAGAAATGTGGCTCTGGAGCAACTGAGTATCAGTGAACTTCGTTTTCGTGAGCTAATCGAAGATGGAAAGGAATTGGGATGGGGCTTTCTGTAGTGCATGGTATTGTGAAAAATATGAAGGGCTGTATTGACGTGAAGAGTGAGGTTGGACAAGGTACTGAATTTAGAATTTATTTTCCAATTGAGGAAAATTTGATCGGGGATAATCTAACCAAGGATAAGCAGAGCAGCTCCCTTTTTACAGGGACAGAACGAATTATGCTGGTGGATGATGATGAAGCAGTCCTCCAAATGGAGAAGAAGGCACTGGAACTCCTTGGATATAGAGTGGTGGTAAAAAATTGTCCTTTTGATGCTTTAGAGGCTTTTAAAAATGGGGTCAATGATTTTGATTTAGTGATAACCGACATGTCAATGCCCAGGATGTCAGGGGATAGACTTGCTTCTGAAATATTGCGTATACGTCTGGATATTCCCATTATCTTGTGCACCGGTTTAAGGGGAAGTATGACAGCAGAATTAGCCCGAAATATAGGTATAAAGGAAGTTTTAATAAAACCGGTTTTGTTAAGAGAGCTTTCGGTAAAAATTCGACAGGTACTGGAGGGTGGTACTGGTCAATACAGGCGTTGAAAGGCTGAGGCCTTTATGATCGCGACTATCTCCGTTCCTGGTCGAATATTCATTTCCTCAACTGACTGTGGAACAATTTCTGCTATTAGAGTGTTACCCTGACAATCGAGTTCCACACCTACCAACCAGTCTGTCTGATATGTCTTTCGCACTGTGCAGACAAGCATATTTCTGGCACTGGCCGCCTCAGGGTGTTTTTTAAAGAGTAAGATATCCCTGGCGCCAAGGCTGAACTGTCCCCCTTGTTTTTTAGTGGTTTTCACCAACATCAGCTTAACCTTTCCCCACCGGTAGCTGAACAGATCTCCAAGGTCTTCCGGAGAGTCGAGATCCAGGAGGTTGGTATAGCCCCTGATACCGCTTCCAAGGGTTGCTCTTGCCAGTTGTTCGGTGGCTATTTGGTTTGCTATCCTGCCTTTATGCATTACCAGCACATCCTCGGTCATCAGGCGCATTTCCTGGAGACTGTGACTGATAAACAGCATCGGAATGGAGAATTCGCTGAACACACGGCGCAGGTGTGGAATAATCTGAAATTTTAGCTGTCCGTCGAGCCCGGTTAGTGGTTCATCAAGAAGGATCAAGTCAGGGCAGGCGAGTATTGTCCGGCCCAGTGCAACTCTCTGTTTCTCTCCGCCAGATAGCTTTGTGACATTCCTGTTCAGGAGGGGTTCGAGCTGGAGAATTGAGATCAGCTGATCCGGGTCGATATGTCTTTCTTGGGCGTTGGTTCTGTTCATACCATAGAACAGGTTTTTTTCCACATTCATGTGGGGAAAAAGAAGTGCATGCTGGAAAACCACACCTATTCTCCGTTTATCTGGAGGTAGATTAATCTTGGCCTCATTATCGAAAAGAGTTTTACCGTTAAGGCAAATGAAGCCTTTATCCGGTACAATCAGGCCGGAAAGCATGTTCATCAATGTGGATTTACCACTACCGGATGGACCAAAAACACCACATTTTTCATTTCTTAGTGAAAAATGGACTGCGCATTTGAAAGCTGCAAATTGCTTTTCAACGTTGACTTTAAGCTCCATTGATCATCTCCTGGACATCTTACGGTTTACTGCTTCACTCATGAGTAGCACCACAAATGAGAGGCCAATGGAAACCATACAGAGCGATAGTGCCATCTCATCTCCCCCTGGAGTGCTGGTGTATTGATAGATGGCAAGAGGGATGGTTTGGGTTACCCCGGGGATATTTCCGGCAAGAATGATGGTGGCTCCGAACTCGCCGAGGCTGCGGGCAAACATCAGAGTCATACCTGCAAGTGTAGCCTTGTAGCAGAGGGGAATTGTTATGCTGATCAAGGTATCGCACCAGCTGGCTCCAAGTGTTCTTGATGCCTGAATATACTGTTTGTCGATACCTTCCATGCCTATCCGGATTGAACGGACAAGGAGAGGGAATCCCACAATAGACGAGGCGATAATTGCGCCTTTCAGGCTGAAAATCACATTAATGCCGAACTGATTGAGCACTGATCCAATCCAGCCATTTCTACCAAAGAGGAGGAGCAGGAGATAACCTACAACTACAGGGGGCAGAACGAGTGGCAGGTTAATTAATCCTTCCAGAAATGTCTTGCCGCGCATATTGGAAAAAGCAAGCAGGTAAGCGGCAGCAAAGCCTATTGGCAGGGTGATGATGGTGGCACTGCTTGCAACCATAAGAGAGAGCCTGATAGCAGTAAAATCGTCGGAAGTAAGGGGCGTCATATCTCCTGCCTTTATCGATACGAAATTCTAGGTAAATTTAGCACTTATCCCGTCTTTCTTACAGTTTACGGGGTTAGGGCTCAATCTACAGGTACAAAGCCATATTTATCAAGTATAGCGATCGCGCGCGGAGTGTTCATAAAGTTATAGAAGTTCTTCGCTGTTTGTTTACCAGCTCCTAATTGAGTGAGAGCGAGTGGGTAGGCTACCCTGTTGTAAAGTTTTTCAGGTACGGCGAAGAGAATTTTTGCATGGTTTGCAAGCATTGCATCGGTTTTATAGACAAAGGCCCCGTCAACTTCCCCCCGATCGGCATACAAGAGGGCTTGACGTACATCCTTTGCCATGACCAGTTTTCTGTTTTTTTCAAGGCTGCTATACAGTGTAGCAGCCTTCATTGCCTGCTTGGCGTATTGTCCTGCGGGAACACTTTGGGGGCTGCCAATAGCAATACGGTTGAGATTTGTAACTTCTGCTAACTCTTTAATCTTTGTCTCATCACGACCTACAAAAACCAACGTGTTGTAGGCAAAAACGTGATCTGTGTTTGCGGCAATCATTTTCTTTTCCACTAAAAATTTCATCCATTTTGGATTTGCAGAAACATAAATGTCCGCGGGGGCTCCCTGGTTGATCTGTTTGGCGAGAGAGCCGGACGAGGCAAAATTGGGAAGTATCTTATCTGCCGGATGCTCCGTTGAAAACTCGGTGATAATTTCCTTGAAGGCATCGGTCATGCTTGCTGCCACAGAGAGATAAATAGTCTCTGCCTGGACTGCCATCGAGCCCATCAGGGATATTAATAGAGCTACAGTTAATATTGGTACTTTCATAGTAGACCCTCAGGGTAGAATTAAATGAAGTTGATTTCTTAACTGATTGCTAATAGTACATCTGAGGCTTTAATTACTGCAGAGAGAGGAGTGCCGACAGTGATACCGAGACGATTAACGCTATTTGAGGTAATTATGGATGTTACTGTACTACCACCGGGGAGATTCAATGTTACTTCATCGTTTACAGCGCCAGGCGTAATAGTTGCAACGCTGCCAGCAAGGATGTTTCTTGCGGAAATTCTTTTTGGGTCTACATCCTGACCCAGCATAACGCAGGATGCCTTTACTATCACCATCACTTCTTTGCCGGGGCTGAGTTCCAGCCGTGTAACTGAATTGTTGGTGGTGACTGAGCTTATCTTGTCACCACCTTTAAGCTGGACGTTGATCACGCTGTTTACTGCACCTTTGTCAATTTTGAGAACCTGGCCCAGCCATATATTGCGGGCACTAATTTTCATTTCAATTCTCCTGAGTGTTTTTAGAGTGTTGAATGCATCTACTGGATTATTTGAACAAAATTCCATAAACTGGCTAAATTCTCGCTGGAGAAGATTGGTGCGATGGAGCAATTCTTTTCCTTCCTCTGTGAGTTCTGTTCCTCCACCTCCTGTACCCCCTGTTTTTTTTCGTAGCAGCGGGTATGCCACCAGGTTGTTAAGTTGTTCCAGTTTTTGCCAGGCGGACTTGTAGCTCAGACCGACTGCTTTAGCAGCACTGTTAATTGAGCCGCTACGCTCCAGTGCTCCCAGAATTTGTATTGCGGGGTTGCTGGTTGACCACCCCATAATTTGACACATATCGTTTGTATTTGGTGGTGTTTCTTTTTTCATCGATATTGGGAAAATTTTATTAAAAGTGTTTTTACTATAACCAGTTACGTTGTTCTTTTTTACCATAACGAGAACTCGATGCAAGATTATTTTGAAAAACAGGAGGGAGTTTTTTGCAATACTGTATTGAAGCTATTAGAGATGAACTGAAAAGGGATTTCTATGGGGAGGTTAGAGAATTTAGTACCATCTCTATTTCAAAACGAAGTGTTTCTGCTCTGATTGGTTTGGAGATATAGCCATCCATTCCAACGCTCAGACATTTTTCCTTGTCTCCTTTTACAGCGTAGGCTGTCATGGCAATTATAGGCGTATATGTTTCTGATATTAATTCGTTTTTTCGGATTATCTTTGTTGTTTCGAAGCCGTTTAGCTCCGGCATCTGGATGTCCATTAGAATAAGGTCATAGTCAGTAGAATCATATTTCTTCAGCGCTTCCAGCCCATCTTCGGCTGTTGTGACACTCCAGCCTTCTCTTTCAAGAAGTGTTACTGCCAGGGTCCTGTTTATATACTCATCTTCAACGAGCAGGATATCCAGGGACTTATCGAGATGATTGTATCCTGAAAAACTAGGCAGGAAACTTGGGCGTCCCTGATTAATTTCCACAGGGAAAAAGAGAGGGAACTGGAGAGTAAAGTAGAAGCAGGTACCAACTCCCTCTTCACTCTCAATAATTATTTTTCCACCCATCATTTCAACGAGTTCTGCTGCTATAACAAGACCGAGCCCGGTTCCCCTCTGATTTGAATCCCTGGTTGTCCCAAGTTGGTTGAAGGCTTGAAACACACTGGAGATTTGACCTTCCGGGATACCTATACCTGTATCCCGTACCTGAAAATGAAGATCAATATGATTTGGCAGGGGAAAGGTTTGTGTTTTTTCTTTCACGGTGATTGTTACGCAACCTTCATTTGTAAATTTTATACCATTTCCAACGAGGTTTATGAAAATTTGACTTAGTTTATCGCCATCACCCAGAATATCATCTGGTATGGATTGATCGCAGTGAACCTGAAGCCGAATATTTTTTTTAGCAGCGCTGAGTGACAGAATTTCTAGAGCACTTGCAAGGCGGTTACGTAAACTGAAAGGGGCAAGGTCAAGTTCAAGTTTTCCTGCATCGATTTTAGAAAAATCGAGAATGTCATTGATGAGTTTCAGTAGTCGTTCAGCTGAAGAATAAACCATCTCCAGATAATTTCTCTGTTGGCCGGAGATATTAGTGTGCAATACCAGATCAGTTAGTCCGATTATGCCGTTCATGGGAGTTCGTATTTCGTGGCTCATATTGGCCAAAAATGTTGATTTATTTCTTTCTGCAAGTTCCGCCCTTTCTTTTGCAGCTTGAAGTTCATCAACCGTTCTCTTGCGGGCCAGTGCATTTCCAATATGTCTGGCAACAAAGGTTATCAGTTTTTTGTCTTGTTCTGTGTATATCACATTATCATAACTCTGAACTGCAACTGCACCTTTTATATTGTCGAGGTAAAAGGGAGCTCCAAGCCAACTGTGAGGTTCTGTTCCCTGGAAGGACAAATTATTTTCTGCGCAAGTTTCTCTGAAATTTTCAGGGGTGAGCAATAGTGGTTTACGGGTTTTCAAAAGATAACCGGTAAGGGAATGTTTTTGCTCGTTCAATCGCAATTTTAATCCTTGGAAGTGGGGATCGTGGTCATCTGCATAGTATGGAAAGGTAATGTATTTTCCATCACTTTCGGATTCTATGAGGCCGATGTAGAAGTTGGGGGCGTGGATAAGTTGGCTGACGATCTGGTGGAGCTTAGCATAGAGAGAATTTATATTAACAGAGTTTTGTGCCAGTTCGCTGATTTCATGTAAGGCGGTTCGAATACGCTCTGAGTACTCAAGGTCCTGCATTGATGTGGTTAGCTGAAGGATTGTGCGCATTGATTTGAGACGTGAGCCAATAATTGCAGCCAAGGTTTGAATTGAATTACAATATTCCTCAGAAAACGTGCATTCATATTGGGAACCAATGTAGATTATGCCTGATAGGTTGTCACAATCTGAAATAGGCACAAGTAGATGGTTTACTTTTTCTGTTGTCTCTTCTGTGAATTCCCTGGTTTGAATCGGAATATTTGATTTTGACAGTCTGTTTATGATGGAATGGTTTGCACTAAAAATGGCTGGCGCGTTTTTTTTGGAATTTATATTTGGTGTAATGAAGTTTTTAGAAGGTGCGTCGAAAAAATATATTTCTATGGTAAAGGGACCTAGTTTTTTAAATATCGTTTTGTGCAGAAAAGAGGTGAGTTTTTCAAGGGTATCGGTGGATCGCTGACCAATTGTAAGCTCTTTTACTACCTCTATAATTGGCAGGGTTGGGATTTCAAAAGAGGTTGAGTTAGGGATGTTCATAACCAATAAGGGCGTTCAGTGTGTTGTATTTAAATTGTGAGACACCATGATGGGATCTGCAATAAATTGGTAACCGTTCACCGGCACCCCATTTTCGTCCGATCAGGCCTCATGGCATAGCGAACTATAGCCCGGAGACCAGCTTGAACGAATATGGAGCACTGGACGAACAGTTACGGACCTATGTTATGCAATCCTTCGAAGGGGTCGGTGAACACTGACATAAATTGGACAAGAAAGGATTTTTCAGGACACCGTAAATAGAACCTTAGAACTTATTTTATGTGTGTTTAAGGCACTTTCTCAGCGGTTACGACCAGTCGCGTTAGTCACTACCTGTTAATCATATCAGAAAAAGAGTTTGAGATGAAATTATTCGTAAGGTTTTTAAGGGTACCATGTTGCTGTGATGCTGATATGTAATAGCGGCTGATGTTTGTTGAAGACAGTGACCGGAAAGCATGACATGTCCGGTCACATAATTATGGCAAGTTCCGCTTCATGATCTGTCCTACAGTTTTCAAAACCGTAATTTTCAATAAATGAGGGAAGCACAATCGCTTCCTCTGGTCCAATGAGTACGTTGGGGGTTTTGGGGAAAAGAATGGGTTCTGTTGGTATCTCGTCCGTAAAATTTTGCACATCAACAGACTGGCTCTCTTTTATATGCTCAAGATAGTTGAGTCCGAGGGCAACTATTTTACTGGGATTAACGGTGTAGGTTCCACCACCTTGTATTGGGAGTGTTACTTTCATGAGATGACCTCATTGGCTAGTTTTAAAAATAATTGTTCTCTCTAATTTACTTTCAACGAGTTATCTTAATTTCCAGCAACAGGGTCTCTTTTTTATAATCTATGGGTCCGCTGAAAATCAGGGTTCACATTGTTACGGATCTTGTCCGCTTCCAGCTGCCCTAAGGTAACAACGAGAGATTCATTGTTTTTGTTGGCGGTTTTAAACCAGTTCCTGATCTCCTCAACCAGTGTTTCCTCGCCAACTTCCTGGGGCCTTGTTGGTTGAGCTACATGATTATCCATTCTGCCTGAGTTTATAAAAGTCCATTTTTCATTATGTTGCGATATTATTCCCGTGTGCCCTCGGGTCGGCGTGGAGAAAGAGAGAATTTGTCCTTTTTGCAACACCCTCTCCATTTCCTCGAATGTTTTACCTGCTTCTACTGGCCAGTCGTTCACTGAATTGAAAGAATGTGAAAGAACCTTGCTTCCAGCAGCTTTCACTATCCCTTCACCATTAAGGTAGGTATTTGAGGGAAGACCTTTTTCCCGAGCCATACTGGTGAGTCTGTGTCTAAGTCCATCTTTTCCAGAGTAGGGGAGTCCCATGTTGTTGAGACCTTTCACCAGAAGATTATAACAATTTATTTCCTTGTAGGATTTCCCCATAAATGGTTGTACGGCTTCCGTCAGGTCAGAAGGATTTACCATCTCCTCTTGAATAATATTGTTCGGGGTGGTGGTGACAATATTTTTTAATGTGGCATTGGAGTTATTCCAGTTCAGTTCGCCCGTTGCTTGGTTTAAGTAAATCTCTGTGCCGGGCGGAATTTTATTAAAGGATTTATTGCTGTTTATCGGGGAGGACAACAGTTGCCATGTTTGCCCTGCGAAGCCAGGATTATTCTTTATCAGATGTGATACCGTTGGCAGAGAACTGTTGATGCTACCTAAAGATACCATTTTCGTGGCAACCGGCGACGCAATCTGGAGCCGGGATACTGTCGACATTGCCTGAAGCTTTTCCATTGCAGGGCTGGTTTGTTTTAGCTCAGGGGTTGCAGTAGTTTCTTTCCAACTAATTTCACTTGTTTGAAGGTTAAGGGTTATCTCAACACCTTCTGGAATAACACGATAATTCTTATTTTTGTTAGCTGCTGAATCGAGAATATTCCATGTATCCCCTGCAAGTTTCGGGTGGGAAGAGAGTAGGTGTGAAACGCTGGGGTTGCTGGCGTCAAGCGAACCAAGTGAAATAAACTGTGTATTGTCAGCTGCTCCTTGAATATTTTTAGCTGCAAATGTTTCATGTGAAACCCCATTTGATTGTTCTTTTTCGGAAACAGTGGAGGGGGGCACGATAATATCATTTGTACTTTCATCTTGCCGGGACCAGCTTAATTCCCTACTCTTAGGGTCAATAAATATGGATGTTCCGAGGGGAATCTGGGTATACGCTTTGTTGCTATTGTTTTTGGAGAAAATAATCTCCCACCCCTTGTCGGCAAATTCTCTGTTATTGAGCAGAAGTTCTGATACCGTTGGCTGGCTTTGGGAGGTTGTACCGATGAGAACAGGTTTGTTTGGTGTTAGAGAGAGATGGTTTCCGCCTGTATTTTCAGTATCTTGTTTTGGGTTTTGAGCAATTTTCCCTGTTCCTCCGAGGGAATTGCTCAATATAGAGCTAAACTGAGACGCATTTTTTGGGGTGATGGTGGGGGCAGGGGGAGCCGTTGTGGCTGGCAGACTGTTTTGAAAATAAATTGGTTTTTCCATGTATTCCTCAGCTGTCGTAGTTACCAACACCCCGCAATGGGTATAAGTGCCACGGTGGTTGCTTTAAGTTACCTAATGGTAAAACACTCTCCAGCTTTCTTGTTTTTTATTGCTGCTTTTATTGAGTAAGCCACTAAACTCTTATTGAACACATGCAAATAATGTACCAGTATAGACAATACCGGGATTGTAAGATTTTTTATGAAATTGAGGGTTTCTTCACCTTTGTCTATGCTGTATCGACAAATAATTGGCATAACTTTTGTCGTAAATGAGATATTGGCAGGAACCTGCCAAAAAAGTGACATTTCTGCTGTAGGAAAAAGGGGAGACTAAGGATGCTGGGGGTGAATAGCTCTATTTAACGTAGGTTGCCATTATCTGTTGGTACCGAAGGATATTGAAACTTCTGTTCTTTGAACAGCGCTAAGCACGCATCAACAACAGCAGGGTCATACAAGATACCTCTATTTTTGACAATTTCCTTGAGGGCTGCTTCTCTTCCAAGTCCTGGCCGATAGGGCCGGTGGGTTTCCATTGTCTCTACGACATCGGCTACGCAGAGGATCCTGGCTTCGATGAGGATCTCATCCCCGAAAAGTCCGTTTGGATACCCTGTACCATCAAGTTTTTCATGGTGCTGCAGTACAATCTGATCCACTGGCCAGGGAAAATCTATTTGATGGAGAATGTCATAGGCGACCTGAGGGTGCATTTTGATAAGCTGGATCTCTGCATCGTTGAGTTTACCGGGCTTGCTGAGTATTTCTCCTGGAACTGATATTTTCCCCATATCATGGATCAGTCCGGCAAGTTTAAGGCCTTTTATCATGTGATCTGAGAGCTTCATCTGTTCTGCAATAGCAATGGACAGCTCGGTTGTGCGTTTCTGGTGACCGGCAGTGTATGGGTCCCTTTGCTCGGCGGTAAGAGACATCGCGTTGATGATTTCATCCAGATTCTGCTGGAGTTGATAGTAGCTCTCTTTGAGTTTTTTCTGGGTAAGTTTTCTTTCTTCTATCTCTTCCTGGAGTTGTTTATTTAGAATTGTCAGTTCAGCGGTACGTTCCTGAACAGTCACCTCCAGGAGGTCGTGATGCTTTTTCAGTTTATCTTCAGCTTCCATTTCTTTTGAAATGATTGTTAACACCCCTAAGGAAAGGCAAATATTGTCTTGCTGGTATATCTCAACATTGGCCTGGTCTTTAAGCCAGATGGTTTCTCCAGCGGCCGCGGCTACTTTATAGACAGCTTCTATGCTGCCTCGGTTTTTCCCTTCTTCCCGTAACTCCTCCCAGGCACTACTTATTTCATCATTACTTTTTATCTCTCTCTGAACCCCCTCAACTCCAAGATATTTATAGATGCGTCGGTCCTTGACACTGTTGCGGAACACCTCAGCTATCTGGGATTGTTCACAACCTAAGAGGGTGGTAAAATGCTTGCTGGCGTACTCGTACCACATATTCTTATCATGGCCCTCCCAGGCGGCGATATAGAGCAGGGCGGCACTGCCTGTCTCTTCAAAGGCCAGGTAACAGGAAATACATTCATCCAGACGTGACTTCAGAGCATCGCTGTAATGATTTGCAGAGAGGATGGAGCCACTATGTCTGCGGGAGATTTTATCTATTATGTTCACAGGATCATTCTATTATTTGTTCAAAGATTCTCATAAAATTGCCGCCAAGAATCGCCAGGACAGCCTCTTCATTGTACCCGCGTCTGATAAGTTCTGCTGTAAATTTTCCTGATCCCGCATGGGTTTTTATCACGTCTATACTTGGAAGCTCTTTTTCCATGGAGAGGAAATTCTTAAAACTGTCACAGAGATCAAAACCAATACCAACATGGTCAATCCCTGCAATTTTAACTATATGATCTACGTGGTCGACAAAATGAGAAATTGTCGCTTTGGTGTCGCCTTCATGGACAAACCGGTCAATCGAGTTCATGCCAATTACTCCGCCATTTTTTGCTATAGCCTCTATTTGCTCATCTGTGAGGTTTCGCATTGTTCCGGCTAACGCTCTGCAATTGGAATGTGAAGCTATTACCGGTCTTTGTGCCATATCCAGAACATCCCAGAACCCTTCGTCGTTGAGATGGCTTACATCGACAAACATGCCGAGTTTTTCAGCCCGCTCAACCAACTCAATGCCAAATGGTGTGAGGCCTCCTTTGCGGCCGGCCCGTTTCGAGGTAAAAAAAGCTCCGTCTGCGGCATAATTTCGGCGGCTCCAGGCGAGCCCCAGTCCCCGAACCCCAAGTTCATAGAAAATTCGGAGAAGGTTTATATCATTTTGTAACGGATCAGCTCCCTCAAGAGAGAGAATTATTGCCAAAGCGCCCTTCGCCGCTGCAAGCCGGGCTTCTCCGGTGGTTGTACAGAGTCGGAACATCCCTGAACTCTCATCTATCTCTTCATGGAGACAGCTTATTTGATCAAGGGCTCTTCTAAGGCCCATTTCTGGAAGAAAATAGTCGTGGATAAACAGCGCAGAGACTATTAGGTTAAATCCACCCCTGTGGAGCTGTTCAAGGTAGCTGGTTTCGACGACTTTTGTTTCTCCTCGTTCCCTGCGGTTGGCAACCTCGTAGGTGAGATCAAAATGGGCGTCGACTATAAAGGCTTTTTTGTGAAGGGCTGCAACCTGTTCTGTGATTGTGGCATTCATGGTTGTTGCGTACTTGTAATAAAAGAGAGGAAATGATGAGATGGTTTTGAGATCATAAACGTACTGCTGTTGTTAGATCGTGAAGAGAGACCCGCGAACTGCTTCTCCTGGTTTATTTCCCGTTTATCGTGGTTAGGCCTCGGCAAATTTTGTCCAGATAAGTTTAAATTCTTCCTGTCGTAGAAAGAATGCTTCGACAATTCGTGGATCAAATTGAAATTCGGAGTTGTTGACGATAGCTTTGGCAGCCATTTCGTGGCTTGATGGAATGTTGTCGAGGCAACTCGTGGTCATCTCCTCGTAGCTGTCAGCGAGGGTAAATATTCTGGCGGAAAGCGGGATGTTCTCTTCTCTCAAGCCGGATGGATAGCCATTGCCGTCCCATCGTTCGTGGTGAAAATATGCTATATCTTTTGCCATGGTGAGAAAGCTGTTTTGCTGGCTCTCTTCTTCCATTTCTTTAATAACATCACCGCCAGCGATGGTGTGTCGGCGGATTATTTCTTTTTCTTCCTCCGTTACTGGAGTCGTTTTCCCAAGAAGTTCGTCGGGAATTGATACTTTGCCGATATCATGAAGAATGGCAGCGTGGTATATATCCTGAATAAAGTCGGGGCTGATAATTTTGATAAAATCCTGATGCCGCGCGAGTTGGATTGCAAGAATTTTACTGTACTCCCGGATTCTCTCAAGGTGTTTTCCCGGAGTAACGTTTCTATATTCTGAAAGCTTTGAAAGTGCCATGATAGCAGCACTTTCAGTATGCTTTTTAAGATTGAGTGAGACCCTCAAACGCTCCTCGAGTTGTATTCTTGTACTGATATCCCTTATGACCAGGAGAATACCGAGATCGGTTTGATTTCGTGTGATGAGGCTAAGATTGATCTCTGTGTCACATGTTGAGCTGTCATTTCTCAGCAGCGACAGCTTACACGCCTGTACCGGTAACCCTGAGGTGATAATATTTGTGAACACGTTCTTTAAAACTTTTTGATCACTTTGGCGAACGATTTCGAAAAATGAGGGGCTGTTGTTCGATTCGGCAGGTAGGTAATTTGTATCAAATGATTCATTAGACTGGAGGATAGTTCCCTCGGGAGTGAGTACCACAACGTCGTCTGCTATCTGGTCAAAGAGCAGACGATACCGCTCCTCTGTTGCAGCCTGTTCGACAGTTCGCTTAGCGACCTCGTCTTCCAGAATCACAACATGCCTGGAGAGTTCCTTGTTGGCTTGATCCTCCTGTATACGCAACTGGTATTCATTTTTTCTGCCTGTAGTGTCTGTCCAACTCTGGGTTGCAATAATCAATACAAAGCAGATCATAAAAAACAGGTTGCTGAAAATGTCCAACGAATAGCTGAGATTGTCTTGAGCTATTTGCAGGGTAATTGCATAGCAGAACACAACGAAAAAACAGCTGAACATGGATTGTATGGCGGTTAATGGCGCCAGAGTTGAGTATATGGTCATCGTTAAGATGAGACCAACATAGTATGGCGAGGTTGTACCACCCGTTCGGTAAATAAAGAACAGTAAAATGGCAGCAATAAAAAGATACTCTGTAAAGCCTATCATCGTTGCATGCCGTTGTTCTGTATCAAGGTAGTTGAGAAAGAGGAGGACAATGCTAAAACCAACGACGGTCAATCTATATCCGATGAATTCCTGGAAGAGTGCCGGTACAACAAGATAATCCAGGATGGCGGAGAACATCATCAGCAACCCACCAACGACGGTAATGTGGTAGACTCGGCGGTGGTGAAGCTCAAGAAGCTCATCCTGATAGGTGTTCACGTAGTTCATAGAACCAGTTCCTGTTTAAGGCGGTTAGGAACGTACGCTAAATAACATGAACATCTTACTTGCCCTTTGTTCCACCTCCTACACTTAAAAAAAATCTTTGTATATCAATAATATGAAAAGTTTTTTTAAGTACAGGATGCGAAAAAATTTCGGCGTAATATGTCCATGTTATTTAGCTCCCATTCCTTAGTGGAGTTGTGTTTTTTCCCAGGCATCTTGAAACTCTTTTTCGGAATTTAAAAAAGCATCAACAATAAAAGGGTCAAACTGTTTGCCTCGTTCCCGTTCGATGATCTCTTTAGATAATTCATGGCTAAATGCCTGTTTGTACACCCTTGGTGTGGTCAGGGCATCGTAAACATCCGCGAGGGCTACGATTCTTGCCGGCAGTGGGATATCATTTTCAGAGAGCCCTTCCGGGTAGCCACTTCCGTCCCATCGTTCATGGTGATAGTGGGCTATATCCTGGCCCATTTGCAGAAAGGAGATTTTTTCCGGACCTGATTCGGCTTCTTTCAAGGTGTTGCAGCCATAGATACAGTGGTTTTTCATAATCTGATATTCATCTTCTGTCAGTTTACCCGGTTTGAGGAGGATATTATCGGGAATCCCAACCTTGCCAATATCGTGAAGAATAGAGGAGCAGAAAATATCTTCAGTAAAACTCCTGGTAATAACGTTGGCAAGACTATCGGAGTTTTTAAGTTCCTTGGTTAGAATATTAGTGTATTTCCGGATGCGGTCCAGGTGGGCACCGGTTTCGTCATCTCTGCATTCAGCCAGTTTTGCCAGGCCAAAGATTGCTGTCTGGCGGGAGGTGTCAATAAGTCTTTCAGATTCGAGAATCTGTCTCTCCATGTTTTTTGTAATTGAAATGTCCCGAAAAATAAGTTGAAAGAATGTATAGTCCTCTTCCATAACAACTCGATTTCCGCTGATTTCCACGTCTATAAGAATGTTGTCTGTTTTGCGAATTTGCAGCTGCATTGACTGCAGGTCCTGACCCTTGACAATTCCATTTGCTATTTCGCCCAGAACATCTACCTCGATATCTTCTGACCTGAGAAATTCCCTTATGTTGCTGCCGATAAGTTCTTCGGGAGGTAAGCCTATGATTGACATGCAGTGCTGGTTGATCATTTTAATTACACCTTCTCTGTCAATCAGTACCGCCAGGTCGAGAAGGTTATTGTAGAGATCTCGGAATTTCAGTTCGGATGTCGTTTGCTCAGCCATTCTTTTTTCGATCAACTGTTCCAGATTATCTGTATGGTTGACGAGGTCATGGTGAATATCTCTGATATTTTTTTGGCTGCTCAGGGATTTAAGTTGTACCTGTAGATCATCCATACTCTGGACGGCTGTCGTGGCAATAATAGCGAGAAAGAAAAAACTGTTGGTTATGCCAAAAACGGATTGTTGTGGGTCGAGGGCAAGGGGAGCCAGGAGTAAGGTTGTCAGGTAGACCAGGTACATGGATATGCCAATGAACATAGCCTGGGAGGCTCGCAGCGGCAGGACAGAAATACTCCCCGCCAGCATCAGCAGAATACCCACGTAATAGCCTGAG
Organism: Desulfobulbaceae bacterium; assembly: GCA_024227155.1. Taxonomy (GTDB): domain Bacteria; phylum Desulfobacterota; class Desulfobulbia; order Desulfobulbales; family Desulfocapsaceae; genus Desulforhopalus_A. The sequence continues at coordinate 15,765 of JAAELB010000696.1, forward strand.
GTGAAACCGCCTAGTTCGACGCACATGAGAGAAATTGAGAGGGTGCCGATCAGGAGTAAGGCATACATTAAAAGAGGAGTATAACGGCACACTCTTTTAAAGCGTAACAGACTGAGAGCTAGTAAAACAACAGCGACAAAGCTTAGTCTGTTAACGAGAAATTCCAGGTAAACGTCTCGACAACACAAAAAATCAAGAAAGGAAAAAAGAGAAAAAAAGACAACTCCAAGCCATAAACATATTTTGGTACGCTGTAAAAATAACAGACGTAATTCCTCTCTAAAATGGTACAAAGCTATTTCCTGCGCAGGTTGCATGGGCTAATTTTTAGTTGCTACAGCAAAGAGATTCACGTTTTCATTTTCTGAAATAATAGTCACATTTTCCTTGAATGGTGTCGGAGCAAATAACTCTTTAAGATCATCTGCAGTCCGGTAGATAAGTTCCCACTTGAGGAGTTTGTCAAGAAATATGGAATCCGGATATGCTGCAAAATTTCCAAGTATCACTGTCCCCCCTGGGTTCAAATGGTTATAACACTGGGTAATCAGGGCACGGAATAGTCTAATATCGAGATAGTCGCATAGCCCTGCAGAATAAATAATGTCGAAGGTACCGATCTGCTGAGATGTCCTTCCCAGAGACCATTTGATGACATTCTCACTCATTAAACGTATGGCGGCGCGGTGGGGAAAGATATTAACAAACTGGTTAGTGTACTGTAGTGCTTCAGAATCCACATCCACACAGAGCGCCTCTATATCTTCACTATGTTCACACTTTGCCAAAAAATCAAAGAGTTCTCTATTGGGGCCGCATGCAAGGTTCATAATTCGGGTGTTGCCTTTTCGTAGCCGTGTCTCCTCACTGAGGGTGGCAATTTGTGAGGTGAGGAGTTTGCGGCGTCCACGTATAGCTAAGGAACCAGGACGGCCAAGACAAAAATTGTCTATGATTTCACCAAGTTTTCCCTCACCTTTTGCCGAGTTTGCATAGATATGCTCCATCATCAGAAAATCACCTGCATACCCTTTGGGTTTGTAGTAGGCCCGTTCTGCAAAATGGCTACGCATGAAATATGGGAAGACTTCTTTAAAAACATAGCCCCACATCACCTGTTCATAACCGCTTCCGTCCATGGTTTGTTTGAATTCAGTTAAAGAATCATTGAGTCCTACAAGCACTTCTGCACAACGTTCTTCAACTTTTTCGTCCGGAGTGCCGACAGCTTCATTTTTTTGCATCTGATGGGACAGGTCAAAAAGTTCGGCTTTGATTGTTTCCATCCGGCTGCTGATAAAATGCCAGGATGATGAGTGAAGCAGGGAAGCAGGTAGAGGTTTTGATGTGGTGTAGCTGCCGGACCGCCTGGAGGAGAGTGAGTCAGCGTATCCTGCTATTGGTTCACGTTCTCCGGCGATTCTACGAAACTTTTGGCAAATTCTCTGGGTGAGGTAGACAATGAAATTGATATAGAGTGAAGGATCGGCTGCCCTAATTTTATTCATTGTGGTCGTATCAAAAATGCCAACTTCCACATTCTCGGCGGCCTGTATATCCCTCACCCTGGTTTCGCCGTCAAAAAAACCAATTTCTCCAAAAAATTCTCCCGCACCAATAAGAGCAACTGTTATGCGGGTATCGTTTTGGTTGGTGTAACTTACTTCTACTGTTCCTTTGAGCATATAGTAGAATACATGCGGATCGTTTGCTGGTGAGAGGATCATTTCTCCAGCATCAAAATAACTGCATTCAATATATTCGAAGGCTTTTTCCAGCAATTCTTTTGGACTCTTGGTCTCAGTTTCTGTTATCGGGTCGTACATTGCGATCTCCATGGTTAATGAAAAATACCTTATTCTTTTGGTAATGTAATGATCATCGTCGGTGTTTTGTGACAGACCTGCAGGAGCGAGGTGTTAAGCCCGATAAACGGTAAGAAAGACGGGATAAGTGCCACGGAGGTTATTTTAATTTCCTAACCCGAATAAATCGGAACTTTCTGAAATGCTTGGATAAGTGCCTTGGTGGTAAAAGTAACTTCATGATTTCATAAAGAGTTTCAGAGTTTCTTGTTTTTTATTACAGCTTCTATGGAGTAAGGCACTAATGTTAAAAGACTCTCCTGATTTCTCGGAGTCTGCGCTACCTGTTTTTTATTGAGTAAGGCACTAAAATTCGTAAATCAGACCGACTGTGAAAGCATGGGCTCCTGCACCGGTAAACTCGCCGTCGAGCCCTGATGCCTGGGCGGGCACTGTTCGCGAGGTTATGTGTTGGTACATATAGGATAGAGCAATCAGAAGATTTTTATTTTGCTGGTACTGTAGCCCGGCACCATAGGTATAGGAATCTGAATCCGGTAGATCAAAGCCGATTGTGGAGTCCGGTACCGGGCTTTCATCGATGGCAAAACCTAGGTTGGTTGTCAAACTGTTAGTCAGTTCGTAGGTAACTCCAAAACGGATGGCGTTGGTATCCTGCCAGTCCTTTTTCACCGCTCTGTCAAAACCATCGAGTGGGGTTGTCAGAAAAGACTGGTCATATTGAAAATCAAGCTCGTCAAAAGAGGACCAGAAGGTACGATTCCATGTTACCTCAAATGTGAAATCCTTTATACCGTAGGAAGTTGCCAGGCTGAACTCGGCAGGTAAAGTCAGTTCTAATGTTCCGAAGCCGTTGTAATGCATTATCGCAGCATTGCCGACAAGGGCCTGCAAGGAAGCATCTCCATCCAGCTCTAGTTCGATCTCTGATCGGTATGTGGTTGCAATTGCCCATCCGGAAGCTGGGCGTAAGGTGGCGGCCAGATTATATCCAGCCTGGATATCGTCTCCTTCCATAGTCCGGGAGAGGGAGGACAGCGGGCTCAGCTGATTAAAGGGAGGATTTGTTATCTCATTTACCACTTCTCCTTTGGCATACAACAGCCTCAAGCCGCCACCAATACTGAGGTTGTCAAAAACAAGATAGGAAGCGGTTGGGTTTAGTTCCACGGCATTGAGGGAAAATTTTTTACTGGTTGCTGCGGGAAAAGGCTGGTCCCAGCTTTTTGCTAGCCCAAAAGGAGATGTGAGGGAGAGACCAAAACGAAAACCATGGTAGTCATTTGAACTTAAATGGAGCAGGGGAAGATAGAAAAGTTCCGAGTCTGAAGAACCATCAAAGAGTGGTGAGCGGTTATCGGAGTAGTCGATGGAGGGGAGGTATAAGGAGGTTATGCCGGCTTCTATTTTCCAGGAATCGGAAAGAAAGCTCATATTTGCAGGATTATAATAAGCAGCGTCGGGACCAGGGGTATACGCAATGTGGGCTCCGGCAAGACCAACAGCCGTTACGGACTGATGGGGTATCTGAAAACCTGAGGCTAAGACTATTGTGGGGAGAAAAACAAATAAAAAAACTGTTAAGGTCTTAAATTTAAACATATTTTTACCTGAAAAAAAACAGCCTGCTGCTGTTTGTAGTAAGAGCTGGCAAATATAACTGTCTGGACACATACTAACTAGGTTCATTATGGGGCAGGAAAATTAAATAAACAAGTTAATAATAGCAGGGTGATAACTGGTTTTCCTGTCTCTGGTATGGTGTTGGACAGGGTTGGGTGCTCATTGCTGGGCAGGGTCCATTTCCGAAAAGCGAGTCTGTTGCCGTGAGAGGCGTCTGCGCGGGTTATTGGTAAAGATTGAAAATAATCCGAACAAGCTATTAATAATCCTGGAACTGATCTATGGCTGTACGATTGTAACCTTTACTGGCCAGGAGGAGCTGGCGAGTGTACTGTTGTTGCAGATCACCCCTTTGTAGTTGAGCACATGTGATTTTTTCTACAATTTCTCCCTGGTTCATTATCAGGATTTTATCACACATATGAGCTACAACAGCAAGGTTGTGGCTGACCAGTAGATACGTGAGTTGACGTTTTCCCCTGATATCTTTGAGTAGATTGAGAACCTCTGCCTGGATGGAGACATCGAGTGCTGAGGTCGGTTCGTCGAGCAGGAGGAGTTCTGGTTCGAGAATGAGAGCCCGGGCCACTGCGACCCGCTGTCTTTGTCCGCCTGAAAGCTGATGGGGAAAACGGAAACGGAACTGTGGGCCAAGACCTACTTCAGAGAGCACTTTTTCCACACGCTGATTTGCATTTCCCAGGCCGTGGATTGCAACCGGCTCCTTCAGGGTTGTGTCTACAGTATGACGGGGGTGGAGTGAGCCATAAGGGTCCTGAAAAACCATTTGTACCTTGCGGTAAAACTCCATTCGTCTCTTACGCTGAAGCGCTTTACCATGCATGTTGATTGTGCCACTCCAGTTGTTAAGTAGTCCGGAAATACAGTTCAGAACGGTGGATTTCCCAGAACCGGATTCTCCCACCAGCCCACAACTTTCCCCTCTCTGCACACTAAGCGAGATTTCTTTCAGAGCATGGTTTTTGGCAGTGCCATGGCCAAAGGTTATATTGAGATTTTTTATCTGCAGCATTTCTTGAGACATTCCGGTCTGTTACTTTGTTGTTGATGGACCTGGGGCAAGCCAGCCAGAGTCACGCACAAGTACGGGTAAGCGCTCTTTTTTTTCTTCAATTCTAGGTAGACAGTTCAAGAGGCCCTGTGTATAGGGATGGGTGGAATTGTGTAGATTTTGCGCCTCAATTATTTCCATGACCCTGCCACCATACATGATTACGATCCTGTCGCAAAAGGTGGAGACAAGCTCAAGGTCGTGGGAGATAAAGATCAATCCCATACCTCTTTGTGTTACCAGATCATCTAAAATTGCAAGAACTTGAAGTTGTACCGTTACGTCCAGAGCGGAAGTTGGTTCATCGGCAATAAGCAGGCTCGGTTCAGGTATGAGCATCATCGCAATCATTATTCGCTGACCCATTCCACCGCTTACTTCATGGGGGTAGAGGCGGTACACCTGTTCAGGATTGCGAATTCTTACAGCCGCAAGCATTGCGAGTGTTTGTGCTTTTGCCTCTTTTTGGGTGACTTTTCGGTGAATTTCGTACGCTTCTTTTATTTGATGGCCGACGGTTCTGACCGGGTTGAGAGAGTATTTAGGATCCTGCATGACCATGGAGATTTCCTTTCCTCGTATCTTTCGCATCTGTTTTTCACTGTAGGAGAGGAGGTTCTTTCCTTTAAACCTGATTGAGTCGGCCTGTACCTGTGAGTAAGGGGGCAATAGTCGGAGTATGGCACGGCCGCTGACTGATTTTCCAGACCCAGATTCCCCGACAATGCCAATTTTCTCCTTACCAAGTGAAAAGCTGACATTTTCAGTTGCGACAACATCACCTTTGGCGGAAGGGAAGGTCACGTTGAGATTCTCTACCGAGAGAAGAGTTTCCTGTTCCATAGAGAGTTCCTGTTAACTGTCACTTTTAGGGTCAAGGACTTCTCGAAGTCCGTCCCCAAGGAGATTAAAAGCTAGACTGACGATAAAAATTGCTGTTCCCGGCATGGTGATAAGCCACCATTGATCTAAAATGTAAGCCCGCCCACTGGAGGTCATCGCGCCCCACTCGGGGGATGGTGGCTGGGCACCGAGGCCAAGAAAGCCCAAACCGGCAGCGGTGAGGATGATACCTGCCATATCAAGAGTGACCCGTACGATGAGTGAAGATGTGCAGAGGGGCATTATATGTCTGGTGATTATGCGAAAGGTACCTGCACCCTGTAACTGGATAGCCTTTATAAAGTCAGCGTTTCTGATCGTGATGGTCTCCGCCCGTGCAATCCTTGCATAGGGGGGCCAGCTGGTAATCGCAATTGCTATAATCGCATTTTCTATCCCAGGGCCTAGGGCTGCGACAAAAGCGAGAGCCAGGATGAGTTTTGGAAATGCCAGAAATATATCGGTTATGCGCATCAGAAAGGTATCGGTAAGCCCACCAAAATAGCCAGCAATTGTTCCCACTATTATGCCAACTGGGGCTGCTATTATTGCCACCAGTCCAATAACGTACAGGGTGAGCCGTGCCCCCCAGATGATTCTGCTGCAGATATCTCTTCCCACCTCATCGGTGCCAAAAAAGTGGTCCGATGAAGGAGGAAGTAAGCGATTGGGGAGATTTGTGCTGATCGGATCAAAGGGGGAAAGTTGTGGGGCAAAAATAGCAATAAAGATAAGAGCTATGATTATCATAAGGCCAAATACGGCCAGTTGGTTCTGGAAAAACTGAAGGGATCCCAGGTAAATTCTGCCGATATTCGCCTGGAGGGGCGACGCAGGTGTGTCTGTGAGTAACCATTTTTTTATAGATCCCGGTGAATCTGATTGTAGCGAGCTGTTTGTCATGTGGGGTTTGGGTGCTATGTCAACGGGCTCGAGGGTCCATGACTTTATAGAGAAAATCGGCAAAAAGGTTAACACTTAAGAAAATCGCTCCAACCACGATGGTGCTGCCGAGTACCGAGTTCATATCCGCGTTAAGCAGAGAGTTGGTAAGATAAAGACCAAGCCCAGGCCAGGCGAAGACTGTTTCGGTTAACACCGAGCCCTCAAGAAGCCCCCCAAAGCTAAGAGCAATGACAGTTATGAGCGGTATAGCACAATTGCCAAGGGCGTGTCTCCAGATAACCTTCCATTCTGCGACTCCTTTGACCCGGGCGGTCAGGATGTACTCCTGGCGTAGTTGCTCAATCATAAATGAGCGGGTCATGCGTGACAGATATGCCATACTATAGTAGCCAAGGAGCGATGCTGGCATAATAACATGGGAGAGGGCATTCCAGAATATATCCCATTCCCCTGCAATAATGGTGTCGATCAACATCATACCGGTAACCGGGTCAACAATATCTTCATAAAAGACATCGATTCGTCCAGGCCCCGGTAGCAAATCAAGTTTTGCGTAAAAAAACATCAAGGCCAAAAGTGCGAGCCAGAAAATTGGAAGAGAGTAGCCGAGCAGGCCAATGACCCGGGTAATGTGATCGATCAGGCTGTTGCGTTTTACAGCGGAAATTATACCTAAAGGGATGCCGATAAAGACGCCGATGATGGTTGCGATGAAGGCAAGCTCGAAGGTCGCTGGAAAAACTCTGATGATATCGTCGAGTACTGGTTTTGCGGTTAAGACAGAGATACCAAGATCTCCCCGCAGTACCTTGCTTACATAGATAAAAAATTGATTCCAGAGTGGCAGATGGAGCCCCATTTCAATACGAACCCGTTCATAGAGCTCGGGGGATGCTTTGTCACCAACTACTGCAAGTACCGGATCTATTGGTACAACCCTGCCTATAAGAAATGTGATAAGCAGCAGGCCAAGAAATGTGATTGACACCATCAGGAGCAGGCGAGCAATCTGTTGCATGGCGTTGGTCGTGCGTTGTTGTGTGAACATGAACACCATAAGGGACGCTTAGAGAGGGGAGTAGTACTACTCTTCACCACTCCGTTCTGGAGCGGTGAAGAGACCTGTTGTCCTTTACTTGGTGGTGTACTGATAGAAATTACTGTCAAAGCTGGGGCCTAAGATAAAACCGTCAACGCCCGCCCTTTTACCTAAAATTTCGATCTGCTGGAACATGATAACAAAAGGAGAAATTTGTTGATGTTCTTTTTGAATCTCAAGGTACATTTCGGCGCGTTTTTTCGCATCTTTTTCAAGTACCGCAGCGTCGGCCTTTTTGGTCATCTCTGGAATGTCCCATGCGTTTCTCCAGGCGAGAGGCTTTGATTTTGCGTCATCTGCATTGTTTGGGTTTCGCGCAAAGGTATCTGCATTGGTGTGTGGATCCATATAGTCAGGTCCCCAACGGCCGATGTATATGTCATGGTTACGGGCCCTGTATTTTGTTAATGTCTGTTTGCCTTCGCCAGGAATGATCTCAAGTTTTATATTTGCCAGTGCAAGGGTTGCTTGAATGGCGAGAGCCATGGAGGTGATGGGTTCATTGTTACGGGTATCCATGGTGACAGAAAAACCACCTTCAAGACCAACTTCTTTCAACAACGATTCTGCTTTTTCAACGTTTAAGGAAAATGGAGTCTCTTCTAATGCTCCAAGAAATCCTTTTGGCAGAAAAGATTGATGAACGGTTGCCTTTCCATTGAGGATTGTCTCTTCCATCCCTTTGTAGTCGATCAGGTATTTAAAGGCTTGGCGAACCTGGGGGATTTTCAGATACTCGTTCTTCTGATTCAGGCCAAGATAATAAACAGCTCCTTTGGCCCTGGTGCGGATTTTAATCTCACTGTTTCCTGAAAGCCCTTGAATATCTGTCGGTTGCAGGTTTCTTGCGATATCAATATCACCTTTTTCCAAAAGCAGGCGCTGGGTAGCTGATTCGTTGATATGGCGAATGACGACACGTTTCAGTTTCGGTTTGTCACCCCAGTAGTTATCGTTGCGATTAAGGATGAGCGATTCGGATGGTTTCCATGTTTTTAGCGTGTAGGGGCCGGAGCCTGCGTATGCAGTTCTAAGCCAGTTATGTCCAAGATCGCCATCTTGTTCATGGGCCAGCACTTCTTTCATGTCCACAACAGAGCCTGGAGTGGAGGTGAGGCAGTAGAGAAAAAAGGTCGGGGCGTATGGTTTGCCTACCACCAGTTTTACTGTGTAGTCGTCAATTTTTAATATGGTTTTATCGATATTCTCGGGTGTGAAACCAAACTGGGTGAGGATGAATGCAGGAGATTTGTCAAGTTTGATTACACGCTGCAATGAGAAGACGACATCATCAGCAGTTAATTTGTTTCCCGAGGGGAAGGTTATTCCTTTTCTGATTTTAAAGAGGTAGGTAACGCCATCGGCGTCAATCTCCCAGCTTTCAGCAACACCACCATAAATATTGCTTACTTCATCCACGTCAAAGTTTATGAGGCGGTCGTAGCTATTGGCTGCATATTCAGCACCCGAAAATTCGAAAATTTCTGCTGGGTCCAGGGTAATGATGTCATCAATTTTGAAGCCCATCACCAGGAAATCTTTAGGTGTTCCCGCCTGAAGGAGATGTGCGGTAAAAATTGAAAAAAAACAGACAAAAATCAACAACTTTTTCATGCTTTCCTCCTGCTTTCTAAGTTACTCTTCGCAGTTTTCGCACCACAGGCCTGCGGGTATCTGTTAGGTGTGACACGAAAACCACCAATTAACAAAGTATAAGATCACCATATAATTCCTACTCAACGAGCTTAAGGTTGGCAATAATTATTCTGCAAATCTTGCAATTGGCAAGTGTGCCAGGGATACGAGAGCGGAGTAACAGACAGACAGTTAGTGCCTTACTCCAGAAAAACTGCAATAAAAAACAAGTTATCTGGAGACTGTATTGAAATTAAGAACTTAGAGTAACCGGCAAGGCACTTATCCAGCGATTCTAAAAAAGTTTCCGGCTAGTCGGGTTAGTATCTATTCTGGTTAGCCTGAAAAAATAAAATAGCTGAAGGATGCGGATGCAGGTAACTCTCATTGAGTGTTGTAACTTGGACTCGTTGTCTCAGTAAAGACGGATGCGCATACTGCAGCTGTTTTTTTGATTCATAAATTGCAGTGAGAACCATCTCCACTGTATCGTTGTCCGTTTCAGCCGAGGCAATCAGCAGTGTTTCCACTGCCAGGGTTGTTAGATCTTCAGTAATCACATCGTAGGTTCCCGCATCAATTCTACAACTGCAAAATCCACTTTTTTCTTTGATCAGTATTTTAATGTCAGAATCATCCAGGCCAATAAGAGTACTGTTACTCTGGACTAGCAACCGTTTGATTGAATTGTCCGGATGCATTCCAACATGGAGCATGGTCTGCACTGATCCGCTTTTCAGGGCGAGAAAATCCTGTGAGTTTGTGTCTGAGAGGTTTTGGTACAGCGGGAAATCATGTCTTTGCCACCCTTTTAAATTAAAGAGCTCATGAAAAATCTGATTTTCGATAGTGTTGAACATACCGCTATTAATTCGTTTTCCAGCGAGGTCATCCAGTGTTGCGATATGAGCGTCTTGACGCGCAATAAGTGAAATTGGGGATCTGTACAGCGGCATAAGGAGGCGCAGATCATTGTACTCAATAGTTATAAACTGGAAAAAGCCTGTGCTATGGAAAGCATCGTGGATTGTTTTGGAGCTGACCAGTGCAAGGTCAAGAGAGCCGTTCATGATGTTCGTGAGTCTGTCAGCCTTTTCCCTGGTAGGAACAAGACGACAGCTGACATTTTTGTCATGTTTTTTTATACTGCTGCAGATTGTTTTTCCAGCAAAGTAGGAAAAGCTGTCTGCCTCCCCGGTTCCTATTAACAATTCAAACGGGGTACAGATTCTTGCAAAAAATAACAGGGTGAAAAAGATGAAGATCGCGATGAAATACGGGGGATGAGGAATTGCGGTACGGGTAGACCGGTGGCTAAACATGGTATTGCCCTCCCTGAAGCGATGGACCTGAAGTTGAAAAGGCGTACTTATCCCAGCATGGTTTGCCTTTAATTATACATGATCTGCAAAGAGATTTGAAGGGATCCTGGATCAAACAACAAAAGTGTGGCTCGAAAGATACGGGAGGGCAGGTCGAAACCAGGCATGAAAAAGCTGATTGTCAGAGTGTTCTTGCCTGGATGAAGAGTGTCACCCTACAATCTTTCTGGCAAATTCTACTGCTTGTTCTTTTTGCTTTTCACTGAGATCATCTCGCGTTTTACAACCTCCGATATATAATTCCCCTGATTTGATTGCCATGTGAGGTCCCTGCAGTCTGTCAAATGCTGTAAATACGGGCTCAGCATTATTTTTGTAAGGTCCGCCTCCTGTAACCAGGAGCGCCTGGCGCCGTCCTTCTACCAGAGAGGCGTGGCCAGGTTGATGATAATTAACATAGAAACTGAAAGTTCGGTCTATAAGTGTTTTGAGAGGACCGGCCAGACCCCAGAAATAGAGAGGGGAAGTGAAGAGTACCAGGTCTGCGGCTACCATTTTATCGAGAATCTCTATGGCATCATCTTTCTGAATACAGCCAACTGTTTCTGTTACCTCTTTGCATTTGCCGCAGGCTAGACACCCTTTAAGATCTTTATTTTGCAGGGGGATTGATTCTACTTCATGACCCATGGACTGTAGTTCACTTTCTATCCAGCCTGCTACCGTAGCAGTACTTCCCTTCTTTCTTGCTCCACCCAGTAAGGTTAGTATCTTCAATGTTTTTCCTCAATTTAGAATTTTGTAATGCTCAAAGCCAAAAATTGCTATTGCTATAATATGGCGTTATTTCTTGGCCTGTTCAAGAGTTATTATCTCCCTTGAAAGGAGGGAATAACAATTCAGCCTGATATCTTTTTTACCAACTGTGTTTATTATTGTTGACTGCGGGTTCTTAATCCTGTAGTTTGCCGCTCGTCTTTGAGCAACGAGAAATGTGACACCAACCTGAACGGTTCAAAAGCATTTCCAAGAGTTACTCAAAGCGAAAGAAAAACAAAATAAAATGTTGACAAAACATTTCAAGTCTACTAAAATAGACGGCTCGTCGCGGAACTCGCACCGCGGCTTTCTTGTTTCTGACAAGTAAGTGAGCACGATCCTTGAAAACTGA
>JAAELB010000697.1 GCA_024227155.1 Desulfobulbaceae bacterium
CCTGCTGCGCCTGGTTAATGAGCTCTGGTGAAGAGTCGACCCCGGTTACATGATGAGCGTACTTGAGTAGATTCAGACTCAATTCACCACTACCACAACCTAAATCAAGGGCATTGGAAAATTTCGAACTAGCACTAACCCGTTCAACACCTCGGATAAAAACAGTTCTGACTAAATCATAATACGCTTCGACATTGGGTTTACTTATCTTGAATTTTCGATAGTCCTTCCAGTTGTCATCATCCATATATTTTTCCCATCGATAAGGGTGAAGATTCCTCTACTTCCCTATCATCCCGTTGCTTTTTTGCCCGTAAGCGTTGTTATCCACAGGCGATATCATCCTAGGATGATTGTCCAAGAACAGTAACCGATGCACACGCCATATCGAGACCAGTTACCTTGCATTCTGCAACATACTCACATTACCAGCACCAATCCTGTCCGTCTGGGCACATAACAACCCCACATAAACAGGCAACACACTTCCATAAATCATTATTTGTGACACTTAACCATTCGAAAAACTAATGATAGTTTGTCACTTTTGAATAATAATTGTCAATCTTAAAGTGGATGATACCGGAACAGGCGCATTTAAAATGAAAAAGGCGTCAAGCATCACCTTGACCTTCTAGGTAATCCATTATAATTATTGACTATGAGTAGATCATTATGAATAGAGGACGCAGAGGTGAAGATATCTATTTGCATGAGCTGTTACAATACATCCATCGCAATTCATTGAGGGCTGGAAAATTCTTGCTATTACAATAGGTTTCAGTCATTTATTGTATATCTGCTATGAAAGTAGCATGAGCAATATCCAAATCCTCAAACACATAGCAGGTATATTGCTAACCCGACTAGTCGGAAACTGTTTTAGAATCGCTGGATAAGTGCCTTGCGGGTAAAAGTAACTTCACGATTTCATAAAGAATTCCTTAGTTTCTTGTTTTTTATGACAGAAGTTCAGGAGTAAGGCACTAA
>JAAELB010000698.1 GCA_024227155.1 Desulfobulbaceae bacterium
GTCTCAGGTATCCACAGTGCTACCCGCTCGGAACTTGAGGATATCGCCGATTTTTTCAAACCTTTTGATGCAGAGGTAATTGCCTCTGCTCCCGAGCGTAAAGGCGTCAATTCCTATCGAAACGATATGGAATCAGCCATTCTTGAGACTGTTGTTCGAAGACCTTGTACACTGAATGATCTTGCCACTATTTTGGGTTCCCATGTAAATGAGATTAACAAATACCTGGGTGCTCTTGAAGAGGCTGGTAAAATAGAGCCTGTTCGTCTGGAAAGAGGACTGTTTTATCAGGCTAAAGATAAATTTGCCGACGATTGAATCTAGACATTGAAATGAAGTGCTACATCCCAATACTTACCATGGATTACCTGTAATAACAGTTCTCTGGTTGCTGTCATCTTATTGATCTGATATAAAAAAATATATTGACGGTAACAGGGATTTTTATAATAGTAGGGAACAAATCAGGTTTCACGTATGTGGATGAATAGGGAATCCGGTGACAATCCGGAACGGGCCCGCCGCTGTAACCGGGGACGAAAACTGCGAGTATGCCACTGATAGCAATATTGGGAAGGCGCAGTCAGTAGGTTGAACCGGGAGTCAGAAGACCTGCCTGATATGAGGAGCAGTAGCCCCTGGACAAGGCAAACTGTACACGAGACGAGGAGCAAACAGGGCATCCCCGGGTCAATTTTAATTGGTTCGGGGAATTTTTTTGCCCGCACCTTGTTGAGTGAAAAGGAGTATGGAAATGAAAAAGTTAAATGTCTTTGTGGTTGCATCTGCAGTACTGTTGAGCCTGGTGGCCGGAGTTGCATTGGCCTCTCCCCATGGCGAGAGTAAAGAAGAGAAAAAAGCTATCCTGCTGGTTGCGTTTGGCTCAAGTGAAGAGAGTGCTCAAATATCGTTTGAAAATATCGATAAAAGTGTAAAAAAAGCCTACCCAGGCATTCCTGTGAAATGGGCTTACACTTCACACATCATTAGAAAAAAACTTGCAGGCCAGGGGAAACAACTCGATTCTACTGCAGTGGCATTGGCGAAAATGGTTGACGAAGGTTTTACCCATGTCGCTGTTCAGTCTTTGCATACCATTGCTGGAGCAGAGTATCATGACCTGCGTAGAGTCGTAAGTTCTTTTAAATCAATGGGGGACTTTGAATCCATCATTCTTGGCTACCCAATGCTGGCAACCCAGAAAGATATGGTTCGCGCCGTTGACGCAGTTCTTGGTACCATCCCTAAAGAGCGTAAAGCAAACGAGGCGGTGGTACTTATGGGACATGGTACCCATCATCCCGCCAATGCCTTCTACGCAGCCCTGATGTTTCAGCTCCAGCTCAAAGATCCCAATGTGTATCTTGGTACAGTGGAAGGATATCCCGATCTTGATACCATCCTCACTCTTTTGAAGCAAAATCAGATTAAAAAAGCCTATCTGATGCCTTTCATGTCGGTTGCCGGGGATCATGCGAAAAATGATATGGCCGGTGACGAGGACGACTCCTGGAAGTCGATCATCACCAAGGCTGGTATTGAATGTGTGCCAGTGTTAAAAGGAACTGCAGAATTTAATCAGTTTGTTGACATCTGGGTTGATCATTTAGGTGGACCGTTAAGCCATTTTGATAATTCCAAGTAAAGACTATTGAATATCGTGAGCTGACATTTGTCAGTTCACGAACAAAAGGTGTGTGTATATTCTGGCTCCATCCACCTGGCAAAATGCTCATTTTGCTCGATGTTCCATTTCCGGTTCCAAACTAAGAAAATCACAAACCATACTATCACCGTAGTGACAGCCTGGATAAAGCTCGAGCTAGAAAAAAGTTGTTCCCCCAAAAGAGATAAATCTTAGCAATCCCACTCTGCATCTTCAGGCAGCAAAGATTGAAAATAACGTAAGGAGTACTATGCAAAGGTTTGTATTGTTTTTGACCATGGCCCTGCTCTTTTCTGCGATGGATCTCATCGCAGAAGAGGAACAGGTTACCTTCGTCGATTCAACTAATGAAACCATAACAGTTAACTCCCGTCCTGCACGGGTTGTCTCACTGGTACCTTCTGTAACTGAAATGCTACTGGCGATTGGTGCTGGCGATGCTGTTATTGGGATTACTCAGTACGATATCTGGCCGGCAGAGACTGCAGGAAAAGAACTGGTCGGTGGTTTTTTAAATCCGGATTTTGAGCGGATTGCTGCTCTTAAGCCGGATACTATTTTTTATGCATCAGTCCAGGATGGGGTGGGGGAAAGATTTGGCGGGAAAGTTACACTGATAAACCTATTGGCCTCTTCAATAGCTGAGAGCTTTGAACAGATCAGGCTGCTAGGTCGAATTTTTAACAGGAAAGAGAAAGCAGAGGAAATAGTTACTGAACAGCAGCGGTTGTTAACCCTCATAGGGGAAAAAATTGACAGTATCCCTGATGAAAAAAGATTGCGAACTGTACGGCTTATGGGTCGGGATAAGGTACTAGTCCCGGGTGATGATAGTTTTCAGAATGAATATATACAAAGAGCAGGCGGGATTGCTCCCAGGTTTGGTGAAAACGGTTCTGTTATTGAGCCGGATCTAAGCAAGTGGCAACGGTTTAATCCGCAGGTTATTTACAGTTGTGGTGGTGATCGCGGGTTGTTGCCTGTTCTTTCTAAGCCTGGCTGGGGGGATGTTGATGCGGTTAAGAATAATAGAATTATCTTCTTTCCCTGTGATCTTACCTGCAGAGCCTCGACCCACACAGGTTATTTCGTTTCCTGGCTGGCAGCCATACTCTACACAAGCGAATTCTCCGATCCGGAACAATTGGTACTGCCGGCGGAAATTGTTAAGAGAAAAGAGCTCAATCTTGACTACCAATATGTTGCCAGGGCTGAAAAAATCTATAGCGATATTCTTGATTTTCGTAATAAAAGTGTTGTCGTCAATTTTAATGAGCCGATGACAATTCTCTCCACACTTGATGGCTGGAGAGAGGATGTCAGCTTTATCGGCAATCATTATTTTCCGCCACAGTCCTGGGGGCTTGGTCACAGTCATGGGCTTGATGGCCTTAGTAGCCGAACCTTGTCTTCTCTTGGATTAAAGAAAGAAGATACATCCATGCTATTTACCGGTGCAGATATAGATAATATGGCCGTAGCTACTGTCGAGTATAAAGAGATGAAGGTCACTGCCCTGGTGACCGCGGGGGTAAAGGGCAACGCAGTACGTATGGCAAAAGACGTTGGCGCTTACTATGAACTAGATGCACCTGACGAGACGGAAAAAAAGA
>JAAELB010000699.1 GCA_024227155.1 Desulfobulbaceae bacterium
GCCCAATCTCTTCGTTAAACCAAAAATTTTATCCTCCGGTAAGCGAGGCACGAGACTCCGAGATATCAATTATATGCCTGTGGTAAAATTTTTTGTTTGCCTCGATATTGAACAAAAATGCTATTAAATCAACAGACTCATTACTTGGCTTTCAATACAGACACTCCATTGATACTCCTTACAACTCTTTTGAGCTGCTCTACTCCGTTAGTCACTGATTGCTTTCTCATTTTTTCACCATCCTGATAAAAAAACCTCGCAAGGATCACAATCTCAGAATAAGTTGCGCTGCTAATTATTCTTTTTCAGCTGGAGCTTGTACATGATTGCCTCGCAAAAATTTTTTGACTCAAAAATCAAACTCCCCTCCCCCCCCGCAATAGCACTAAGAATCCTGCAGGCTGTCCGAGACGATGGTTTCTGCTGAAACACTGGCAAGCGTAACTGCCCACAAAGATCCAGATATTTTTATAACCTCTCTACTCCAGGATATCGGGATATTGATCCTGTTTCTTTCTGACACGGTATCCTACACAGAAGTGCTCGATAAAAAACGCATCAGCGGCCAAAGCACCGCAGAGGTTGAAAGAGAAAAGTTTGGCTTTGATCATACAGAAGTGGGCTATGAACTCTTTAAATCATGGAATTTACCTGAGTCAATCACCGAACCAATTCGTTATCACCACCATAAGCCCCCTGAAACAACATACAGCGAAGCGATCAATATCTTAAATATAGCTGACAAAATATCATCTATTTACCACGGGACACGCAGTAATCTAAAATCAAAGGAAGTCTACCAGAAGCTTAAAGGTGATTATGGCTTAGAGAGTAGTCAGACAGCAGAACTCATCGACACAATTGGAGAAAAATCGGTAGAGCTCCTGGAACTTTACTCTATTGATCCAGGGGAAATGAAACCATTTTCTCAGATCATGTTGGATGCCAACGACGAACTGGGAAAATTAAACTACTCTTACGAACAAATTGTCCTCGAACTGACCCAGGCAAAACAGAATGCTGAGCAACTCGCCATTCACCTTAAAGAGGCAAACGATAAGTTACGGGAACTCACTTTTCGAGATGGCTTGACTGGTCTTTATAATCACATGTATTTTCAAGATTTTTTTGAAAATGAAATCCAAAAATCTATACGCTATAAATCCCCGGTATCCCTTTTGTTATTAGACATTGATCATTTCAAATCTATCAATGATCGCCATGGTCACCCCACAGGGGATCATGTTCTCATAGAGGCCAGTAAGGTTCTGGTAAAACTGGTTCGCCACTGTGATATCGTCGCCAGATACGGAGGAGAAGAATTTGCCATTGTCCTTCCGGAGACGGGAACCGTTGGTGCCAAAGTGCTGGCACAACGTTTACGTCGAGGAATAGAACAACAGCAATTTCAATATGATAAAAACACTATCACAATAACTATGAGCGTTGGCATATCAAGCACAGATATGAACTCTATTGAGATTAGCCGGAAAAACCTGATTTCCAAAAGTGACCAGGCTCTCTACACAGCAAAACAAGAGGGTAGAAACAGGGTGGTTGTCTCCACTGATAATACGAAGGTGGCACTTTGCACAGGAACCGATCGTTAAAGTTGCCATCAAGAGCGGCGTACTGATGTAAATTCCTTTTTTTGTTCCTTAACCAAAGGGAAGCTACCAAAACAGCTCCACCTCTGGATTCTGTGGTGACGACAACAAATTTTGCTCTACGAGCCAGACTCAGGTTTACTGACAGTAACTGTAATTTGATCCTGCAGAATCTTACCCGTTTTTGTTTCTGTTCTTAGAGTAACAGAATATGTCCCGATGTACTGAAAAGTATGGGAAAATATAGGCCCACTACCAATTTCCCCATCACCAAAATTCCACTCACACCCCTTCACCTGGCTCTTATTTTTTGTTTCAAATATAACATTGAAGGGTGCCGAGCCGGGTAATTGAGTAGCAACGATTTGATCATTTGCAGTTTCTATTTTCGTGAGCTCAGAGAATACACCCTGTTGGTTCTGTTTTACAATTGCAATTTCACTCTTTTTACTAGGTTTTTTTTCTGCAAAAGCTGCAATATATGCAGCATGATCTTCAGCAGACATTTCAGACTGGCTATACGAGAAAACTTCTTCATAAGCAAATGAAGTCATACCTATAACTGCAATCAACGCAAAAGAGATTTTTCCAGCTGAATATACACGTCGTTTAATATTTTTTTCCATTTTTACATGTACCTGATTTTATGTTCAATCGCCTAATCCAGATAGACGGGAAATAAATCGGATTAAGTGGTTCTGCAAGCTCTTTGGGATCATTTTTTGAGCTCTTTACACCGATTTCGGGTTAGTACCTTATAAATTCTTTTCTGTGTTTTTGTGGCAGAGATAAGCGTAGACTTCGAAAGAATTTAGTGAAGGTGCTTATCCAAGCATTTTTAAAAAATTCCGATTTATTCGGGTTATCTTTTCAGGCAACTAGTAAGCAAATCACATACCATAACTTTCTTTCTAATTATATATTTTTGTTTCAAGCATTTACCTCAAAGCAACAACACCAGTGCAGGAAAATTTGAACCTACACACCCCTCAATGAACTTATTTTTGCACACTGTGTGCGAAAAAATTGACCACCTCACCTTTCAACTCTTTGTGCTTTTTTTTACTAGCCCCGTTACACTATTTGCATCTTAGCAGACGGGAAAAGTGCCACGGAGATTGCATTGCTTGCATTTTAATTGTTGTGTGGCTTTTCCTGGCACAACTATCTCAGTCTATAGCAGGATCAAGGTGAAGTATTTTAGATGAAGTCCACTTTTGATCCAAACCAAAAGTCTGCTCAGATAATTTATGAATAAGACTTCTTTGGTAAGCCCACTTGATCGTCTCTTTTTGTTTAGCAAGAGGAGTACAGAGAAGATTTGGATCTGGGTGTTTAGCAACCCGTCCTAAGTCTAAGCGATCAGCATCCATACAGGTTTGTATTGTGATATTAGGATGATCAAGTCTGTTTGTGTGAAGTGAGCAGGCATCAATCAACAGCTGAAAATCATCGTCTCCAATGGCTAAATAATCACGTAGTTTTACGGCTAACGCAGCGCCCCTTTTCCCGTGGTATTTATCTAAATGTTCATTTTTTCTCTGACTGTCATGGAAAACAGAGAATAGCTGTACCACCTTAGAGCGAACCCCTTCCTGCTCGGAAAGCTTAATACCATTATCATAAACTCGGCTCCAATGTATGATACCGTGGGTGCCATTCCACCTGAGACGATAGTGTTTTTTGATCTGCGAAAGCAACTCAATGGTTATGACACCCAAGTGTTTCTCCTTTTAAGGGTTCCGAGGTATCCGGCTTAGAACAATACAAGCAAGAAAGGTAACCTTCGCGCCATGCCCGTCAGACGAAAAAAGGACCCACAGAATTAACTGTAAGTCCTTGAATTTATTACTGGTGGGCGAGGCGGGATTCGAACCCGCGACTTTCAGCTTCGGAGGCTGACACTCTATCCAGCTGAGCTACCCGCCCATAAGAGAATAACTATTAAAAATAAATTTGTACCCCATCATTTACCCCATGTCCAGCTTTATGAAACATGAAAAGCCATTACAGAGGGAATAATCCCAAAACAAATCTATTCTTCATCAGCCAAAGCAATTTCCAAATCGATCATCTCTCTCGCTCTTTCAATTGCACGTTGTTCATTAATACCACCCATTGGGACATGCTGTGAATATCCTGATGGGCTGGTGATATCAAAACTGAAATGAGAACAGTGAATATCTACAGCTGTAACTGAAATTGTCCATCCATTGTAAAAATCCGTTATCGTTGAGTTCACCGTGAATCCTCCTGTTTAGTGTCTTAATCCAGAAAACCCTTTCATATCAATCATCTCCAGCATTGCTTTACTCCTTATGATTTCTTGATATATACTTTTTCCTTTCAGTAGTAAATTTCCACCAAGGAACAGGGTCACCTCCTTCCATAAAATCTATCACAGCAAGAAAAACATCAATCACACAAGGATCATGCTTTTCCCCTGTTACTCCACATAATTCACTGTGAAGTTTATATGCATTTTTCCCGATAAGGTCTTGAGGTTTTTGTATTCCAATCAAACGAAGATCACCAGCAATAGCTTTCCCAATATTAGGCAGATCGGTAAGTTTTGTGACGGTTTTTCTATTTGGGTTTTTCATATTTATCACATCTGATTATTGTTCATAACTTCTACTTTACCTGAAAGTTATTTTACATTATCATGCGCCAAAATTTTCGTCATTTCTCATAACCAGCCTAGATTAGCCCTTGCCGATCAGAAAAGGCAGAAAAAACGCCTCTTCGTCTTATTCCCCAAACAAAATCACCTGGAGTAGCACTTGATATTTAGTTCATTAACATTTCTCTTTGTATTTCTACCCATTACAATCATCGCATACTTTGTATCAGGGAAAAAATTCAGAAATATAATTCTTCTCTTTGCAAGCCTTCTCTTCTATGCATGGGGAGAAGCGTTTTATGTTTTATTAATGCTGGGATCGATCACATTTAACTATGGGATAGGAATCCTGCTTGACAGAGCAAAGAACACGGTTGAACGAAGAAGATTTCTCATAGGCGGGATATCCGTCAACCTTCTGTCTCTGTGTTTTTTTAAGTATACAAACTGGATTATTGATACAGTAGCAGGGCTTATTCCCGGCCTTGAAAGTGGTGACATTATATCGTCCCCTATCCACCTTCCAATAGGTATTTCTTTTTTTACATTCCAGGCACTTTCTTACATTATTGACGTATATAGAAATGAAACGAGCTCACAAAAAAACCCTTTTCATCTTGGCCTCTACATCGCATCATTTCCACAGCTTATAGCTGGCCCCATTATTCGATACAACCATGTTGCCCGGCAAATAGCAGAACGCCAACATAGTTTTGGGCTCTTTGCCAAAGGGGCGGAACGATTTATATTTGGTTTAAGTAAAAAGGTCCTGATCGCCAACCCAATTGCCGCTTTAGGAGATCAGATTTTTGCCACCAATTATGACTACCTCTCCCCTGAACTCGCCTGGCTTGGAATCCTCTGTTACTCTCTACAGATTTTCTTTGATTTTTCCGGATATTCTGACATGGCAATCGGCCTTGGTAAGATGTTTGGTTTTCATTTTCCGGAAAACTTCAATTATCCTTATATAGCGAGAACAATGCAGGACTTCTGGAAACGATGGCACATCTCACTGTCTACCTGGTTTCGAGATTATCTCTATATCCCACTTGGAGGAAACCGTAAGGGACATAAAAAGACAAACCAGAACCTCTTCATCGTATTCCTGTTATGTGGTCTCTGGCATGGTGCGAGTTGGAATTTTCTCATCTGGGGCCTGATTCACGGCACTTTCCTGGTCCTGGAGCGTAAACAGTTGAAGGCTGTACTTGAGAAAGTCCCCCGCTTTGTCAGCCATGTATACACTCTTTTTGTAATACTCAATGCCTGGGTTTTCTTTCGGGTTGAGACCCCTTCACATGCCTTTGATTATCTGGGAGCCATGTACTTCCTTAAAGATAGTTCTGAGATCCCCTTTTATTTGAATATTTATACTGGCATTGACAAGCTGTTCTTATGCTCACTGACCCTCGGAATTCTCTTCTGCGTGCCAGCAGTACCAAAAATGCTGGAACGATTACAGCAAACCTTTTCAAGCGCAAGTACTGGATATCTTATTGCAGCAAAATCTATAAAATTATTGATGCTTGTATCCCTTCTGTACCTATGCACTTCATTTCTTGCAGTGGATTCATACAATCCATTTATTTATTTCAGGTTTTAAGGCTTGAATATGAAAAATATGTCAATATCGCACAGAATAATTTCACTGATATTTCTCATCTTCATATCTACACCAATGGTTATCACACTCTTGTCGGAAAGTGTTAGCATATCCAAATCAGAGAAGAGAAAACTTGCGGCGTTTCCAGAAATTTCTTTTTCAGTCTCATCTTTTCAAAGCTTCCCAAAAAGCTTTGAAAAATACGTTGATGATCATCTTGGGTTTCGAAACAAGATTGTCAAATTACATAACTATACGTTATGTAAATATTTTAAAGTATCGCCCACTAAGCTGGTCACAGTGGGTAGTAACAACTGGTACTTCTTCAATGGAGATTCCTCCATGGATGATTACCTGGGCTCAATCAAGTTTTCTGATTACCAGCTGGACAAAAACAGCCAGCTGTTGGAAGACAGAACCGCCTGGTTAGAGTCTATCGGTGTCCAGTATATTTTCCTTCCCGTTCCCAACAAAGAGACCATCTACGAAGAACATTTACCCGCAAAAATAAGAGCAAATAAGGGTAAAAGTAAATATGATCAGATAATTGAGTTCGCCGCAAAAAACAGCTCATTTACAAATTACATTGATGTCCAAAAACTCTTACTTAGCCATAAAAAAGAAACCCAGCTCTACCTTAAGACTGACAGCCACTGGAACAAAGATGGCGCTGATATAGTCTACCGTGAAATAATAAAAAGGGCACAGGTACTGCTACCCGAGCTTACACCAATAGAACAAAAGAAAGAAAAAGACTGGGTTTACAACTTTTCAGGTGATCTTTCAATCCTGATGAATCTCGCTGGTCTAGTTACAGAAACAGCGCCTGACCTAACCATAGAAGAAACCTGCAAGACCAAAAAACACCAGCTCATGACCTCTTTGAAGGAGCTGCCCCGCTACAAAAATACCCCCAGTATCCACTTTCCTTACACCGGTGGGTGTAAAGACAAGAAATACAAGATTCTCTTCATTCACGATTCATTCGGGTTATTCCTCCGATCCTATTTTTCACAACAATTTGAGACCGTGATCTACGTTAAACATATGAATTTTGAGACTGCAAAAGCTTTAATAGAAAAGGAAAGGCCGGATATTGTCATCGATGAACGGGTGGGCCGAAATATCGAAAGAGCTCTTGTTCCAGATCCGGAACTTGAGCAAATGGTACTAGAGGCTAAATTCGATACACTGGGAGAAACAACTACTCACCTTAGAGGTACAAGCTGGAACGATTATCTTATAAATACTGCCAAACACATAACTGTTAAAGATGGTATGCTGGAAACCTTGCTCAGTGAGAAAGCACCCCTGTCTTTGAAAATTGACTCTCCGGACAGTGGTCCAGCACCAACTGCAGTCAAATTTGATGTTACAAGCAAAATCGATACAGAGTTATCTTTCTGCTATACCCCAAATGACTCAAGTCCGTACGCCCACGAGCAGTGCGCCAACCGGGGTATAAAGACAGGAAGAAACGAACTCTATTTTCGAATATTAAAACCGGGAAGAACAGGTTCGCTAGTAATTAAAGCCAAAGAACAGGAGACCTTTTTGATACACACAGTGATGGCAAAACAAGAGGAGGATTAGCTCTTTCCTTTATCTCGGTACGCTTCCCACTCAATGGGCATCATCGACTTCTTCAGGTTATTGCACTCTTTGCAGCACGGGACCAGGTTATCTTTTGTTGACCTGCCCCCCCTGGCTAGAGGCACCAGATGGTCCATTGTTATCTGTTTAAAAGTGACTTTTTTCTGACAGTAGTAGCAGAGTCCAGGAGCGGTCTTCTGCTGCCACCATCTTGTTTTTCGTAGCGCCTTAGCCTTTGCACGTTCGGCTCTGATCTCCCTGTCATCAGGGGCGTCAAAGTCTAAAAAATCACGGTCCATCAAACGAGTTCACCTTTGAGTAGATGCCGTATGGCACCTATAAGATACAGAGATCCACCAACAACTATCAGATCATTTTCCGTCGCCATTTCCTGCGCTGCTTCAAGTGATTTTTCCACACTGCCAATACATTGCGCTTTTTGCTGCCCGTCCTTTCCTAAAAGCTCAAAGATCTGTCCAGGGCTTGCAGAGCGTTCTCCATCCGGTTGCGTTATAACCAGGTGATCAAACAGAGGGACCATCATATCGAGGGTTGTAGTCAGATCCTTGTCAAACATTGAGCCCCAGACCCCAATAAGTCTAGCGTGTGAAAAACCTCTGCCAAGAGTATCTGCCAAGTTTTTGACACCAGCTGGATTATGTGCACCATCAAGAAGATATCTGCGATTTTCCTGCGATTTGCCCAATCCTGCATGTGGAAATGGTTGGATGAAATATTCCATCCGTCCCGGCCATTTCACCGCTGCAAAACCTTCACGAATATCTTTATCAGTGACATTAAATCCATGTTTTTCCAGTAGCTGCAGAACCGCTACGGCAAGAGATTCGTTTTCCTGTTGAACCAGACTTGGGCTGTTGGAATGCAAATCATCAACAACCTTTCCCCCTAACCCCTCACCGCCTTTCCAACTCCAGGTTTTATCGTCATTGACGCTATAGTCAAAATCTCGACCGAGGATGTACAACGGTGCCATTTTATCCCTGCTCACATTGGAAATAACAGGAGATACTTCGGGGTGTATAGCAGCTGAGACCACAGGTACAACCTCTTTTATGATTCCTGCTTTTTCTCCCGCAATTTCGGCCAGACTGTTACCGAGATACGCTTCATGATCCATACTCACACTGGTGATTACAGTAATAAGCGGGGTTACTACATTTGTAGCGTCAAGTCGCCCACCCATTCCTGTTTCAAGCAATACCAGGTCAACCCCCTCCTCGGCAAACCAGAGCAGTCCAAGTGCTGTTGTAAATTCAAAATAGGTGATCTGGTCTTCTCCCAGCACCTCACAGATCTTTGTTCCAAGCCTTGCGAAGGCTTCTTCACTGATATAGTCACATCCCACCCGAAACCGCTCGCGAACACAGCTTAAGTGTGGGGATGTGTAAACCCCAACCCTGTAACCGCCTCTACCAAGAGTTTCTGACAGTGCGGCACATACCGAACCTTTTCCATTGGTACCGGCCAGATGAACAAATTTCATTCGATTCTCAGGCCGTCCTACTTTTTCTAAAAAGGATTGCATAGCATCAAGACCAAGTTTGATTTTATGCATCTGCAGCGCGTCTAAATGGGCCAGAACTTCATCATAATTCATATCTTTTTTCACTATCGAACCGGATATTACAATATTGTTAATTTTGCATAATCTAAATGCAATGTTTTCAAGCCATGCCTGTCAAAATAGATATCCAAAGACCGTCCCTTGGACAGTGTTTTAACAGATCCATTACCAAAAAATGGATGGCTCACCTTACAGCCCACAGAAAAATCTGACATCTCCAACCTCTTTGCCTTTTTCTTACGCACGGGAGGAGCGTAGGATGTTGAATGTGAGGTAACGCTGGTAAATCGCTCTGCTGGTGCTTCACTCACACGCTCAAAGAGCCCGCCGCTCAACTCATTTAAAAAAGGAGACATACCAGTTCTACGAAACTGCCGATCAGGAGTCATCAACTGCCTGGGATAGGTAAGGTACAGATACTTTTTAGCTCTGGTTGCAGCCACATAGAGCAGACGCCTCTCCTCTTCCCACTGTTCTCCGTACACTGCAGAAGTATGGGGGAAACGACCATCCGCCAACCCCAAAACGAAAACCGCCTCAAACTCAAGTCCTTTGGAAGAATGAATTGTCGAGAGTATTAAGCGGTCGAGACTCTGCTCATCACCTTTGCTCTCCTCCGGCGGATCAAGGGTTGTATCGTCACAAAAACTCTGCAATTCCTCATAGCCCTCCATGATTCCTTTCAGTTGATCCAGATCCTTTTGCCGTTTGGGATAATCATCACTGTACAGACGCTCAAAAACAGGCTGATAATATTTCAGGGCAATTTCGTATAGCGCTGCAGGCTTTTGATTTCCACTTAACAGATCTTCAAATAGCTTGACGAGTCGACCAAAGGAATCCTTCCAGGCCTTGCCAGCAGGGTAACTCTGCAAAGTACGAAGTGAGCTTTCAGAACCGGCTATAGCATTAGATATTTTTTGCGCAGTTGCCGGACCAACCTTCTCAATTTGCAGTAAAATCCTGTTCCAGGAGAGTGTATCCTGGGGGTTAACCAGAACTCGCATAAAGGCGATCATGTCCTTCATATGGGCTGATTCAGTCAACTTCAACCCACCACGTTTCTCATAGTCGAGACTTTCTGCGGTGAGTTCAAGCTCTAGCTTATATGAGTGAAAACCTGAACGAAAAAGTACTGCAATATCTCTCAACTCAGTTCCACTGGCCATGAGATCCTTTATAGTACAAACAATAAAAGATGCCTCTTCCCGTTCGTCCCTTCCAGCAAACACTTTAGGACGCCAATCCCCCTCAATACTGGTGAACAGGGTTTTGGTATATTTCTCCGCCGCATGTTCAATAATGTCGTTGGTAAGAGAAAGGATAGGCTGGGTTGAACGATAATTTTCCTCAAGCTTAATTATTTTAGTACCCTCAAACACCTTGGGAAAGCGCATGATATTATAGAAATCGGCACCCCTGAAGGAATAAATAGACTGCGAATCATCCCCCACCACCATCACGTTATCATGTGTGTGGGCAGTCAGTCGGACAATATCCGCCTGGATAAGATTGGTGTCCTGATACTCGTCAACCATTATATGGGAAAACCGCTCGGAGATAGTGGCCTGCACCTCGGGCGATTCTTCAAGGAGTCGTTTCCAGTTAACCAGAAGATCATCGTAGTCCATCAACCCATGATCAAATTTAAATTCCTTATAGTGCTTCTCTAATTTTTTGATATCATCAAGATGATCCAGGAGATGTCCGTATTGCTCTTCCACCAGAGTTTCAAGGTCTAGAGACTTATTGACAGAGCCACTTATCATGTTAATAACAGCTCTTTTAGTAGGAAATCGTTTATCCTTTTTGCCTAGGCCCAGGGAAGATTTTAATAGATTTACTATGCCCTCGGCGTCCCCCCGGTCGATAATAGTAAAAGAAGGACCAAAACCGAGCTGTGAACCATATCGCCGGAGCAACATGTTGGCAACTCCATGAAAAGTACCACCAAGAACCCGGCTGCAATTCTCATTTAAAAGTCTGCCTGCTCGCCACAACATTTCCTGGCTGGCCTTGCGGGTAAATGTAAGAAGCAGAATAGATTCGGGAGCAACTCCCTTCTCCACCAGATGTGCCACCCGATAGACAAGAGTTCGCGTTTTACCGCTTCCAGCTCCGGCTATAACCAAAACAGGTCCTTCTGTGGTCGTAACGGCCTCATATTGCGGTTCATTTAGCTCTTGTAAGCTAATGATATCAGATGGTTGTTCCACTGATTTTATAAAGGGATCATTATTCATGGCAGCTACCTTAACACAGCGTTTTAGGCCCTGCAACGTCGGTTGACAAAAATGGTGCCACTGTTATATTAGCGACTAGATGAGTTTCAAGCCACCAGTAGTTATAACACCAACAATTCCGACAAAAGATACTATGACACAAGATACTTTCAAAAACATCCTGACCAAGGAAAAGCTTGCGGAAATCTTTCCTCCTGAGAGAAGTAACGAATTTTTCGATGCACTTTTTGGCGACGCCAGTGAAGGATCTTATGACATCGAACTTGCTTACCGGCAATCAACAGGTGATCAGCTTATGATGAACCTGTTGCTCCATGAAAGACCAAACTGCTGTCTGGCATGCAATCTTACCCAGGGGCTTCCTCAAGTTTTCTCAAGACATCCTATAATCAACATTGAAGGTGTGGTTCAGAAAATAAATACCATGATAACTGAGGCTGGCAGCGGATTTACCTGTGGCGACTGGTCACTTGGATACACTGAGCAACAGAGTAGCTCACTCCATCTGATTCCGATTAAAATCGAGTTAGAAAAGCACTGATTTACTTTGTTGTAATCCTTAAAATACAAAAAGGCCGACTTTTTCAAGTCGGCCTTTTTGTATGACTATTCTATTTTTATATTTTCTACTCTACTGCTACCCTGGAACGTCCTTCGGCTTTTGCATGGTAGAGAATATCGTCTGTCCGTTCCAGCCAATCGATTAAAGATTCATCTTTTTGCATTTCAGATAAACCGATAGAAACACCCAGCTTTACCGTTTCATTTGCCCAGATATCCAGACCATCAACAGCGGAGCAGAGCCTTTCTGCCAAAACTCTGGCACTTAACATATTCGTCTGGTCCAGGACTATTAAAAATTCATCACCACCCATCCTAACCAGCAGGTCAGTGGAGCGAACAGCATCCTTCAGCACTTTTGCAACAGACTGCAACGCCATATCTCCCTGGAGATGCCCCAAATTGTCATTGATCTCTTTAAATCTATCCAGATCCAAGGAAATCATAGAAAGCGGATGATTATATCTCTTCGCACTATCCATCATGGGATGAATACGTTCTTCAAAAACACGTCTGTTTGAAAGGCCGGTGAGAACATCATTGCTCGCTTTTTCAAACAAATCCTCGTATTCAAGACCTCGCCTGAGACATTCAGCCAGAACCTCAAGTGATTGATTAACAATGTTTACCTCATCAGAAGAAAGTTCCTGGCCTTTTTTTAAGATAAGAAGAATACCAGAATCATCGGCGGTTTCAAACACCCAGCGATAGGCATTCCGACCATCTTTTTTTGAAAACGAGCCATTCCCAGAAGACTCACTTTCAATCAACTGATTGGCTAATGCAATCGCCTTTCGTCTACTAGGTCCATGCCCCGAGCAAAACAGATGACGTTTGTTACGACTGCTGTTGTTATATCCTATAAGCTCATGACTTATCAGTGGCATAAGCCAAACCGAATACGCTTCAATCATACCAGTCAGACTTAAGACTCCCGCCATTCTGCCATGCAATTTATTGACGAGATCAAGTCGTTCAGACTGTTTTTTCAGATGATCAAGCTCAAGCATTACCTGCTCCAACTCGATCTGGTTTTGATTCGAGTTAAAATTTTGAGCTTCTTTATTTAAAATAGTCATGATCGATTTCCCTTCAACTTTCTACATTGTGGTAATGATTTTCTGTATATCTTTCTTATCGTCCATAAATTATATTTCTTAAGTACTTTTTTATTTCTCTTTCATTAGCATTAAACATGCCAAACCAATTCCACAAACCACACGCCCATGACAAAAGCTACACAACGTTTTAATATAACGGGCAATAACACAATGTCCCCAACACACAAAAACGCAAGTTAACCCCGGCAAGAATAATCATGGCCCCGTATACTGAGTTCAAGCCAGAATAATGACACAAGCTGCAACATTGAATCGACTGATATTTTTTTACAAAACAACTATCTAAATCCATTGTTAATGGGTACACTTTCTCCAATGAAAAAACCTTCTCTAGAACAACAAATTGGTCAGCTTTTTATTATCGGTTTTCAGGGTCAGTCCGTCTCCAGTAACCATTCCATAACTGAGGACATTAAGCTGCGTCACCTTGGTGGTGTAATTCTATTTGATCGCCACCTGGCCTCTAAGAGTAGCCTGAACAACATCGTATCCCCCGAACAACTACGAAAACTTACAAACAGGCTGCAACAAGCATCAGACACTCCCCTACTCATAGCTGTTGACCAGGAAGGCGGGCGCGTCAATCGTTTCAGAAAGGATTTGGGTTTTCACGAAACCCCACCGGCAAAAGAGCTTGGCGATACAGGAGACTTGCAACTCACCCGGCAAAGTGCAGTGCAAACGTCGCAATTACTGAAAGACGTAGGCATCAATTTCAACTTTGCCCCGGTGGTTGATCTGAATATCAATAGTAAGAATCCAATTATTGGTAAATATGGACGCAGCTTCTCAAAAGACTCCAGTGCGGTTGTTGAGCATAGTAAAATATGGATTGAGGAACATAGGAAGGCCGGAATTATATCCTGCCTAAAACATTTCCCCGGTCATGGCAGCTCAATTGCCGATTCCCATCTTGGGTTCGTCGACATCTCTGCGACCTGGCAAGAATCAGAACTGCAACCTTTTGCGCGACTTATAGAAGGAGGGTTTGCTGACACCATAATGGCCGGACATCTATTTAACCAATTACTGGACCGAAGAAATCCAGCCACACTCTCCAGTGAAATATTACAAAGACTACTTCGACAGCAGCTTCAGTTTAAAGGTGTAACTGTTTCTGACGATATGCAGATGAAAGCAATTACCTCTCGTTATGGTTTTGAAGAGGCTTGCTGCAGAGCCATTGCCGCCGGTATCGACCTGGTAGTCATTGGCAACAATATATGCTATGATCCAGATCTGTTTAATACGGTACGAAAAGCATTGTTAAAAGGACTTGAAGCTAGTTTAATTACCGAAGAACGAATTTATGAAGCGTGGAGCAGAGTAAACGACTTAAAATCAAAATTTTAAAAAGACCATGCAAAACAACAACACAACCCATTCAATAGTTGTAGGCTATGCCATTTGGATAATGGGATTTCTTGGAGCACACCGTTTTTACTACGGCAAGCAGATATCCGGTACAATATATTTCTGTACCCTTGGATTGTTTTTCATCGGCTGGATCGTTGATCTGTTTCTCATCCCGGGAATGAACAGGGAGGCGGACATTCGCTATCACCAGGGAGAAATTGACTTCAACCTTTCCTGGCTGCTCCTGGCGTTCTTAGGCCTCTTCGGAATCCACAGGATGTATATGGGAAAATGGCTTACGGGAATCATCTATCTTCTGACGGGAGGGATACTGGGTATAGGATACATCTATGATTTCTGGACTCTCAATGACCAGATCAGTATCATCAATGGAGAAGAACAATTCAGAGAAAGCTAACACCCCACTAGAGGGTACTCAGTTCAGTCCCTCCTTAACACTAAGACCCTTTCCCTGACTCACATGTTTTACTCTTCTCCACTGCCCAGGAATTTAGCAACGACAGTGGAAAGTTCTCTCATTGAAATCGGTTTCATACAATACTCATCGACCCCTGCCTCCCTGGCAACATCTTTAGCTATCTGATCGGAATATCCGGTAAATAGAATAACCGGTATATCACCACGTATGCACTTAACCCGTTCGCTCAACTCCAACCCAGTTAGCTCAGGCATGGTCAGATCTGTCATAATAAGGTCGTAATCATCTGGAGCAATCGAAAATATTTCGAGTGCCTCACGGGGCGATGTCTTTCCTACAACGCTATACCCGAGGTTCTTTAAAATTTCCGCCGTTACCTTAACAACCTGGGATTCATCATCGACCAGGATAATTTTTCCCGAGCCACCCCGCAAACCTCCCCCCTCAACAACCTTGGTAACAGGGGTCGATTTTTGAGCAACAGGGAGATACATCCTGAAGACAGTACCTTTCCCAACCTCACTCTCCACATTAATATACCCGCCCTGCCCACTAACAATACCATGAACCATGGCCAACCCCATACCGGTTCCACTGGTCTTTTCTTTAGTTGAGAAATATGGTTCAAAGATCCTTTCCAGGAGCTCTGGTTCTATACCGGATCCGGTATCAGCAACTGTGAGTACCAACCACTCCAGGCCATCCTTTGGAGGTGCGCTACCAAGCTGCACGGTAAGTTCACCATGCTCTCCGCCAATGGAGTGTGAGGCGTTGGTACAAAGATTTATTAGCACCTGATGCATCTGAACGGGATCAATAAGCACACGGCCACACCCCACATCTATTTCTTCCTTTATTACCGTGGTACTGGGTAGAGTCACCCGCATCAGCTTCATCACTTCTTTCACTATCGGATGCATATACTGCAGCACGGCCTTTCTCTCCATGGTCCTTGAAAAGGTCAAGACCTGTTCGACAAGTGACTTTGCCCGCTTAGACGCCTTCAACACCTCTTCAAGATAGTCAAAAACTGCCCTGTCCTGATAAGAACCCTGTTCCAATTTAAGGCGGATAATTTCCGAATAACCAATAATGGGCGTAAGAACATTGTTAAAATCATGGGCCACACCACCAGCCAACGTTCCAATAGCCTCCATCTTTTGAGTATGTCTCAACTGTTTTTCAAGGGCGTATTTTTCGGTGACATTGTGTGCTATTATTATGATTCCGGTGACATTACCAATCTTATCCTTCACAGGAGAGGCAACCATATCGAAAACTATCTCTTCATCAGCATCTGCCCCTGCGTTAACCCGTAAGACACTCGACTCAATTGCACCGCTTTCAATCGATTTCCTAAACGAGCAAACACTGCAAACCTCGCTCTTTTGGCAAAATATTTCCTCGCAACTCTTACCTATCGCTCCTGGATATTTCAAATTAGTGGCATTGTTCACCCACCTTGCTTTCATGCTAGTGTCAAACAAGATCAAAATCCCAGAAAAACCTTCTACGATAGCTTTTTTTTGCGCCTCGCTCTCATAAAGAGCATTGGTTACAGCGTCAATATCAATAAAATCCAAAGAGATCCCTCACATACATACGAACACAACAAAAATTTCGGTACCTTACAAAAAATTACACTTCAATATTCTGTAAGAATTTGTAGCCAAACCTACGTGGTGTTTAACACCACTGCTGTTTCACCGCATACAATTGTAACATCTGCACTTTATATATACAAAAGTTATATCCCCTACTTCCTAACCCGAATAGATCGGAACTTTCTAAAATGCTTGGATAAGTACCTTCACGAAATTATTTTCTGCCACAAAAAAAATCGCAGAAAATAATTTCTAAGGTACTAAATGCCATCAAATATGCTGTATTGCTGCTCCCCCGAATCCAGCTCTTCTCTTGACTCTTTGTACCGCACTCATTATCTATTCAGCAGTCGTTTTATTCAACTGTACCCAGAAGCAAACAAGCAAAGGATAGATATGATTTCAAGAAAAGACTGCAACGGGAATACTGAGCGCCCCAAGATAGACTACCCGTGTTCCTGGGTCTATAAAGTAATTGGTGAAGACTGCAGCCTGCTAAAAGAAGCAATAACAACTGCCTGTGCTCCAGGAAAAGTCAATATCACTCATTCCAAAGCAAGCTCTAAAGGCAAATACCACAGTCTCAATGCAGAACTTATTGTTCTAGACGAAGAAACCAGACTCAAAATTTACGAAACCCTAAAGACCTCCCCTGCTGTTAAAATGGTCCTATAAAACAAGACAATGACTACTGATACTACTGAAAATAGCGGTAAAAACTCAAAACTTCTGCCAGCTCTGAGAGAAGGGGTTGGCCTCGTACAGATGATTCTCTTCAAAGAACTTCGTCAAAATCTCCAAGAGAAAAACCCAGGCGCAGAAAAGACAGATCTTTCAATGCTTGCCGGCGCCATCACAAATGAAGTTTTTGGTACCCAAAACCCTGAAAAAAAATTCGCCAATTTTAGAGAACAGCACTGGGGAAAAATTGAACAGGAGTTACTAAGCTTAAAGGAAAATTATAATTTTCTCTGCCGTCATATTACTGACGCCCTACGAATCCAGACCCTCTGCGACAATCAGGAAGGTGGCGACAGCAGTCAAACTCTGGTTAACGCTAAAAACTTCGGATATCTCATAGAAGACCGGGATGTTCCTCTCCCTTCAATATTTATGACACTCATAAGGGAGTTGGGAAAAGAGCACAACCTTATTGTCCCGCCGGTACAGATAACACCTGAACAAGACAAAGCACTGGTCCACTAGGAGTAACCGTTCACCAGGGTCACAGGAACCACACCCCGAACCGAATTACACAGATAAACAACCTCCGCATTCTCTACATCGGCAACAGTTATCCGTTCCTCAACAACGGGGACAACTGAGCTATTGAGTAGGTGTTGGCGCATAATGCCGGGGAGTAGCCCACAGTCAACGGGGGGGGTTTTAAAAACACCCTCCACACAAATAACAACATTTGTAATGCATCCTTCGGTAACCTCTCCCCTGGTATTGCAAAAAACGATATCAAAGAGTCCACTTTCCTGTGCCCGTAGATATTCTTCATTGTACAGTTTTCTCATGGTTGTTTTATGAAAACACCATGGATTTTCTGTAGTAACCTTTTCATTTGAAAAAGCAATTTTCCTCTTCGGAAGTACACTCTTACTGTTTAGTGCATTGGCTGGAAGTTCAAAGCATTTCCCGGCGTCACAGGGTGATGAATCCACACTGATGCCCCCATCTTTTCTAAGCTCAACCCGTACCCGGTGAGGTCTTGTTGGAAACTTTTCTTTTTCTAATAACAACCTCCTGCGAATTCTCTCTGTATCACAGAAAAACTTAAAATAGCGGGCTCCTTTTTGTAATCTCTCTAGATGCTCTCTAAGAAGATAGTACCCATCTTCGGGTGTATATAAGATAGTCTCAAATAACTGAAAATCAGGTTTTGAGTGGGTCAGGAATTCACCTTTCAACAAAGATTCATCCCACTCCTCTTCCGACACGGAGTCATGGGTTATACCAGCTCCAATGCCCATCTCACCACTCTTTCCATTCAACCTGACAGTCCTGATAGGAACACTAAAGGCGGCAACTCCATCCGGTCCAAAATAGCCAATGGCACCGGTATAAACACCCCGTCGATCCTTTTCTAATTCGTCGATTATCTGCATGGTTCGTATCTTTGGAGCACCGGTAATGGACCCACAGGGAAAGAGAGCACGGAACAGTTCTGTGAGAGACAGGTCTTGCATACTCTCTTCAGCACAATCAGCTTTTATTGTCGATGTCATTTGTAATAGAGACTCATAGGACTCCACATCAAAGAGAGATTCAACAGACACTCTACTCTGCCCATGACCATGCATGAGTCTTGCCAGATCATTTCTGAGAAGATCAACTATCATCACATTCTCGCTGCGGTTTTTTGTGTCGTTATGCAAATAATTGCTGTTCTGCAGCTCTTCACCCAGGTGGCGACCTCGAGGAGCGGTCCCTTTCATCGGCCGGGCAGTGATCTGTGAGCCTTTCTTTTTGAAAAAAAGTTCAGGGGAAAAGGATAAAATATCTTCTCCTCTACTTCTGAGGAAGGCCCCGTATGCCACGGATTGATTTCTTCGAAGATCAGAATAGAGTT
This sequence comes from Desulfobulbaceae bacterium, assembly GCA_024227155.1. GTDB lineage: Bacteria > Desulfobacterota > Desulfobulbia > Desulfobulbales > Desulfocapsaceae > Desulforhopalus_A. Next base: position 18,917 of record JAAELB010000699.1, read on the forward strand.
TCCCGATATCTCCATCAAAATCAAAGAGAAGTTTCATCGTGTAATTGACCTGATATGTATCCCCTGCAGCAATATAATCCTGAACTATTCCAAGAGATGAAACAAATTCTTTCTTTGTCATATTTGGCCGAAGTTCAGAAATTTTATATTGTGCCTCCTGCAAACTACTTCCCTGATGCGATTTCAAAGGAAAGTCATTTTTCCCCGTATAGTGGTCAAAGGTATATGGTTTTAAAAAAACCCCTAAATCGGCAACGACCTCGTGCTCTTTTTTAAATTGATTAATATTATTGCTAATTCTTCCTTCAAGAATTGCACCAAATTCATAGCCTACCCAGCCAGCCAGATAATAGCCGTTTTGAATGTATTCCTGCAGCTTGACGAGGTAATCTTCCAAGCTGTCTGAACCCTTACAGACAAGCCTTTTTACGGGGTTAAGGAAAAGTAATGACTGGTTATTTTCATTATCCGGGCGAGAAGTATCTAAAAAAACAAACTCCTTTTCCTTACTTAAAAAAGTAATTAATTTATCCAACAACGAATCAGCAATCCCCAACATATTATTATCCTTTCAACCTTCTATTCAGCTGATAAATCACTGTAACAAAACAACCATAAAACAACCGCTCAGGCTACAGCCGTAGTTTGGTTTTACTTATGATACCAATCAACATTTCTCATCTATTGCAGCAAAAACTTAAATATCCTATAGTAGACAGCTGCATTTGCTCTGATTCTGTTGTAATTCGGTGAATCTTAGACTATTATCACCGAAGTTTTCATGAACGGCAGAAAAGACCCTTCAAAACATTTAATATACTATTTTAGTGCCTTACTCAACAAAAGTAGCAATAAAAAACAAGAAACCTGGAAAGTTATTTAACATTAGGAACTTAAAGTAACCTCCGTGGCACTTATACCCCCTTGTGGGGTGTTAGTTGTTTTCGCCACGTTGCTGGCTCATCTAAATGTAAAACAAAGGAGAACAAATCATGTCGCGAAAGATGGTAACCATTGACGGCAATCAGGCGTGTACCCACGTCGCCTATGCCACTAGCGAAGTCATCACCTTATACCCCATCACTCCATCCACTCCACTTGCCGCGGAGGCTGATACAAAATCTGCAACGCTGCAGGAAAATATTTGGGGAACAGTTCCCATTGTAAACCAGATGCAATCTGAAGCCGGTGTTGCGGGATCCATTCACGGATCACTCACAACCGGTGCTCTTTGTACTACTTTTACAGCATCCCAGGGCTTATTGTTGATGATCCCGAACATGTATAAGATCGCAGGTGAATTAACACCTACCGTCTTTCACGTTACTGCAAGAGCAATAGCATGTCAGGGTTTGTCTATCTTTGGAGACCACAGCGATATTTACGCCGCACGCCAAACCGGTTGGGCCATGCTCTGTTCACAAAACGTGCAGGAAGCAATGGACATGTCCCTTATTGCTACCCAGGCAACACTTGCCTCACGTGTTCCTTTTGTGCACTTTTACGATGGTTTCAGAACTTCCCACGAAATCCAGAAAATTGAAGAAGTACCATACGACGTGATGGAAGAGATGATTGATGAAGATCTCATTTTCGAACACAGAAAAAGAGCTCTCTCCCCTGACCATCCAACCATTCGCGGTACCGCTCAAAACCCGGATATCTATTTCACCGGTCGTGAAACAGTAAATAAATACTACGAAGCCATACCTAATATTGTCCAGGAAACAATGGACAAATTTGCAGGAATCACTGGACGTCAATACAATTTATTTGATTACTACGGTGCCCCCGATGCTGAGAATGTAATCGTTATGATGGCTTCTGGTTGTGAAACTGCAGCTGCCACTATCGACTACCTGGTCGCTCAAGGCGAAAAAATCGGAATGGTTATTGTTCGCCTCTACCGCCCGTTTGATTGTAAGGCGATGGTCAACTCTCTCCCTTCCACCGTTGAAAGAATTACTGTTCTTGATCGTACCAAAGAACCTGGAGCTCCAGGCGACCCACTCTACCTTGATGTTCGGGCAGCAGTTGGTGAAGCGGTTGAAGCTAACAGCTCAATCTATCCACCCATGATTCTTGCCGGTCGTTACGGTCTTGGTTCTGCCGAGTTCACTCCGGCAATGGTAAAAGCAATTTTTGACAACATGAGTGCCATGGCCCCACAGACTAAGTACTGTGTAGGACCTTTAGATGATGTTGCTCTTACAAGCCTGGCGTACGACGAGAACTTCAACATTGAAGGTGACGACGTTTACCGGGCGATGTTTTACGGTCTAGGTTCCGATGGTACCGTTGGTGCAAACAAAAACACCATTAAAATCATCGGTACAGAGACAGAAAACTCAGCCCAGGGATATTTTGTCTATGATTCCAAGAAATCCGGCTCTATAACTACCAGTCACTTGCGTTTTGGCAAGAACCCTGTTGTTGCGCCTTATTTGATTAATAAAGCGAACTTCATCGCCTGCCACAACTTCACCTTCCTTAAGCAGGTCGACATGCTCAGCAACATGGAAGAAGGTGGAACCTTCCTGCTCACCACCGCGTTTGACAAAGACAACGTCTGGAACGAACTACCTAAGAAGGTACAACAGGATCTTATCGAGAAAAAGGGTAAGTTCTACATCATTGATGCTGTTTCCCTGGGCCTGGCTCTTGGACTTGGTGCACGGATTAACATGATAATGCAAACTGCATTCTTCATGATCTCTGGAATCCTCACAGAAGACGAAGCAATTGATGCCATCAAGAATGCCATCAAGAAGACCTATGGTAAGAAAGGTGACAAAGTCGTTCAAATGAACTACGACGCAGTGGATGGTGCAATCAAAAATATCGTCCAGGTCACCCTTGGCGATAACGTTGATGGCCAGACAATTCCTGCAGTAGTCCCTGAACACGCTCCTAAATTTGTAAAAGAAGTAACTGCGAAAATCATCGAAGGTAACGGTCATAAACTTAAGACCTCACAAGTTCCAGCCGATGGTACCTGGCCTACAGCAACAACCCAGTACGAAAAACGAAACATCGCAGTTTCCGTACCAAAATGGGTACCAGATAACTGCATCCAGTGTGGTCAGTGCGCTCTGGTCTGTCCCCACGCTGCATGCCGTATAAAAATTGTTCCAAGCGTTGAGGGAGCACCAGAACAATTTGTAGCCAAAGATGCCATTGGTAAAACCTTTAAAGATCAGCAATTTGCCCTGCAGATTTTCACCCAGGATTGTTGCGGCTGTACTCTCTGTGTAAGTGTCTGTCCTTCCAAAACCAAGGCCCTGGAAATGACACCAAATAGTGATGAACTGAAAGCCACCCAAAGTGACAATGTCGATTTCTTCCTTGAATTACCAGAAATCAATCCAGCTGACGTTAACCTGACCTCCATTAAAGGCAGCCAGTTGATGCGTCCTCTTTTTGAGTTCTCCGGCGCCTGTGCCGGTTGTGGTGAAACACCATATGTCAAACTGATTTCCCAGCTCTTTGGCGATAGAATGTACATTGGTAATGCAACCGGTTGTTCATCCATCTATGGTGGCAACCTGCCAACAACTCCATACTGTAAGCGTGATGATGGCCGCGGACCCACCTGGGCCAACTCTCTCTTTGAAGATTGTGCCGAATTCAGTGCTGGAATGCGCACTACCGTCAATAAGCTTGGACAACAGGCTAAAGAACTGGTGGCCAAGTGTGTTGAGGCTAACATCGTGAGCCAGGAGCTTGCAACCTCAATCCTTGAGGCTGAGCAAGTGAGCCAGATGGACATCGAGGCCCAGCGCGGCCGCGTTGCTGAGCTCAACACTCTACTGGAAAAGAGCAGCAAGCCACAGGCAAAAAGACTACTCTCTACTACAGAATTTTTGGTGAAAAAATCTGTGTGGGGATTTGGTGGTGACGGTTGGGCATACGATATCGGCTATGGTGGTGTTGACCACGTTCTCGCATCAGGTGAGAATGTCAACCTGCTGGTTATGGATACCGAAGTCTATTCGAATACCGGCGGTCAGATGTCAAAATCGACCCCACGTGGCGCAACTGCTCAATTTGCCTCTGGTGGTAAGAGCATGCCAAAGAAAAATATGGGTATGATTTTTGCCACATATGGCAACGTTTATGTCGCCCAAATAAGCATTGGTGCCAACCCTACCCAGGCCATTAAAGCCATCGCAGAAGCTGAAGCATACGATGGACCTTCCCTCATAATTGCTTACTCCCATTGCATCAACCATGGTATCAACATGGCGCTGGGCCTTGAGCAACAAAAGAAGGCTGTAGCCTGTGGTCACTGGCCACTGTACCGTTTTAACCCTGACCTGGAGACACAAGGCAAGAATCCCCTTATCATTGACTCCAAAAAAGAACCCACCATCAGCTTTGAAGAATATGCTCTTGGTGAAAACCGCTACAGAATGCTCAAACGCGTTAACCCTGAGAAAGCTGACCAACTCCTTGCTGACTCACAAAAAGATGTCCTTAAGGGCTGGAAATTCCTTAAGAGTCTTGCCGCAGCACTAGAGCCAGAAGTAGAGGAAGCAGAATAAGGATAATAGATATTGCTCAATCCTGATTTAATCGGGATTGAGCAGCAGATAAGATCCTTGGAATAAAAAAAGGGGCCTGGTGGATTTTCCACCAGGCCCCTTTTTTATTTACAGGTAGAGTTACAGCTATTGTTTATTTTTGATACCTGTCTCTTCTTTTTCCTGCTCCAGCGATTGTTTCAACATTTCATACTCTTTGACAGACTGCTCAACAGTTTCATCTTGTTGCTGTTTCATCTGCTCAACCTTCTCTTTAATCTTCTCTTCCTTGATTTTTATGGCCTTTGCACCAAAAAGAGTTGCGGCAAGATATTTGAAAGAGAAATGCATCAATTCGACATCATCTTCCTTGATCTTTTCCAACAGTTCCTCTTCAATTTCATAGGTATCAAGAAAAGAACTTTCAAAAATAAATCTTCTAAAAGTACTGAGGTCTGTGGAGGCCATAAAAAACATTCTTTTAGCCTGTTCCGACAAGGTGGCCTGCAGACCAAAAGATTTACGGCGCATTACCAGACGGAGCCATTCCTTGTTCATCTCATCACGAACATCAACTCCCTGATCTTCCCGCCATTCACGCACGGTCCATTCTTTATCTTCCTCAAAACCCTTGCAATGATCCTCACGGACGATAAAAAAGAATTTTTCTTCTTCCGGAGTATTCTCATTGCCTTCCTGATCCCTGCTGCCACCCTCGTGAAAATCCGCCATTCCTACAGGATAATACCGGCACGCTGTTGGCCTGTCAGTGTATACTGTACATCCTTCAGGGGTGACAAATGGGCATTTGTTATCGTCCTCACGAAGTTTAATCATAACCCCTGGCATATCCGTTTTTTCGAGATAGGTGGGAAGGGTATATTGATGTAAAAATTCGTGGGAAGGGATACCAAGTCTCTTGCTCAACTGCAGTATATCATACGGGGTAAGAACGATCTTAATGCCCCCACAACATGCAGTGAAGCAACTAACACCTGGGTGACAACGAAATTTTATATGACTATCCAGAGTGAGTTTTTTAGGCTCAATGGACGATGGGTTTTTCTCTTTTCCAAAGATTGTCTGCTCTTTAACAGTACTACTTTCATTGCTCATGCACATCACCTGAAATTGAAAATTATATATGGACTCCCCGGGGGAGCTGCGTTTCTGATTGCAACCTTCTATAATAAACATCAGTGGCTTTTAAGTAAACTTAATTCGGCAGGATCTACAGCCATATAGTCCGAATGGATCCAACAGATATCCAGGAAAAACGATCTCCAACGAATATATCATCGGAGATGAGGTTTGGGCTTGCAGTTTTCACGATTTTTTCGTATATGTCACACTGCTTTGAAATAGGTTTTTACTTTTTATACGTCAGACCTGACGTAGCAAGGATTGTTTAGAATGAAACTTTTTAGTCGCCAGATCGACCTCACCGACGTCGATACAGTAGTTTACCATCTGCCAGACGGCCCAGCCCTCTCTTTGAAAATCGATGGTATTGAAGAATATCTTGATTTTGAGCTCGAACAAGGACATTTCTGTGATACTTCCGACATAGACGGAGTGTTGCATTTTTTCCCAAAAGGGAACGCCTGAGAGTACAATTTCCTCCTACCAGCTATATGGTTAACACCGGTCTCATCCGCATCCAGAATCCGGCCTCTGATCACCACGTCCACACCAAACTTTGCGGTCACGCAACTGGTGAAATGGAGCAGTACGTTCAGACAGCCATAGAAAAAAAATTAAAGAAAATCAACTTCCTTGAGCATATGGAGGAAGAAATATCCTGGAAAACAAGAACCTGGCTACAGGAGTCAGACTTTGATAAATATTTCGCAGAAGGTATAAGGCTCAGGAGTATCTATAAGGGACAAATAGAGATCGGTCTGGGGGTCGAATGTGGCTATAACCCAGACGCAACAGAAACCCTTTTAAAAAGATTGGCCCAGAGACAATGGGACGAGATAGGGATTTCCTGCCATTTCCTTAAAATCGAGGGTCTTAACGAGCATCTCAATCTCTTTACCCGCAACGAAGAAAATATTGCTATATGCAGATCCATTGGTACAGACATCCTACTTACCAGCTATTTCCACAGCCTCACTGAAGCTGTTCAGATTCTTCCCGGAACAATCGTCTGTCACCTGGACGGTCCTCTACGCCATCTGCCTGAATTGCAGTTACGTGATAGCCACTATATGCAGATTGACAATCTCCTGAAGGAGATCGCAAAAAAGAACATTACTCTAGAAATAAATACATCAGGCTTGAGGATTAGAGGTGAACAATTTCCAGCGCTCCGAATCCTTGCAATGGCCCAAGACTACGACATCACCATGCATCTGGGATCAGATGCGCACAAGCCTGAAGATGTTGGCAGTAACTTCCAGCAGTTTTGGCCATCTACCCTTTAAGAACCTCTTCCATTGCAGCCCCAAGTGAATTGGCATTAAAAGGCTTTTGTAAGATAGAATTAACTCCAGCCACATGAGCTGCTTCGTTATCATGGCTCTCGTTCTGGGTTGTAACCATAATGACAGGCAGCAGCTTTGCTGAATATTTTTCCCTTATCATTTCTGTCAGCTGAATCCCCGTTATATCAGGCATATTAAGATCTGTCAGCACCATTAACGGCTTTTCCTTATTAAGCCATTCGATGGCTGACGCTGGAAATTCAAAGAGCACTGGATCGTATCCGAGCTCATGAAGAGTTGCTTTATAGATATTAAGAATCATTCTGGAATCATCCACTGCTACAACCTTAGGGCGAACGGTCTCCTCTTCGTCACCTGATATCTTTCTGGCAAATTCATCATGCCCTGCCTGCCTAAGAAGTGCCAGGTAATGTTTTCGAATATCCCTGTGGGTATGTGGCAGATAAATGAGTGCAAGTTCTTCAAATAACTCATCCTCCGCCAGACTTAGGAATATATTATCAACCTGAGCATTAACTATAATTTTTGCAATATGTCGTGCTTCTTCCTCAGAACCACGTAGCAGGTTCTTGATTCCGGCACCGAGTATGGATGAAAAATTTTTATCAATTGCACGGGCAGCTGCCACACACACATGATCCTCACGATCGGTAAGGCCAGCGGTGAGGGTATACGCCCCCTTCCTCAACGGCAACAGAGCCAGAGCCTCATAGGCTGCAAATCTCACGTTAGCACTCTTTGGCTCGTTTGTGAGCAGTTTTCTGATAGGCACCACGGACGATTCATCGCCAATATCACCTAAGACATTCAAGGTATGTATTAGAAAATCTGGATCATCGCGAAGCAGATTTTCTATGAGCACCGGCACTGCCTTAGGCCCAATACGTACCAGTTCAGATTTGGCAAAAGTACGCATATGAGCATAATGAGATCGTATCGTGTCGTTAAGTTTTTCCAGGGAAATCTGATCCTGCACCTCGGTGAAAATGGTAAGAATCATATAATCGATCTCATTATCGGTACCCATCCTTTCTGCAAGCCGGTGCATTGCTGTAGACGTACCAACCTGCCCTAATGAACGAATTGCCACAATGATCAATTCCCTGTTTGCTGCGTAGAGAAAATCAGTCAGGGTGCTAATTGCATCCGGGTCCCCTATTAGCCCCAGGGTCTCAATTATGAGATGTATCTCAGAATCATCTTCTGACGCTGACACAAGTTGCAGCAACTGGGGCATGGCGTCCTCCATCCGAAGCTCACCAACAAGTCTGATAAGTTCCATCTTATTGGTGATATCTTTGGAGGATAAAAAACTAAGGAGCTTATCAGGGTAAGCGAGGAGAATAGAGAGCAGGGTCTCACGGACTATGGGCATTTCATCGGCCACTGCCACTTTATGATTCAAAACGTAAATAAAAAGGGGTACCGCAAACTCAACGTCAGCTCTTGACAGTAAATAAATCAATTTGTGTCGAGTGCCGGTATCTACCTGATCGAGGCACGACAGAACCAGCTGGGCCTTTAAAGCATCCCCGGTTTTAATATTTTCCTGAAGCTCTTCAATCATATGTTGCGGGTTTAGTTCGGACATGCTTTTCCCATCTTTCTGTTGTTTTTAAAGAAATTAAATCCCATTTAACATGGCACACAGTTAAATTGTAAATTGAGCCATCGCAAGCCTCCGTCTATCTTAGCACATGCACAACTCTATTGTCTATGAGTAGACACAGGTCTCCTTGGTTGCATCCAGGGAGACCTGGCAAGATAACAACAATTGAACCTTACGAAGCCGGTATCCAATCGCCTCCCATTCGGCGGATTATATTAAAACCACCGGGTAAAACCATAGTCTCTGTGACACCTACAGACTCAAGAAAAACCTGAGTTTCAAAAGATCTCGAGCCAGCATTGCAAAAAATAACACACTTTTTATCTTGAGGAAGTTCAGCGAATCTCTCTCTCACCTGATCATAGGGAAGTGTAATCCAGAAATCAGCACCAAACTGTTCAATAAATGGTTCAGCCTCGGATTGATGCCGTACGTCCACAACTACCCAATCCGGATGTGTGTCTCGATTCTCCATCCATTGACAGAATTCTACAACATCAATCTGGTGCATCCTCCCACCGCAGATGTTATCAGCAATATATGCCGCAGCATTAATGGGATCTATCGCAGGTGAAAATGGTGGGGAATAGGCCATTTCAATGTTACCAAAATCATCAATAGTCGCACCGGCTGAAATAGCAACGGCCGCCGCATCAATCCGTGCAGAAAGCCCGTCATTAACTGGACCCGTACCCTGTAGTCCAAGAACCCGCCTTGATTTTCGATCAAACACAAGGCCCAGACATATTACCTGTTGCCCCGGGTAAAAATGAGCCCGATCTGCAGGTGAAGACAGAGTGATATCCGCGTCATATCCGGCCGCAAGAGCTGCAGCCAGGCTCAACCCGACAGCACCGAGTGATACATCAAAAGCCTTTATAATAAAACTGCCAACCCCACCTTTAAAGGAAGATGGGATACCCGCCATATTATCTCCGGCAACGCGCCCTTCCTTGTTGGCCATGGAACCAAAAGGAGCAATAAATTTCCTCCCAGAGACAAGATTTGTAATTTCGACACAATCCCCGGCTGCATAAATATCAGGATCCGAGGTCTGCATCCGCTCATTGACAATTATTCCTCCAGTTCCACCCACAGCCAAACCGGCCTCAACAGCCAGTTCAGATCTGGCCCTGATGCCGGTGGCCATTATCACAATGTCTGTTTCAAGAGTTCGCGTACCTGTACGAACAGCAACAGCCTTTCCATCTTTGACTATAATTTCCTCAGCACCTTCACCCAACAACACATCTACATTATTATCACGGAGGTTCTTTTCAAAAATTCGTGCCATTGGAGCGTCAACAATCATCGGCAACAACTGATCCTGAAACTCAACCAGACTGGTTTCCACTCCCCAGAGATCACTAAAGGCCTCGGCCATTTCAATACCGATGGCACCTCCACCCACAACAACGGCCTTACCAACCTTTCCCTTAGCCAGCATCTCTTTAATTGCTATGGCTTTATGAAGATCACTGATGGTAAAGACGTTGTCTGCATCATTTCCAGGGATTGGCAATTTCACCGGCTGACTCCCGGTTGCAAGCATCAGGGTATCATATTCTAAACTGCACCTCTCCCCGCTCTGCAAATTTTCAACCAGTACAGTTTTATTGGCTCGATCAATTGAAACAGCGCGGGTTGAAGTTAATGTTTCCACACCCTTGGCCTTCTCAAAAAATGATTCATTACGCACCATATGAAAACTAGTGGATCTGAGCTCCGATTCATCTGACACATCACCGGCAACATAATAGGGTATTCCGCAACCGCCATAGGAGATCAGGCTATCTTGATCGACAACAGTCACCTTAGCATCTGGCAAAAGTCGTTTCACCCTGCATGCCGCCTTGGGTCCAGCCGCTACCCCACCAATTATTACAATTCTTTTTCCCATCTTCAATTCACCTCAATTAAAATCATGATATTACCTTCATCTTTATCGATTCAACATTGAACTGAGTCCCGGCTTATTTTTCATATTACGGGATAGTTTTAGTCATATGAACATTAAACAGACAAAAATGACAATACCACTTTGGCCGATTTCTGCAAAAGATAATCAATCAGATTCACTTCTTAAACCTTCAAGGCGAAGTCGATGACGCTTATCGAAAAGGACTCTACCAGTGGCCCAAATTGCACCCACAACACCAAAGCCGGTACCGGCAGCAATGAGAAACATCACCAGAATTTGATATTTAACCGCCTCAACAGGGGGAGTGCCTCCAAGTATCTGGCCCGTCATCATTCCGGGTAAACTAACGAGGCCCGCTGCAGCCATGGAATTGATAATTGGCATCATCCCGGTTCGCATACAATCTTTACGAATACCCTGACTAGCGTGCTGCCATGTCTGGCCCAGCAGCAAACGTTGCTCAACCTCGCCTTTTCTCAAATACAGCTGGTCAGTCATCCTGTCCATGGCAAGAGAAACCCCGGTCATGGTGTTACCCAGCAACATCCCCAAAAGTGGAATCGCGTATTGCGGTGCATACCAGGGTTCTACCTCAATGACCACAGTCAGGGCGAGAAAGGTGATGGAAAAGGAAGAGACAAACATAGACAGAGTACTAATAGCATAGCCGCCAACACCCCGTATTTTCCGTTTTTGCCTCGCCCACACCTCACGGCCTGCGGCAAAAAGCATCACCGTAGACATCAAAAAAATCAGAGCCACATTTGAGCTTTCAAAAAGGACACGCAGAACAAGGCCAATCAGCAGAAGCTGGGCTGTCATTCTGGCGGAAAAAACAATTATCTTCGACTCAAGCCCAAGGCTCATATAAAGACTAAGACCAGCAAGGACCAGCATAAGCCCTGAAGCCATAAACAGATCAACAGTTGTGAGGCTGACAACAGCCATAGTCTCACTTCCCATAGTACTAACCGGTTTCCTCCGATGCTTTTAAAAGTGTATTTTTCTCCATTACTAATACCCTGTCCGCAACACGGCTGAGTTGCAGAGCATCATGGCTGACCCACATTGTGGTAAGATTACTATTTTGTTGTTTTCTCTTAAGGTACACTTCCAGCAGTTCCGTATGGTACGGATCAAGGCCTGAAGAGGGTTCGTCAAGCAACAGGACCTGGGGCCCGCTTTGCAAGGATCGGAGCAATGCCAGTCTTTGCTTCTCACCGGTGGAAAGTCTCGACACCTGCCATTGTAAGACCTCAGGTGGTAAACCGAGCTGAACAAGATCCTCTTCAACAGACTCAATATTTTTATTTTCAAGACTAAAATGTGCACCGACAAGATCGTACCACCAATAAGAATCAGTCGGCAGCAGCGTGACCATAGTGCGCCAATCCGGAGCCTCCACCTTATCACGTGATATTCCGTTTAAGGATACTGTTCCAGTGGAAAGGATAAGATCTGTCAAAGCTCTAAACAGCTGACTCTTACCTATTCCAGAGCGCCCGCTCAGGCCAACACACTCTCCTCTTCTTATTGAAAAAGAGAAAGGTCCTTTATCAAGAAACTGAAGTTTTTCGACCTGTAACCTATGCTCGTTCATGATTGTAAAGGCATGGTAATTACGAAAGTGGTTCCCATCCCTTCCTGGCTCTCAACACGTATTTCAGCTCCATGGCTCTCTATGATGCTTTTTGTAATTGCAAGCCCGAGCCCGGTTCCTTTATGTCTATCGGTGAAAAATGGTTTGAAGATTTGGTTACATTTATCCTCAGACATTCCAGGACCACTATCTCCAATGACAACTTCGGTGACACCTGTCTGGGAGCGGTGTGTGGTAACTTTAAGCTCACCACCTTCCGGCATCGCCTGCAGACTGTTTATAAGAATATTTAATAATGCCCGGTAGAAGAGATTTTTATCGATATTATTTTCAGGCAATCCCGGTGCAAGGTCAAACACAAGGTCAATCCGCTTGTTTTTCAGCTCCTGGGAAAGAAATTCGAGAACTTTCCGCACTATGGTATTGACGCTGCAGGGTTCAAGATGTGCTTTTTGAGGTTTGGCAAAATCCAGGAATTCGACAACGATATTGTTTAACCGCACCGTCTCATCCACAACGATCTGGGCAAGGTGCTCATTTCCTGGAGCAATTTTCTGGATCCGTTTTGCAAGTATTTCAGCGGTGCTCCTGACAATACCTAAAGGGCTTTTAATCTCATGACTTACGGTGGCCACCATGGTGCCCAGGTGGGCTAATCTTTCCGCCTGATTGAGTTTTTCTTCCAGTCTCTGACGCTCCAGTGCCCGCTTTTCAATTTTTTCGCCGGCCCTTGAGACAATATAGCGTAACACCAGAAAGAGTATGCCCATCAACACGCTCGATACAATAATTATGCGTCCTTGAAACCTGATAATATTTGCATAACTCCGTGACAGATCTTTTTCGATCTCAATGACCCCCATGATTAGCTGCCCTTCATCCCCGTCTCTGCGAACCTGACGGAAGGGAATAAAGGTTTTCAACTGACAATGAACTCTTTCTGTAATATGCACCAGGCTGAGAACGGATCCATTGTAATTAAGTTTTGAGTTAGGAATCCCTTCAAGTGCTTTATAATATTCTACTGCCCCTATATCTTTTTTGCCGACCAGTTCAGGCAGAGTCGAGTAAGAAATGATGTTCATACTCGAGTCATATATTGTAACAGAATCAATTTCCAAGCCCTGGGTAATACTCTTGATAACGGCATCAAGCATATCAAATTGTTCCGGTTTTCTAAGAGCGATCCCCCCGTATCTGATAACCGCCGGAAGCACAAATCTTCTGAACACCTGCTGGTTAATGTTCTCAGCTAGAAGTAGAGAATACTCCTCATTCTGTTCGAGCATAATTTTCCTGGCATTATTGGAAATAAACCAGGAGAGTAGAAGGGTAAAGACAAGAATTACCGCCAGGCTGGAAAACGAGAAATATTTAACCAGCGTAAAAGAGCCAAGCCCTGATTTAGCAGTAAGATTCGAAGAGGATGCGGTTGAACCCTGACGTGAGTCTCCGGATGTCATTTGTTATACCCCAGAGAAGGTGGAATGGTTTCTTCGTAATAAAGGGCCTCCGGAATGGAGACCCTTTATCAAGCAAAATATATAGCCAGTGGATCAGTTGGCTTTTTTACGCAGATAGGTCGGCGTTTCCAGGTAGTCATCGTTCCAGTTAAGAGAACTCGACGCCTTCCCCTCGGGCACATTGGAAGCTCCGAGATTATCAAGTGAATCAAAATTTGATCCAGGCAATCTGGCAACTTTTGGGTTTTTATTTGGTGCGGCAAGGGTGCCCTTTTTAACCGGTTCAGGCTCTTTTCGTGGAGCTGCCGGCTTTTGGTTCATGTGATCCTCAACAGGATTTATGGTCTTCTGCTGCTCGATCATTCCACCCACACCTGTAGCAATAACAGTTACCTGCAACTCATCTCCCAGGGCATCATCATAGAGAGCACCGATAACAACCTTAGCCTCATCATCCACCTTATCCTGGATAAGTGCTGATGCTTCCATAAATTCGGCCATGGTGAAACTCTCTTCTGATGCTGATATATTTATCAGCAACCCGCGAGCTCCATCAATACCAAAATCTTCAAGGAGCTGATTGTCTATTGCCTTCCTTGCAGCCTCAGAAGCACGACCTTCGCCTGTTGCTTCCCCCGAACCCATTATTGCGGGGCCGACCTCTTTCATCACCGTCCGTAAATCGGCAAAATCGGCATTTATAAGACCCGGAACGTTGATCAGATCTGTGATCCCTTTAACGGCCTGGAGCAAAACATTGTCCGCCATGGAGAGCATATCGGATAGCTTACTGTTCTTCTGCATGATCGACAACAGTCTATCATTTGGAACAGTTATGATTGTATCGGCATACTTTTGCAGTTCATCCCAACCCTCTTCAGCATTTTTGGACCGGAACTTACCTTCAAAACTAAAGGGTTTTGTGACAACAGCGACAGTAAGTGCTCCCAGCTCTTTACTTGCCTTGGCAACAACCGGTGCAGCTCCGGTACCCGTTCCACCGCCTAGACCTGCGGTGACAAATACCATGTCACTTCCCCTCAGAGTCTCTTTGATCTCTTCAAGGGATTCCATCGCTGCCATACTACCTGTTTCCGGATCAGCGCCCGCTCCAAGACCTTTGGTAATACTCGGCCCAATCTGTAAACATACATCGGCCTGGGACTGATTCAAGGCCTGCTGGTCAGTGTTCGCGGCAATAAACTCTACCCCCTGGAGCCTGTTGGCAACCATGGTATTAATTGCATTACCACCACCACCACCTACTCCAAAAACTTTAACCACCGCAACACTTTCTGATTCCGCCATCCTAAACGGCATATATACCCCCTGATCTATTACTATAACAACCACTCATTGTGGAGATAAAGTACGAATATTATAAACGTTATACTATAGCATCCCGCAGGAGCCGCTCAAACAAAAATTTAGAACATTACATTATTTTTTTTATCCAGTCTTTCACCCTGGTCATTACAGTGCTCTCTTGTCTGGACATCTCATCTCTTTTATTTCTACCAAACATCACTAGTCCTACTGCAGTGGTACAACGTGGGGAATGAAGGTCTTCCACCTTCCCGGATATACCCGCTGGATAACCAATGCGAACAGGCATATCAAAAATCTGTTCCGCCAGCTCCACAAGATTTGCAAGCAAAGCAGTTCCACCGGTAATCACCACACCACCGTTGATCTTGTTTTTCTGACCAGAAGCAATAAGCTCGCTGTTCATCATCTCAAGAATTTCCAAGACACGGGCTTCGAGAATGTCCACTAATACTTTTTGGGTGACTTTTCGCGGATCACGGTCACCCACAGTGGGTACATCGACGACAAGGTTTGGCTTAATGACCGAGGCAATGGCCCCGCCAAAGTCCTCCTTCAGTCGTTCTGCCTCCTGAAGAGGCGTGCGGAGCCCCACAGACAGATCGTTGGTGAGGTTATGCCCCCCCAAACCGATTTCACAGGTGTGACGAATAGTGCCATCACAAAAAACAGCAAGATCAGTAGTACCTCCACCTATATCTATCAGTGCCACCCCTAGCTCCATCTCATCTTTACTTAAAACAGCATGGGAAGAGGCAATGGATTCGAGCACTAGCTCTGCAACCTCAAGACCGGCTTTATTGCAACAGGTCACAAGATTATGTACTGCACCAATATCGGCGGTGACTATGTGAACATTGGTTACAAGCCGTACCCCGGTCATACCTATGGCATTCTGAATCCCAGTGTGATCATCCACCATATACTCCTGTGGCATCACATGGATAATCTGTTGATTTTCAGAGATCTTCACGGTTCTCGCTGCGGCAATAACTTCATCTATATCGGCCTGTTTAATCTCTCGATTATTTACAGCGACGATCCCCGGACTGTTAAAACCTTTAATATGATTCCCAGCAATACCCACATACACATACACCGAACCAAGGTCACAGCCAGCATCCTCTTCAGCGAGTTGCACCGCCCTTCTAATAGATGTCACAGTGGACTCAATATTTACCACAACTCCTTTTTTCAAGCCCTGGGATGGTACTGTTCCTACCCCAATGATATTAACTTCATCGTCATAGGTCTCACCCACAACGCAGCAGATTTTTGTTGTGCCGATATCAAGCCCGACCACCAACTCACCAGGTTCGTACCGCTCGTGCTGACGAAGTTGACCTTCCCCTCCCAGCACATCCTCATCACCGAGTTCAAGCTCTATTTTCTTATCGTCCATTCGCTTCTATCTATTCTGATCCAGTTTGTGCTACCAGCACCTTATCCTGCAGATAATCCATCTGGATATATTCAATTGCTGAGATTAATTTCTTACCTTTTTCTTTCTTATACAAAGCCTTTAGAACCTGTACCAACCTATCATATTTTTGTATTGTACTACTGTTACCATTTCCAAAAAATATTGGAAACGGGTAATCAACAAGATACACCACTAATTCTCCAGCGGAGTCTATGTGAACCTCCGAAACTGAGTGCGCAGGGAGATGCGGATCATTCCTTCGGACTTTTTTCAAAAACACCAGGGCCTCGGCTAATGCCAGTTTCCTGTTTTTTTCATCGGAAATACCCTGCAATCCAGTAATCACGGGATAATCTACATCTCCACCTGGGGTGACAGGCAAAAAGGAGAAACCATATTTATCCATATAATAGAGCTGAGGATCAGAAGAAGAGCCTTTGTGCAGTAGAGCCAGGGGAATATGTTCTTTTATTCCAATCTCTATAGCCGAAGGCCAGTTTTTCTTTATTTCTGCACTGGCGATCCACGGTACTGCGCACAGTTTCTGCTCAAGTACGTTTTTTCTGATGCCAAGCATACTACTCTGATGCATCACAAGCCCGGTGGTTTCCCGTATTACTTCCGCTGATACTATGGAGTTACCGGTAATTTCAAAACTGTCTATATGAAAAAGATCTATCGACTTCAGTTTATCCTTTAATCTGGTCACTCCATCAAAACTCACAACTAGAGTCACTACGAGGACAAAGGAAAGAACTGCAATCAGTCTACTGCGTATTCTGTTTCTCGCTGGAGGTGGCCTGTAGCCAATACTGTTCGATTTATTTCTATGAACCATCCACTGTTTTATTCGAGCAACCCTGTTCCTTTTCTGTCCATAGCTATCTGACAGCCCTGACATAGAAACCGGACGAAAAGATGCATTCTGAAAACTACTGCTCTTTTTGCCGGTAAACCATGCAAACAGTTTTTGTAGGCTTGTGGGTTTTTTCATAACGCTAAATAAAGTGAACTTCAGGTTCTAAATCTATCCCCTTACTTTCTTTTACCGTCTTTTTGATTTTATCCATTAAATTCAGGACATCTCTAGCCGTGGCATGATCCCTGTTAACAATAAAATTTCCATGCACTGTAGAGACCATAGCCCCACCGACACGCATCCCTTTTAGACCACAACTATCTATAAGACGACCGGCACTTTCACCTGCGGGATTTTTAAAAAATGACCCCGCATTGGGAAAATGTACCGGCTGCCTATCCTTTCTTTTTTTTAGCAATTCACGACAAGTTGTTGCTATTTCCTCAGGCGCCCCTGATTCTAGCAAAAGAGTAGCCCCGGTGACAACCCCCTGACCTTTATATTTTGCAAAACCCTGCCAATGCCTATAACCAAAATCCAGCTGTTCACCTGTAACCCGTATCTTCTTCGCCGCTGTTTCTATCGTCACTTCAGTAACGATCTGACCCATTTCGCCACCCCAGGCCCCAGCGTTCATCACCAGGGCTCCCCCCAGGGTCCCAGGAATACCTGCACCGAATTCAAGACCGGAAAATCCATAGTCCGAACACAGAGCAGACAGTCTTGTCAGACTGTGGCCAGCTCCGGCCATTAAAGATCGCTTCTTTCCATCTCTTGATTCACCAGGATGAATCTCTTTAAATTCTTTGCCGAGAACAATTATTACCCCGGCAAAACCTTCATCCTTGACAAGAACATTTGTTCCCCTGCCAATCACATGCCATGGCAGATTTTCGAGGGAACAAAACCTCAATAACGGCTGCAATTCGTCTTTTTTATCCAACAAGATAAGGCATTCAGCCGGTCCACCAATCGAAAACGAGGTGTATTTTTTCAAACTACATTCGAATATAATTGTTGAGGAAATAATTCCTCTTAGCTTATCCTTTTGGCTGCCGTCCATACCTTACATCTATCACCCGTTTAATATTTCTAAAAGGTCCTCTCCCACCCCGACAATATTCCCCGCACCTAGGGTAAGAACCAGATCTCCCTGTTGTAACAGTGGTAGAAGTTCTTCTGCCATGGTGTCTACTTCTCCAATATAGTGGGTATAACGCTGACCATGTTTACGGGTGGCCTCTAAAAGTGACTCGCTATTGACCCCCTCAATCGGTTCTTCTGAAGCAGCGTAGATATCACACATCACCAACACATCAGCCTGATGAAAACAGGTCTGAAATTCCTTAAACAGCGCCTCGGTCCTACTGTACCTATGGGGCTGAAACAGTACCACTAATCTCTGCTGCGGCCAGGCTTTTTTAATCGCCGAAAGGGTTGCCCTGATCTCTGTTGGATGATGTCCATAATCATCAACAACGGTTATACCCTCTACCTCACCCTTATGCTGCATCCGCCGCTGCACGCCCGCATAGCCATTTAGACCTACTTGAATCTGCTGAAAACTGAGTTCAAGTTCCAACCCAACACACACCGCGGCCAGGGCGTTATACACATTGTGAATCCCTGGAGGAGCTATATCAATAGTACCAAGTTCCCCGGATGAATTTTTCACGTTAAACTGAACCCTGCCATCATTCCACTCTATTGAATCACTATAAATATCTGCTTGCGGGGTTAATCCATAAGTTGTTGTTCTCTTTTTTATCTCCGGCAGAATCTCGGCAATATTGGCATCATCCAGGCAGACGATAGCTGCGCCGTAAAATGGAATTTTATCTATAAATTGAAGGAAGGTATCTTTTATGTGATCCAGATCCCGGTAATAATCTAAATGCTCCAGGTCAATATTTGTTACAACCTCAACGACTGGAGACAGCTTTAAAAATGAGCCGTCACTTTCATCAGCTTCAGCAACAAGAAATTCTCCCTGACCTAATTTTGCGTTCCCTCCGAGGGCGTCAACCTTACCGCCAATTACAATGGTTGGATCAAGTCCAGCGGAGGCGAGCATCCAGCTGACCATGGAGGTGGTTGAGGTTTTCCCATGGCTTCCAGCAATCGCAATTCCATATTTTTTAAGACGCATTAACTCGGCCAGCATCTCGGCACGCATCACCACCGGAACATGGGTTTCCCTGGCTCTGACAACCTCAGGGTTCTGGGCAGAGATCGCTGATGAGGTGACAACAACATCGGCACCACCTATGCAGTCAGCGCTGTGACCCTTGTGGATAATGCCACCGAGACTCGCAAGCTTATCAGTAATAACAGTGCTGTTTAAATCAGAACCGGATACAGTATATCCCAGATTCAGTAATAACTCGGCAATGCCACTCATGCCGATCCCACCGATACCTACAAAGTGGATATGTTTAGTTTTTCTATACATTATCTTGCGACCCCTTTCCTATCAGCTCCATGCAACATTCTACAATCCTCTCTGGAGCATCCGGAAAGGCTAATTTTTTCATTGACGATGCCATTCTACTGAATTCTTCCTTGTTTTGCAGCATACCCTGAATAGTAGATTGAAGTATTTTCGGAGTCAGCTCTTTTTCAAGAAACTGAAAGGCCCCTCCCCCCTCAACATAATATTGACCATTCTTTTCCTGATGGTTATCTGCCGCATAGGGATAGGGAATCAGTATTGCTGGTTTTCCAAGAACAGCAATTTCAGAGAGCGTGGTCGCGCCAGCCCTTGATACCAGAAAATCAGCTCTCTTATATATCTCATGCATCTCAGAAAAAAATGGTTCCACCTGTGCATCTATCTTGGTATTGCTGTACGCCTCACGAACGATACTTGCATCTTTAGCCCCGGTCTGATGGATAACAGATAGGCTTTCCTGCTCTTTTTCTTCCAGCCCCGCCAACGCCTCGGGTACAAGACCGTTGATAGCATGGGCTCCCTGGCTTCCACCCAGAACCAGGATACATTTTTTATCAGAAATTGACTCTTTGTTGTTTTCAGCCAGTTTCAGTATTTTTTTCCTTACAGGATTGCCCGTGTAAACGATTTTTTCAGGATCAAACCCGCCTTCAGACCCGGGTAGGGAGAGACAAACCCTGTTGGCCAATTTGCCGAGTTTTCGGTTGGCAAGCCCGGGTATGGAATTTTGCTCATGGATAACAGATGGAACCCCCTGACTTTTTCCTGCCGCGACAACGGGTCCCGTAACATAGCCACCAACCCCAAGAATAATATCAGGTTTAAACTGCCATATAATCTGAAGCGACTGGATACAGGCAAGGGGTAAGGTAGCCACAGCTTTTAAAAGCTGAAATACATTTTTCCCTTTTACACCATGGCAGGTTATTGTTTTACTGGAAAAACCATATGCTGACAGACTTTTTGTATCGACCTTCCGATTGGTCCCGACAAAGAGTACCTCTGTGCCAGGATATTGTCTCTGAAACTCCTGGGCCGTTGCAATGGCGGGGAAAAGATGTCCCCCGGTGCCGCCACCGGTTAGAAGGAGTCGAATATGTCTGTCGGTTGTAGCCAAAACCCTATCCTTTTACTATTTCCGTTAACTTTGCAGGGACAGTCATAGAACAACTCTCTCTCACGATTCTTTTAAATTCATTTCCCCTATGTGCATAACTGTCAAACATATCAAAACTGGCACAGGCCGGGGAGAACAACACTGTATCACCATGCTCAGCAGCATCATTGGCAAAATCCACAGCTTCTGCCAAAGAATTCGCAGCTACTGTTTTCACCGCTCCATTTAATGCCTGTTCAATCAGCCCTGAAGCTTCTCCTATCAACACGAGCAACCTGACTTTTCCTTGAACGACTTCTCTTAGTACACTATAATTTTCGCCTTTATCTCGACCACCGGCAATGAGAATAATTTTTTCGTCCAGCTGTTGCAGAGCACCAATTACGGCCCCGGTATTTGTCGCCTTCGAATCGTTATAATATTTAACACCGTCCGCCTCCAAGACAAACTCAAGCCTGTGGGGAAGGGATTGAAATTCATCCAGACCTCTCTCAATCACCTCAGCGGAACAACTAAGAGCATCAAGAGCGAGGATCGTCGCAGCGTAATTCTCTGCCATAAAACCTGTGGTGCAATCCAGTTGATCCAGAGAGAACTCTTTTCTACCGCCTTCTCTCATTAAGGTAAGAGTTCCACCATCAATAATCAGGTCATTATACTTATTTCCACCAAAAGAGAAAAAGTCAGCGGAAAAATCCGGATCAAGATTTTGACAGTACAGATCGTCACCATTAACTATTGCAACCTGCCTCTCGTTCTGATTCCTGAAAAGAAGCATTTTCGCCTCTATGTAGTTTTCCAGAGTACGGTGCCGATCAAGATGATCTGCAGTTATATTGAGCAACAGAGCAACATCAGGTGCGAAATCACCTGCTGTCTCCAGCTGAAAACTAGAGACCTCCGCCACAACCAGGTCGTATTTTTTCTTGGAAAGAAAAAAATCATACAAAGGGGTGCCAATATTGCCACCCACGAACACACGTTTCCCTGACTTTTCTAATATTTCTCCAATGAGAGTCGTGACTGTTGTCTTTCCGTTCGTGCCGGTAACGGCTACCACGGGAACATCAAACTGAGACGAGACAACCGCAAGCTCACCCGCAATTTTTTTCCCAACCTTTTTCAGCTCAGAAATCAGGGGTGTCAGCAGATCCACTCCAGGACTAACCAGAACAAGATCAGCTCCCAGGAGAAAATTCAGGGTATGTCCACCCGCCTCCCAGTCAAGAACAGAGGTCTTGAGAAATCCCCCTTCTTCCTCCAGCAGTTGCTTCTCATCTCTAACTTCGGAAACAAGTATCTCTGCTCCACAGGCCAACGCATAGCGCGCTGCTGATCTGCCGGATATTCCCAGTCCCATAACAGCAACCTTGGCACCGGGTAGAATAAGTTTATTTTTTATCACTGTCGTTGCTTATCGTAGCTTCAATGTTGCAATGGCTATCAGTCCCAAAATAATCGAAACAATCCAAAACCTAACAACAACCTTAGGCTCATGCCAGCCTTTTTTTTCAAAGTGATGGTGAAAAGGTGCCATAAGAAATATACGCTTGCCACTGGTCATTTTAAAGTAACCGACCTGGAGAATGACAGAGAGTGCTTCCATAACAAAAACTCCACCCACAATGGCTAGAAGAAATTCCTGTTTAATGATTACAGCAATCGCTCCAAGTGCACCTCCAAGAGCAAGGGAGCCCACATCACCCATAAACATCTGAGCCGGATAGGCGTTGAACCACAGGAAACCGAGACAGGCACCAAAAATTGCACCACAAAAAATTGCCAACTCCCCACTTCCGGGAACATAGGCAAGCTGGAGATATTCCGCTAACACCACGTGCCCGGCAAGGTAGGAAAACACCAAATACACCGCTGTAGTCACGACAGTTGGGCCTGCGGCTAGTCCATCGAGCCCATCCGTCAAATTCACGGCGTTTGAGGAACCAACTATCACCACAATGGCAAACACCACATAAAACCAGCCAAGATCCGGACGAAAATTCTTCAAAAAAGGCAGACTCAAATGACCATCAAAACCCGGGTGTAAAAAGATAAAAAGGCCAACAACAGAGGCGCCTACAATCTGTAGACCAAGCTTTCCTTTTGCACTCAATCCGGTAGAGTCACCTTTTTTAATTTTCTTCACATCATCCAGGGAGCCGACACAGCCATAAAAAAGCGTGATAAAAAGCCCAAGCCAGACAAGCGAATTATCAAGGCGTGCCCAAAGTAAAGTCCCCACCGTTACTGCAAAAAGTATAAGCAAGCCGCCCATGGTGGGCACCCCCTGCTTTGCCAGGTGGGTTTCCGGCCCATCGTCCCTCACCACCTGACCGATCTGTAACCTTTTCATCGTACGGATAAAAAGCGGTCCCAACAACAGGACAATGATAAAAGCGGTCACCGCACCACCAATGGATCGAAAGGTGATATATCTGAAAACATTCAGACCACTCAAACTGGTGTGAAGCGGATACAGGAGGTGATACAGCATAAGAATTTAACTCTATAGTTCTTTTTTCAATTCTGAACGCCGAATCACCCAACGTCCACTCATTCAACAAGTTGTGCTACAATAGTCTCAAATCGAAGACCGCGGGATGCTTTTACCAGGAGAAGGTCGTCCTTGCCAAGTTCTTTATCACTCGTTTTAGTTTTCAACCAATCCACAATCTCATCTTTATCGTCAAAGATGTGGATTTGTGTTTCCCTTAAACCATTCTCTCTTGCGCCGCGGGCAAAATCATCTTTAAACTCTCCAAAGAGTGCTAAATCATCAATTTTAAGTTCGGCTGCCAGCTTGCCAACATCATAATGAGATGCAGCTGAATCGCTGCCAAGTTCCAGCATATCACCTAAGACAGCAAACATTTTTCCTGATGCAATCTGTTTCAGGGTTCGAAGCCCGGCTGCCATTGATGCCGGATTCGCATTATATGTATCATTTATAATATTAAACCCTGCTATAGAACGAATAACCTCCATCCTTTTATCCGCGGGTCTGAAATCAGCAAGACCTGCAACAATGTCTTGAAGCTGAGCCCCTGCCGCAATTCCTATTGAGGCGGCGCAAAGAGCATTTGAAACATTGTGCTCACCTGGAATAAAAAGATGAACTTCAGCTCTTTCTTCTCTGTAGTGCAGGGTAAATGTCGTTACACCAGCACCTTCCATATTAATATCTGTCGCCCATAAATCCGGGGTAAGCTCCAGGGAGCCGACTACCGCATAGGTGATTTTTTTATGATTGTACTTCCTGGCAATTCTCCTGACTCGCTCATCATCGAGATTGACAACAAGGGTTGCTGAGTTTTTTGTTGCAGTAAAAAGTTCTTCTTTTGCCTGGGCTACTCCTTCAATAGAACCTAATCCCTCCAAATGTGCACCATGAATATTGGTAATACAGCTGATATCAGGATCCGCTATTTCAGCGAGTCGTGCAATCTCGCCTTTGATATTCATACCCATCTCCATCACCGCTGCGCGATGATCAACACCTATGGGCAGAAGAGACAGGGGCAAACCGATAAGATTGTTAAAGTTCCCTTTGGTTTTTAAAACCGCTTCTTCTGGGAAATCTGCTCCCTCCGGCCACTTTCTCTGCAGCACAGCAGCAACCATTTCTTTGACCGTGGTCTTACCACAACTTCCAGTAAGACCAACCACGAGGGGATTGGTCAGTTTCTGAACAGCCATCCTTCGGTACGCTGCAAGGTCCCCCAGAGCTTTAGTAGTGTCGGCAACTCGTACCTGGGAAACTTCTGAGCCAAGTCCACCAATCTCCTTTTCAACCAGCAGGCAACTGTTGCCGTTTTCAACGGCCTGTTTGACGTAGGCATGACCATCATGGCTATCACCTTTTAAGGCAACAAAGACACCATTACTATTATTTTCACGGCTATCGGTTGAAACCTTGCCAAGCAAGCCGCTACTCTCTGTTGATGCCAGCAGAACACCGTCTGTTGCCTTCGCTATGAGCTCGTCTGTCCATGAAAAAAGAACATTTTCAGCCTGTTTTCGATCATCAAAATATTTCCGACCCTGGATAGTGAGCTGGTACGGTTCATGTCCCTTACCCGCTATAACAACAATATCCCCAGTCCGCGCACAGCTGATCGCTGCAGAGATTGCATCTTTTCTGTTCCTTATCACCACGCAGCCGCAATCATTTTTTTCTCTTGTTGTCAGCCACTGCTTGTCTTTAACGGAAACACCTTCCCCGACAACCCCTGGGAGGATCTGTTCTATAATCCCCTCTGGGTCTTCTGTACGGGGGTTATCATCTGCCACAATTGCCACATCAGATATGCGTGCTGCAACACCACCCATCTCTGGACGCTTGCCCCCATCTCTATCCCCCCCGCAACCAAAGACACAGTACAGATTAGTATGGGGTAGTTCTTTCACAGTGGACAGAACTTTTTCAAGTGCATCGGGGGTGTGCGCATAATCAACAAGAACAGCTGGGCCACCGGAAGGCCAGATATCTCCCGTCGATATTCTCTGAACCCGTCCCGGGGCCCCTTTTGCAGTAGATAGTGCATAAGTAATCGTGGACTCATCGATTCCCATTGCCAAACAGATACCAAAGGCTGAGAGCAGATTTTCCACATTATAATGGCCGACAAGAGGAGTAGTTAAAGAATGGTGCCTGCTGTGTACAGTGTATTCAATTTCGGTCCGGTCAAGTGTTTGCCCCATCTTCTGCAGCTGTATCGCTGCATCATCTCCCATCCCCCAGCTCACAATTTTTTTACCACTACTTTCACAATTTTCATGCAGAAACTCTATTTTCTTCCTGTACTCACTACCCTCCACAATTTCCGGCAAAACCGCAGTCCCATTCTTTTGAAGATAATGACTGAACATTAGAGCCTTCGCCTGAAAATAACTATCCATATCCTTATGATAGTCAAGATGATCTCTGGACAGATTTGTAAATGCAGCAACCTCAAAAGAAACTGTGCCGATCCGTTCCTGGGCTAGTGCATGGGATGAGACCTCAATGATCACATTTTTTACTCCCTGGTCTACCATTTCCCTTAAGACCTTCTGCAGAGATAATGCTTCCGGTGTAGTAAAACGGGTGGGCAGGATCGTTTGTCCCCCCGTTTTTGTGGTGTATCTGTTGTTTACAGTGCCTATCACACCAACACTTACCCCCGCAGCTCGCAGTACATGCTCTACAAGGTAGGTGATTGTTGTTTTACCGTTCGTACCCGTAATACCGACAAATGTAAGTTTTTCTGCAGGGTTTTGATAATAATTTGCCGCTAATTCTGCATAAGTTTTGGCGGTATCATCAGTTTCGATCAGTAGCAATCCGTTTTTAAGTAGTTCTTCTCTACGCTCAGGAACTATTCCATTCCGGTTGATTACAACCACACGACATCCCCTTGACATTGCATCACTAACAAACGAGTGGCCGTCATACTCAACGCCCACCAGGGCTACAAAAAGAGTGGAGGCGGTGACCTCTCTTGAATCAGCTGTAATGGAAGAAACTTCAACATCCGCCAGCTGAACTCCCTCCGGAGCAACCATCTTAATGTTTTTAATCCCATCCAGCAGGGATAAAAGGAGAATCTGGGACATAGGGAACAACCATCTCTATTAAATATTTTAACTAGTTTCTTCTACCGTTTACGAAGGTAAAATTTTACTTTCTTAGGTCTTTGGCAATTTTTTCCGGGCTGATATTTTCCTGTTTTTCCAGAATCAATCGACACGAAGTAACATTCTTCAAAGAGGTTCCCGCCAGGGGATGTTGTCTTACCACCCGCCCGGTTCCTTCGATGCTAATGGTAAATGTTTGCCCCTGCAACTGCCTCAGGCTCTTCCTGAGGCTACGACCGACCAAATCCGGCATCTCAATAGGCAATTCCCCCCTGGCTCCTGCATTCTTCTTAGCCTTCGACCTAACCTTTTGCAGGTCTTGCCTGTCTTGATAATTGCCATCATCAACAACCTCAATTTCAAAAACATCTTCCACACTGCCAGCAACCTGCTGAAGAATTGATATTCGCTGAACCTTGGCATCAACTATATTTTCAACATCAAGCTTTTTTTGATTACGCCTGGCGACACCTTTCGATGTTCTCTCTACTACCAACAACATGTTCAGATCTCTTTCTCCAGCAGGTATGGTGACAAATGTAAGATCATTGACCATAAACTGCTGAACCCCGCCAGCAGTTGGAGTGGCTACCAGGATATTGTCTCTGAAATAATAAGACCCTGAATCTTTGAAGGTCGCCTGGCTCTGAAAGAGTCCTTTCACCAGAGCCAAAGAGGTAGAATCCGATGTTTTTGGCTCTGTACTGTCTTTTTCGACATCAACTAATGACACTTCCTCCCCTGTTTTTAGGTCGAGGACTTTCTTTACAACAAAGGGAGAGCTGTCGAATTGTCCATTGAGAAGAACAGAAAATGCTGTAAGGAGGTTTATGGGGGTAGCCTTCTCCGGTATAAGTCCAAAGGAGGTTGAATCCTGTTTCACCCGAACCTGCTCATACCCACCATTTACAGACGTTTTTTTTTCGGTGAAAAAATCGGTCTTGGAATCCCCCCCAAGCTGCAGATTTTCCCACAGATAAAGCTGTTTGCCAAGCCCGGTTTCCGCTGGTGCCAGGGACCAGAATGCTGCACTGTTATCATTACCAGCTCTGGGCCAGAAAGATGCACTGTCTCTCAGGAAAAGACGAAAATCATCAGGCATAAAAAGCTGATCGAAAAACATATTTTCAATCGCTTTGCGGTTATACCTGGTAAAACTATTCGGATCAAAACCGGGATATTGAGCACCGGCAATGAGTTGACCACTCTCGCTTTCCAGTAAATACGCCGCTACCTTTACAACGTCTGTAGTGGATACAATTTTCTTCACCAGCCCCTCTACAATGGCCTGGATTTTCAGATCGATGGTAAGTACCAGATCCTGGCCTATTGTCAGTGGCTTCTGTTCTTCCTGCTGCAGTCTCTTCCTTGTTGCCAAAAGCCTGTCATAATGAAATTCCACACCGGAGAGACCTATACCATCCTCAACAAAGCCGATCAGATGCGCGGCTTGATTTCCATGTGGATAATATCTTTTTTCATCTTTTTGAAAATACACCCCGGACAGGTTAAGCTGCTTTACTGCGTCCTCCTGCTCCTGACTGATATCTTCCGCCACCCACAGTCGAAGCGCCCCGCTTTCCATTTTATCAATCAGGCGATTGGAATCAAGAGACAGAGTAGAGGCAAGGGCTATAGCCGTATCTGTTATGGAATCAATCTCACGGGTTCTGACAAAAACTGCGACCCGCTCCATGGTAACTGCAAACTGTTTGAGGTTTCTGTCGTAAATCGTACCTCGTACAAGGCTTTTTTGAGAGAGTGTTTTTTTTGCTGTGCTAAACAGCCTCTGGAGATGCTGTAACCCCTGGTATTGGCGCTCAAGCTGGAAACAAATGACAGCAATCAGGCCCAGAAGGCTCAGGTATATGAGTATCCGACGTCCCCGTTTTTCATTTTGGACCCTGAGGCGCGACCGCTTAGCCATTGGGATTACTATAGATACTTGAAGGTGCCCAATCTTCTATTAAACGTCCCTACTTGTTTTTTTGAAGGAGAATATAGTGCTAATTTTTCACCTGCGAGTTGAGCAACATGATCTGGAGCCCACACCCTGGCTTTACGCGCTAAAAGATCGATATTTTGATCTTCAAGTTCCTGGCGCTGATTATCCAGGAGCGAAATAGACATCTCAACATTGCTTACAGCTGAAGAAATAAAAATATTTATAACCAATGTTAACGGTAATATCACCAGGGCAGCCTTGCCAAAAGCCTTCCATAAAGCAACTTGGCCTGCAATATCGATTACCCCTTTTGTTCGAACCTGCTGGCGGGTTCCAATTTTCACAGCAGAACGCATATATGTTTGACTGGTTGTTTGATAATTCATAGCTTTCCCCTTTTTATCTTCTCAGCCGAGTTTTTCAGCAACCCTCAACCTGGCACTACGAGATCGTGGGTTTATATCAATCTCCTCCTGGGTCGGCATTACAGGTTTTGTTGTCAATACTTTCAGTAACTGATTATTTCTGAATTTTCTCTTGACGATCCGATCCTCCAGCGAATGAAAAGAAATTACACAAAACCTTGCACCAGGCTTCAGGTATTTCACTCCGTCGTCGAGAATGTTTCCAAGGTTTTCAAGCTCTGTATTTACTGCTATTCTGAGAGCCTGAAAAACTTTTGTGGCAATATGAATTCTTTTGGGATGAAATCTTTTAGGTACCGCTCTGGCAACGACACCGACCAACTGTTTTGTTGTCCTGATTTTTTCTTTCTTCCTGTATTCAACAATTGCTGCAGCAATTGGTCTTGCCTGGCGCTCTTCCCCGTAATAGTAAAAGATATCTGCCAGCTGCTCTTCGCTTCCCTGTTCCAGGATCGACTGGGCGGTGGTGCTACCCCTGTTGTCCATCCTCATATCCAGGAATTCATCGCGCTGAAAGCTAAAACCCCTCTCACCCATATCTAACTGCAGGGAGGAGAGGCCAACATCAATGAGCAATCCGTCTATCTGGCTTATCCCGAGAGAATCAAGACCAGCTGCCACTTCCGCAAAATTGCGACGCTGCACTGTAAGCCTGGAACCGAACTGTTCCAGTCTTGCTGTTGCCCGATGCAGCGCACTTTCATCCCAGTCAAAAGCAATTACTTTGCCCGATGGTGCCGAAAGCTGCAGAATAGACTCTGTATGTCCCCCAAGCCCGAGGGTTCCATCCACATAGGTTGCACCAGTCCGGGGATTTAAAAAAGACATACAATCATCAAGTAAAACGGAAGTATGAATCTTTTCTCCAGGTGTTGTTTCCACTAGAATATCCCCATCTTTGCAAGACTTGCCTCATGATCCTCGAAGCTATCGCGGGTAGACTGGGTCTCCATCATCCATGAATCCTTATCCCAAATTTCAACCCAGTCGAGCATTCCCGTCAAAACAACATCTTTAGACAACCCCACATCATTTCGTAAATCGAGGGGCAGGAGGATCCTGCCCTGCTTATCAAGACTGCACGCATTGACTCCCCCTATGACGTAGCGGAAAAAGCTTATAATTCCCTGTTGCTCCCCACCCTGGGTAAGCATCTTGGTCTCTAACAGTTCCCACTCAGCAAGAGGGTAGGCTCGCAAATGGGTTTTCCAGGGAGCTATCATCAGGATGTCCGAACCATTCTGACTCAACACATCACGAAAGCGAGTGGGGAAATTCAATCTCCCCTTCGCGTCCATAGTATGCTCTGTCCTGCTTCGGAATCTACTTTGCGCCACCAAGTCCCCCCTCAGAACCTACTTTGCACCCCAACTACCCACTTACCACCACCATCATTCTTTTTTATATTAGTACAAGTGGTTATGTCAAGGAAAAAATAGGCGCAACTTCAAGTGGATAGATCGGATGACACAAAAACACAAAAACACAACATATGGGGTACAGAACATTCTTGAACCACAACATAAGGGAAATATGGGCGCTACCACAGAGATTCTGCTGAGCGAGCAAGAACTTCGAAAAACATACCTATTGTAGTATTATCAATACGTTCACAAGGCACCTGGAAAAAGGTAAATTTTTAGTAATTCAACGAGTGGTGCAAAGTGGGGAGTACAGAAATTTTTAAAAAAAAGAGGCTGATTGAAAGATTTTCCAATCAGCCTGAAGAAGGGCAGAATACGATTTTTTCCCGAGAGTAGCCTCGAGACTCTACTCCTTTAACAACAAACTGTAATCACAATCGCTTGTAAAACTATGCTCTGCAGCAGGATAAGACCCGGACTTCACCTCGCTTGCATACTCTACTATAGATTCTTTGATAACCGGTGCCAGGTCGGCGAATTTTTTTACAAACTTTGGCGTAAATTTTTCAAACATCCCTAGAAGATCATGGGTAACCAGCACCTGTCCATCACACTCAGCTCCAGCCCCAATTCCGATGGTTGGCATGGCAACTGCCTCAGTAATAACCTCCGCCAGCTTGTCAGGGACACACTCCAGAATTATGCCAAATGCCCCAGCCTCTTCCAGCGATCGAGCTTCTGCCAGGAGTCTTCTCGCATCGTCGATGCCTTTTCCCTGAACCTTGTACCCTCCAAGTTGGCTGGCCGTCTGCGGGGTAAGTCCAATATGGGCCATGACAGGAATCCCTGCGTCCACCAACGCCCGAACAACACCGCATACCTTAAGGCCACCCTCAAGCTTAACGGCATCGCAGTCGGCCTCCTTTAAAAAACGCATACCATTTTTTATCGCATCACGCTCACCTGTCTGATACGCACCAAAAGGCATATCACCCACAATAAAACTATCTGGAGCACCACGTCGAACCGCTTTTGCATGGTGAATCATCTCATCCATAGTTACAGGAACGGTGGAATCATAACCGAGCATGACCATTCCAAGAGAATCACCCACAAGAAGCATATCAACCTCACACGCCTCCAGCAGTCTGGACATTGAAGCATCATAAGCGGTTAGCATGGAAATCCTTTCCCCACCAACCTTCATCAATTTCACATCGGCAAGCGTTCTTCGCATAGTAAACTCCCAATTAGTAGAGGAAATAGAATTGGTACTTATCCCCCCACAAGGAGGGATTAACACTACTTATCAAACAAGGACTGCTGAACTGCGGCCTGTCTTGGTACTTTTCGGTCAAAATGGGTGTACGCCTTTGAAGTGGCAACACGCCCCCGGGGAGTCCTTTTTATAAATCCGGATTGTATAAGAAAAGGTTCGTAGACATCCTCAAGGGTATTTTTTTCTTCACACACCACCGTCGCCAGAGTCTCAAGGCCAATAGGCCCGCCTTCAAATTTATCAATAATCGACAGCATGATTCGTCTATCCATGTCATCAAGCCCATACTGATCAACCCCGAGAAGTACAAGGGCCTCATCAGCAACCTTTTTATCAACAACAGGATGTCCGCCTACCTCGGCAAAATCGCGCACACGTCTCAGCAATCGATTGGCGATTCTCGGAGTACCACGGGACCGTTTTCCAAGCTCCAAAGCACCGGTTCGATCGATATCCATCCCCAAAATTTTACCGGAGCGCTGAACAATTGTTACAAGTTCTTCAGGAGAGTAAAACTCCAGGCGCAGTACTACACCAAATCGATCCCTTAGAGGAGGAGTCAACAAACCGGTTCTGGTGGTTGCGCCAACAAGGGTGAACCGTGGCAAATCCATTTTAACAGAACGAGCCCCGGGTCCCTGCCCTATAATTAAATCGAGCTGAAAATCCTCCATAGCGGGATAGAGAACCTCTTCAACAGCGTGGTTTAGCCGGTGGATCTCATCAATGAAAAGTACGTCCCCTTCCTGGAGACTGGTAAGAATGGCAGCCAGATCCCCCTGTTTTTCGATAACCGGCCCGGAAGTCGTCTTGATTCCCGCACCCATCTCTCCGGCGATAATATAGGACAAAGTGGTCTTCCCGAGTCCGGGAAAGCCGTGAAACAGAACATGGTCCAAAGGTTCATTTCGGCCAAGGGCAGCTTGAATAAAAATCGACAAACTTTTGCGGACCTGCTCCTGACCAATATATTCTTGTAACCGCTTGGGGCGAAGCGAGTTTTCATTTGAAGGTTCTCGAACCTGGGGCTCGGGACTGACAAGACGTTTACCGGAACTGATATCTTCTTCAATATTCATGCAAGTGTCCTCAGGGCCTCACGGAGAAGCGCCTCAACTGGCAGCTGTTCAAACTCCTGCTCATCAAATTGCTTTTTCACCGCCGCTAAAGCGCCACGGGCAACGCTATCGGGATATCCTAGATTTGACAACGCAGACAGAGCATCACTTACCGTGGAGTTGGTCACAGAAAGAGATGGAGTTGAAGTTGTACTACTCCCGCCGCCAGCACTGAGGTGGGCTACTTTTTCTTTTAGATCCACACATATTCGTTCAGCCGTCTTCTTGCCCACCCCCTGCAATGTTGTGAGCCGCTTAATATCAGCTGCAGCAATCGCCTGGCAAAGATCTGCAACCCGTAACCCCGAGAGCATGGCAAGGGCCAGCTTTGGACCGATACCAGAGACAGTCTTCAGGATAAGAAAGAGTTCTTTTTCCTCTTCTTCCAGAAAACCAAAAAGGGTTATGGCATCTTCTCTAACATTGGTATGGATATAAAAAAAGGCGTCCTCACCCTTCTCCGGCATCCTGGAGATCCCATCGGTGGAGACAATAACCTCGTAGCCAACACCTCCGACATCGACCACAGCTCTGTCAATGCTTTTAGAGAGGACTTTTCCTGCAAGGGTTGCAATCATAAAATTTTAGTGCCTTACTCTTGAAAATCTGTCATAAAAAACAAGAAATCGAGTAAGTGTTTTAAAATTAGAAGTTTAAAATAACCGGCAGATAGCAAGAGCAGCGAGGCACTTATCCCGTCTTTCTTGCCGTTTACGGGGTTATATAGTAAATTGATTTGCATGGCAGATAGCCACAGCTAATGCGTCGGCGGCATCGGAACTTGGAGCCCCGGAAAGCCCAAGCAGCACTCTAACCATATGCTGAACCTGTACTTTGTCGGCCTGCCCATAGCCGGCAACAGCCTGTTTGACCGCCCGCGGGCTGTAATCGTGTACTGCCAGGCCATTCTGCATAACTGCGACTACAGCAGCTCCCCGGGCATGGCCAAGTTTTAACGCGGATCTCGCATTGGTCGACATAAACACATCTTCGACTGCAGCAACACCAGGGTCATGGAGCTGGACAACCTCGTTTATACCCTCAAATATCTCATTAAGTCGGTTGGGGAAAGGATATTTGGGTGTGGTTTTCACAACACCACAGGCCACAAAGTGTAACTGTCCCCGATCGACATCAATAAGCCCATATCCTGTGATCCTGCTCCCGGGATCTATACCGATAATCCTCTCCACCACTTCAAACAGCTTAGGACAACAGCTCCATCAAACCATCGTCAATATCAAAGTTTGCATAGACATTCTGCACATCGTCATGATCTTCAAGGCTTTCAATCAGTCTCAACAGAGATTTAGCAACTTTTTCCTCTGCAACATCAATGGTGTTCTGAGGAATCATGGATATTGAGGCGTCGAGGAATTTGACTCCACCTTCTTCAAGTGAACCACGAACATCTTCAAAGTCATCCGGACTGGTCAGAATTTGAAATTCAGTATCTTCTTCCACAACATCATCGGCACCCGCCTCCAGGGCCATGTCCATCAGTTCTTCTTCAGAAACCCCTTCCTTGTCAACGACAATCAGTCCCTTCTTGTCAAACATCCAGTTAACACAACCAGACTCACCGAGATTACCATTACTCTTGGCAAAATAATGACGTACATCTGCAACAGTACGGTTTCGGTTATCGGTTAAACATTCAACCAGAACTGCGACACCACCAGGCCCATATCCTTCATAGAGGATTTCATCATACACTTCGCCTGCAATCTCGCCAGTACCCTTCTTAATTGCCCTGGCGATGTTATCCTTAGGCATATTTTCCGCTTTAGCAGTGGCAATTGCTGACCGCAGCCTGGGATTACCCTCTGGGTCGCCGCCACCCGAGCCAGCCGCTACGGTAATTTCCTTAATCAAACGGGTAAATATTTTCCCCCGCTTAGCATCATTGGCACCTTTCTTCCTTTTAATTGTCGACCATTTGGAATGTCCTGACATAGCACACCTATCTGTAATTTTAATACATTATTTCTACTATTTATCGATTTTCAGGATGGCTCAAAACACACTACCTGTTTTTCTTATAATCCATCCCGAGTACAAAAACTTCCCTACTTTCAATCCTCGAACTCTTGGGCTTGAGCACCTTTGCCATAGCAAAGCGTTTTTTCACCTCACTGACAAATTCGGGGAAATCCTCTCCCTGAAAGACCTTGCAAAGGTAATGGCCATTTTTCAGCAGAAGCTGCTCTGCAAGAGCCAGAGTATGACGAACCAGTATCAGCGATTTCTGGGCGTCGGCCCATTTATTACCAGATGTCCGTGGAGCCAGATCTGAGACAAGCACCTTAAATGCCGGGCGAAACTTCCTCACAGCAGGCATAAGCTCAGGCTCCATTATATCCTGACATAACCAGTGAATCGGTGCACCATCTACCCTTGCACTCTTATCCGCCTGCTGCAGGTCTACCCCTACGACAATCCCCTTAGGCCCAATCACTTCTGAGGCGTACAGAGACCAGCTGCCCGGATAACATCCCAGGTCAAGCACACTATCACCCCGTTTAAGGAATTTATATTTCTGCTGTACTTCTTCAAGTTTGTAGACAGATCTTGCAGGATAGTTATCCTTTTTAGCCTTCCTTGAATAGTAGTCGTTTATTTTACGCACGTTTTAGTCCATTTAGATTTCTTTGACAAGACGAAACCGGGTTCAATTTGAACCAGCCCAGACCTCGCTCTCTTTTA
>JAAELB010000700.1 GCA_024227155.1 Desulfobulbaceae bacterium
ACTTCTGAAAAATGGCTTAGAAAACTCATAATTAACTCGTGTCATCAAAAAAACTATTTGATCACACTAATGATGATAAATATAACGAATTAAATCGATCAGATATCAGAGTAATTTAACAAAAGTACGATCTTGCCCTGACCTTTTAGGAAGATTCATTGAAGAATACACGACAATCCAGATCGATGAAGAAAATAGCAGGTAGTATTTTGTTTTCAGTTGCCTGTGGATTGGCGATTATTACCCTATTTGACTTAGATAAATCGTCACTGCTTGCAGTGAGCACCTGCATTTTCATATGTAATGTGCTGGAGCAACAGTGGCAAAAGCTTGTCCGGTAAACGTAAAAAATCAATCCGTTGAATGCTAAACTTATCGGCATTCACTTCCGAGTACTCAACTTTAACAGTTAACTACGCTTTATTTCTGAATTCACTAGGAGTCATACCCGTCCAGCCCTTAAACGCGTGCCGGAAATTGGACGTGTCGTTGAACCCAAGTGATTGAGCGATATCGTCGAACGATAGCTGGGTTTCTCGGATATACTGTTTAGCAAAACTTTGCTTTACTGTGGCGCAAATTGTTGAAAAGGACGTGCCTTGTTCCGAGAGTTTTCGCCTTAACGTG
>JAAELB010000701.1 GCA_024227155.1 Desulfobulbaceae bacterium
ACGACTCAGTCAAAAATAGAAACAAATGGTGGTTATATCAATAAAATTCAGAAATTACAGTACAGCTTGTTACAATATACGAAATAATGATATAATATGCATCTAAAGAGTCTATGGTTCCATTGTAAGGGAGCGTTCACAAATGACGTCACCTGGTAGGGGGGGGAGGGGGGTCAGCAAAAGTTGACGAAAGTTGACGGGGGGGGGGGGGTACTTGGACAGTGGTTGACGTCAACTTTTTTGTTTTGTTGCCACATTTTAATGAAATTTTAGTTATTTAACAAAATTTGAATTAACCCAGAAAGGTGACAGATTAGATCACAATGTCCCCCATGTTTGCATTATGTCTTAATTATATTTGTAAGATTATGTCTTTATGGTTGATTTATAGTTCATTAAGTGATAAGATACATAATTGAGTCTTTTAAATCCAAAGGTTATATATCACTACAATAAGAATAATTTCCATAAGTTTGATCTATTCTTCTATGCAATGGCATGCCATTTAGAAACAAAATAGATTATGACTCATAATGTGATTGAATTCTATATTACAATAGGCAATTTCTATGATGGATTACATACACTTGAATATTTGGAAAAAAATGATAAAAACACACTACCAGAAACTATGTGGTCAATTTTTAAAAACGTATCCACAAAAGCAAAAGAAAGATATTCAAAGTCTGTGTGCAGGTACATGGAAGGAAATTAAAGATAGTGAGAAATCATATGATGTTGTTTTGATGGATTGGCAACAA
>JAAELB010000702.1 GCA_024227155.1 Desulfobulbaceae bacterium
CACCCGTCTCCTGGTTAGTAATTTTAAGAAAGCAGGAGAGCCATTGTTCTTTGAAAATTTAGTTGACCAGTTTTACCTGGTCGACAAATCAGGTAACTGAACTTTTATATCCGACAAAAGT
Source organism: Desulfobulbaceae bacterium (assembly GCA_024227155.1). Classification (GTDB taxonomy): domain Bacteria; phylum Desulfobacterota; class Desulfobulbia; order Desulfobulbales; family Desulfocapsaceae; genus Desulforhopalus_A. The sequence goes on from JAAELB010000702.1 coordinate 122, forward strand.
GCTCGATAGATCGAATCCATTGAATCAACGTCGAATAGCCTAAACATTGAACGGATATCTTCCCTTGACCTCGTAAAATAGGCTTCGAAATGGCCTGATTTTTTGGACACTTTTCAGGATGGATTATCCCCAACTTCTAAAACCAGCCATTTACCCGATGGAAGTCGTGCGCCAAGGGAAGTTAATTTGCGACAAAGTTGTTCCTGGGCTGCCCGACGTTTAGGTTGTTGTATTGGCTCTAGGCGGACTATTATTTCAGTTTTGCTGGATTTCACCCAGCCATGACAATTCGTAATGGCATAAAACAAATCGACTACTTCATTTTCCTGATCAAAAGACTGACTCAACCAGTCGATCATCTGTTTGCGCACATTCCACACTGAACTGTGTAACGAATGTGGGCGAATTGGGCGTTCTACTCCCCACTGCTATGCTTTCAGTCCAGTCAGCTTGTCGGGGGTTATTACCTTTAACCAGTGATACGGTTACTAACTCCATGTGACCTTTTCGAAATGCATCGTAGCTTTCAAACCCTGTCAATCGTGCAAGCTTTTGATGAGCAATAAGCACATTTTATCTACGAGGTTTCTGAATCTCATTATTACCAACGAAAGGCCATTCCGATGGATGAGATACTACACTGGTCCGCACCATATTCAAGTCAATGTATACAAGACATCTGAGCAGATGTTGCTCAGATTCAACTGCTGTTGCGTGATAACGATCTTCCCAGAAGGCACCTTTCCTACTTCTTCTCAAATTATATTCCTGGCCTTATGAGCTGTTATCCTTTGTTCTGAGTGGCTTCAGCACTGTGTGATGCATGCACAGCACTTATACTGAGATATAGGGAGATGTTTTACTGCTAGCGGTTACACACTTACTCTGGTCAGATATAGTGATAATAGGATGCTTTCAATACTGATTGGAGAAATGCACTTCCAAAAGAAAAAGGTTGTACAGGGGTTGTACAAACCACGACTTGGAATCATGACAATAAAAAAGCCCTTAACTCAATTAAGAGCTAAGGGCTTGATATCTTTTTCAAACGAATGGTGCCGGGACCAGGAATCGAACCAGGGACACACGGATTTTCAGTCCGTTGCTCTACCGACTGAGCTATCCCGGCACATCGTTTGGAGAGACTTTTTTAACCGACTTACCTTTCGGTGTCAACACCTTTTCTCATATTATTTTTACTTTGGTGCCTTACTCCTGAAAATTTGACTTAACCTTAAACGTCTTTATGGATATCCAGGCCACCCAGATCAAGTTCGAAATCAAGTTCATCTTCCATTATTGAGCCCTTTTTCTTCTCACCCTCAGAATCACCTAAACTTAGGGCATCAGAAAAATCTATATCATCAAGAGTAACCGCCGGGTCTTCTGGTACAGAAGCAGCCTTGCCACTCTCCAGATCGTCCAGGCCTAAGTCAAAATCCAGATCACCTAAATCCAAATCAGAGGAGGTGAAATCAGATTCAGCCACAGGTTTAACCTCTAGCTCAGGCTCAATTGCGGCAATAACCGGTTCTTCGGGGACTGGGGGAGGTGCCAGGTCTGAAATATCGCCAAGTTCTTCTGGTATTGTGATCTCGATAGAATCATCATCGTCTAACTCGATTGTCGCATCCTCGCTCTCAACAACACCTGGCTCTGTATCACTGGGATCCTCAAACTGACTCAGATCAATCTCTATCTCTCCAGAGTCGTCCTCGTCTTCATCAGGATCATCGAGTGAAATCTCAAATTGGTCATCATCATCATCTTCAGAAATTTCGATCTCAGGCTCATCTTGTTGCGACTCTCCACCAACAAGAATCTCAAGGTCTTCATCGACAAACTCGTCATCGAGCAGAAACTCTTCAGTTTCCATATCAACATCCACAGCACCTCGGCCCGCTTCCTCCGCCTCTTTTCCAAATAACAAAAAGGCTGGGGAAGCCACATTATAAACGGACCCATTCAGGCTCTCAGAAGTCGCCTTGATATTTTTCCTGCATTTCAAACATTCTTCAAGATAATCAAAGGAGATATATCCACATTTTGGACAGCGCATTGAGTTAGCCCCACAAAATCTTAAGGTTTTACGTTTTATATGACAGTACCACTAGGAGCTTGTCCGAGAATAGACATTTTGTTAAAAATCGAAGAATTTTCACAAAATAAGCACAGCCATATATGTGATATTGCGAGCATTATTTTGTGACAATTCTGAAGAATTTGGGCAAAAGGGCATTCTCGGACAACCTCCTAGGTCACTATCGCATATAATCGCCTAAACAATCAAGGATTATTTGGCTAGGCAATTTGCGATAAATGACTGTATAAACATCACAACTTACTAAAGCGACCAGTCCATACCGATATCACGGAAAGGTGCTGAGTGGGTCAAGGCCCCGATAGAAATAATATCAACACCTGTCATTGCAACTGCCTCAACCGTCTTGAGGTTGACACCACCAGATGCTTCAACCAGAGCCCTGCCGTTAATCAGCCTCACAGCTTTCGACATAATTTCAGGAGTCATTTTATCGAGCAAAATGATATCAACACCAAGAGACAAACATTCTTCGACCTGTTCAAGGGTATGGGTTTCAACCTCTACACGAATAGTATGCGGGATTTCCCCCCGTACCATCCGCACCGCATATTTAATTGACCCACACACAGCAATATGATGATTTTTTATCAAAACCCCATCCGTGAGATTGAATCTGTGATTTGCACCACCACCCACACGAACCGCATATTTATCGAGAACCCTGAGTCCCGGCGCTGTCTTTCTGGTATCTGTAATCCGTACCGGATAGGCTCTCACTTTTTCAACAAATTGAGCTGTGAGGGTAGCAATTCCAGATAATCTTTGCAGAAGATTAAGAGCAACACGCTCAGCTTTGAGCAGATCAACCGCCGGACCGCTAACGGTCAGCAGGGGCAAATTTGGTGCGGAAAGGGTTCCATCCTCAACGGCATCAACACAAATCACAGTAGGATTTTGAATCTTAAAGACCTCTGCAGCAACACTTTCCACACCAGCTACCGTAAAAGAATCCCTGGCTACAAGCTTGGCACTCCCCATTTCATTTTCGGAAAAAATAGACTCACTGGTGATATCTCCACGGCCGACATCTTCCCGTAGAAAAGCACGGATCATTGAGTGAAGGAGAAGCTTATCCATTATCCTACCTTAAGCCATTTTCTTCAGGCGCTCTTCTGCCTCAAGAATTTTCGCAAGTTTTGCATCAAGTCCGGACTTCTCATCCCGGACCTTCGCAACCACGTTATCTGGGGCATTGGCCAGAAATTTCTCATTGTTGAGCTTTCCTGTCACCTGCTTCATTTTGCCATCTATTTTCTTCCTTTCCCTGGCAAGTTTTGCAAGTTCTGCCTCAACATCCACCAGACCTTTAAGCGGCACAAAAATTTCAATATCGTTGTAGATGTACGTTGCAGCATCAGCGGGTTTCTCACCACCCTCCGTCACCGTAAAACTGCTAAGACGGGTCATATCAGAGATTGGTGCAGTAAAACCTGCTATAAAATCGGCCCTTTCCTTATCACCGCACAATACCAGGGCGTCAATTTTAGACGATGGATGTACCTCAGCTTCAGACCTGATGTTTCTGATACCGGTGATAATGCCCATCAGAAGTTCCATCTGCTCCACCGCCTCGTTATTATCCCAATTCTCCTGCAATTCTGGAAACGCACTGGTTGTGAGCAGATCACGTTCTCCGGGAAGCACCGACCAGATCTCCTCTGAGACAAATGGAGTGATAGGGTGGATGAGCTTTAAGATTGTCTCAAGAACAACCAGCAACACCCCCTGTGCCTGCTCTTTTGCTACCGGGTCATCACTAAAGAGATCGGCCTTTATCCACTCCAGATACCAGTCACAATACTCATGCCAGATAAACTGATAGTTTGCTGAAGCAACATCGTTAAAGCGATATTCGTCGAGCCCGGTCCGAACCTCTTTGATGGTGCTTGCGGTTCTGCTGAGAATCCACTGATGGACCAGTGGCAACCCTTTCACATCATGGGTAACATCCTTGACGCTGACATCACACTCACCAACATGCATAAGCGCAAACCGGGCAGCGTTCCATATCTTATTGATAAAATGGCGATACCCCTCAATTCGATCTTCATCGAGTTTTATTTCTCTCCCCTGTGCGGCAAAAGCGGTCAGGGTAAATCTCATCGCGTCAGTTCCATACTCTTTCATAACAACCAGGGGATCTAGCACATTGCCGGTGGACTTTGACATTTTCTTGCCATACTTATCCCGGACCAGGGCATGGAGATAGACGTCTTTAAACGGTACCTCATCCATAAAATGGATGCCCATCATCATCATTCTCGCAACCCAGAAAAAAAGAATATCAAAACTCGTTATAAGAACAGATGTAGGATAAAAAGTTTGCAATTCTTTGGTGTTCTCTGGCCAGCCCATGGTGGAAAAAGGCCAAAGTGCCGAAGAAAACCAGGTATCGAGCACATCGGTTTCCCGGGTCAGCTTATCAGATGAACAAGCCGGGCAGGTTGTTGGATCCTCCGACTCAACAATCAGTTCACCACAAGCGTCACAGGTCCAGGCGGGAATACGGTGCCCCCACCAGATCTGCCTGGAAATACACCAGTCACGAATGTTGTCCATCCAACTATAAAAGGTGTTATACCAGGTCTTTGGATAGATATTAATTTTACCATCCCGCACTGCATCCACAGCCTTTGCGGCAAGCGGTTTTACCGACACAAACCATTGCAGGGATGTAGTTGGTTCACTTACAGTTTTACAGCGATAACAATGCCCCACCGCATGATCGTAGTCTTCAATCCCTTCAAGAAAACCAAGTCGCTCGAGATCTGCAACAATCTTTTTTCTACAAGCAAATCGCTCAAGCCCTGTGTATTCACCTGCGTTATCATTCATGAACCCTTTATCATCCATGATTTTCAACCTGGGCAGGTCATGGCGCAACCCTATTTCATAGTCATCCCTGTCATGGGAGGGGGTCACTTTCAGCGCTCCGGTACCAAATTCCCGGTCTACATGTCCATCAAAAACAACGGGTATGGTTCTCTCGGTGAGAGGGAGTTTTATGCCAATCTCAGCAAGATGCTGATAACGCTCATCTTCAGGATGCACCGCGACACCGGTATCACCCAGCATAGTCTCAGGACGGGTAGTGGCGACAACCACATGACCTGAACCGTCACCATATGGATAGCGGATATGATACAACTTGCCTTTCTTATCTTCATGCTCGACTTCATCATCAGCAAGAGCTGTCTGACAACGTGGACACCAATTAACAATATAGTCGCCTTTATAGATCAATCCCTCTTTGTAGAGTCGGACAAAAACCTCACGCACAGCAGAGGAAAGCCCTTCATCCATGGTAAAACGCTCCCGCTCCCAGTCACAGGATGCACCCAGTTTTTGCAACTGATGGATTATAGCTCCACCCTTTTCCTCGCGCCATTGCCAGACCTTCTCAATAAAGGCATCACGTCCAACATCATCCCTGGTTTTTCCTTCGGTCGAGAGCTGTCTTTCCACGACATTCTGGGTCGCAATACCCGCATGGTCGGTACCGGGAACCCAGAGGGTATTATCCCCACACATGCGATGATAGCGGGTCAGGATATCCTGGAGAGTGTTATTAAGGGCATGACCCACATGCAGAACACCGGTAACATTAGGAGGAGGTATTACGATTGAGTAGGACGGCTTTCCTTCTTCCATTTTCCCTGTAAAGCTGCCGGTCTCCTGCCACCTGTCCAGCCATTTCTCTTCCACTGCAGAAAACTCATATCCTTTACTCAATAACTTATCGTCTTGTTTTGTCATAACTTACAGCTCTATATGGTTGATAAACTTCACAAATAATGAATTTCTGGGTAGCCAGACAGATCAATGCTAACCTTCGTAAAGATTGCTATTCCGGGACACCCGCCTGATATATTTCTAACACCGGTGGACAGTATAATAAGCCGGCACTCAATATAGCGTGACACTGGCTCGCCAGAAAGGCGCACCTCGGTTGAGATTAACTATGAAGTGACGAGAATTCAACAGTTTTCAGGAAATAGGTAAAAAAACTGCAAAAATTATCATTACCGCCTCAGCGACCCTGAAATAAATAAGAAAAACACAAGAAATGAACAGCGCCAATCCGTCAACGCTACCTGACGCTCCATGGTTCTGGCAAAAAGATGTGCTGATACACTGAAAGGGCGTACCGGTCAGTCATTCCGGCAACATGATCGCAAACCCTGCGATGGGCAATACGTTCATCTGACCAGTTTTCTTTATCAACCCCCTCTATCCATTCTCCATAGGAGATACTGACGAGACCATTCTCCAAAAAGTAGCTGTACATATCACGGATTATCCGCTGGGCTTTGGTAAACTCGTTATGCACCTTATAATAGGTGTAAACATTGTCGTAAAGAAAAGTCCTCAGATTGGTGATGGCCTCTAACATTGCATCGCTGATATGGAGATTGCCGTCTTCAGCCGCCAGGGTTTCTACGATCAGATCCCGAACCATGGCACCAATACGCTGTGAGTGGCGTCCCCCGACGACCCTTTTAATTCTCTCCGGGAGATCAATTCTTTTTAGGATCCCTGCACGTAGGGCATCATCAAGATCGTGATTAACATAAGCGATTATATCAGCAAGCCGTACAACCTGTCCTTCAAGGGTAACAGCTATTTCCGTTTTATCATTTGGCAAAATATCCGCTCGCCCTTTCGAGTGACGGACAATACCGTTTCGAACTTCAAAGGTGAGATTAAGACCTTTGCCGTCGTTTTCAAGAAAATCTACAACCCGCAAACTATGGACATAATGCCTGAAACCACTGGGATGCAGCTCATTCAAAGTGGCTTCCCCTGCATGACCAAACGGCGTATGCCCAAGATCATGCCCCAGGGCGATAGCTTCAGTTAAAGGTTCATTAAGGCAGAGCGCCGAAGCGATGGTCCTTGCAATTTGAGACACTTCGAGAACATGGGTAAGACGAGTTCGATAATGGTCGCCTGTGGGAGCTAGAAAAACCTGGGTCTTATGTTTGAGGCGCCTGAAGGTTTTTGAATGGGTTATGCGGTCCCGATCCCTTTGAAAAGGTAACCGGATATCCTCAACTTCCTCTTCCTCTTCAACATGTCTGCCGGAAGAATTTTTATTTAATGCCGCAAAAGGTGAGAGGATTTTCTCTTCCCTCTCCTCAAGCTGTTGCTTAATCGATTTCCCAATAAGCGGTACAAAAGACATTGTTATCTAATAGCAGTAGTAATCCAACATGGGTATAACACCCCGTTCTGTTGTAAACAAACCGACAACTGCCTTTTGTTTTAACCATGCCTCGCTTATGATTTCAATAGCTTACACACGTTTTTGAAAAAACATAGCTACAATTATTCTTTAAAACCATTTAGCCTGCACTGGTAAACACCCGCAACAAGTTAAATTTTTTTACTGCAATTTAAATACGTTACACAAACCATACAAGTAACTTACAGTTGGTTTCGATACTGATCGATCTTATCTAAAAAACTCAGGATAAATTTAAATAGGGTTATTCCGACTCAAGCGTACTTTTGGTCTGAATTCAAGAATTGTTGAGGTATGGCAAAGGTCTTTCTCGAACCGTATCTATTTTTTTGGTACAGAAATATTTGCTATAAAACTGGATTCCCGCCTGCGCGTGAATGACGTAAACACGATATTTCATGATTGACACGACAACAGGCTATACCGACAAGTACGCTTAATCCGGAAGATCCTTAAATCCTGCCCTCCCGGAAATATGTAACGAGGAAAATGGCTAAATAACTAAAAAAATGAAATAAATACGATTTCTGCTTGTCCAAAACCTCGTTACAATATATATTATTGTAACGAGTAAATAAAGAAGGGGACCAAATGGCAGCCATCGTATATCAAACAAATAAGAAAACCGGGGTAACCTATGCCTATGAGTCTGTTTCATATTGGGACAAGGAAAAACAGCAGTCCCGGGCAAAGCGCAAATGCATAGGACGTGTGGATCCCGAAACACAAGAGATAATACCCACTCGTAAAAAAAGGCCACCGGAAGCACGGAAACTAGCCAAACGAGGCCCGGTACCAATAACGCAAGCGGTTCGCCAATTCTTTGGAGCAACCTATCTCTTTGACCAAATAGGTGAAGAAACGGGTGTAACAGAGGATCTGAAAACTTGTTTTCCTGAGAATTACAGCCAGATCTTGTCCATTGCCTATTACCTGATCCTTGAGGATAAAAATCCCATGAGTCGTTTTCCCCGGTGGGCAGCCATTCATCGACACCCCTATGGGCGTACCATTGTTTCCCAGAGAAGCAGCGAGCTGTTTGCCTCTATCAGCGAGGATGCAAAACAACGCTTTTTTCAGCTTCAGTGTAAACGTCGTGTGGATAAAGAGTATCTTGCCTATGACACTACATCGGTTTCTAGTTATTCAAAATGCCTCAAGCAGGTTTGCTGGGGAAGAAACAAAGATCATGATCCTTTGCCACAGATCAATTTGACTCTGTTGTTCGGGCAACAATCTCGTCTGCCCTTTTATTACCGGAAGTTGGCGGGAAATATCCCCGATGTCAAAACCCTGAGAAAGTTGTTGTCCGATATGAATACCCTGGGTTATCAGAAAATCAAAGTAGTCCTGGATCGGGGGTTCTTCAGCGCAGCTAACATTCATGGTTTGTACCAGCACCATATGAAGTTTTTGATTGCCGCCAAATTATCACTTAAGCTTGTACAAACACATCTAGATACTGTACGGGATACGATGCGTAGTTGGACCCATTACAGCCAGGATTACCAACTCTACGCCTATTCTCTACCGGTTACTTGGAATTATACTCAGGACCGTCCTTATAAAGGGGATACAATCAAAGCCAAGCGTCGGATGTATCTCCATCTGTTTTACTCTCCGGATCGAGCCTTGGAGGATGAAAAAGCGTTCAACAACCGGCTGGCTAATTTGCAAACAGAACTAGAGACCGGACAGCGACGTCTCGATCATGAAAAACAATATGTTAAATATTTTGATGTGAAAACCACGCCAGTCCGAGGGACGAAGGTCATTGCCAAAGAAGAAGCCCTGGCAGAAGCAAAACGCAATTACGGCTATTTCACCCTAGTGAGTAATGAAATAAAGGACCCAATAAAGGCATTGGAAATCTACCGCAATAAAGATCTGGTTGAAAAGGCCTTCGAAAACCTTAAAGAACGGCTGAATATGCGCCGGATGGCTGTTTCCTCGGAGCAAAGTCTGGATGGAAAACTCTTTGTGCAATTCATTGCACTCATCTACCTGTCCTATATCACCCGGAGAATGCAGGAAAACAATCTGTTCAAGACCCACACAATGCAGGATGTTTTAGATGAACTTGACATCATTGAATGTTTCGAAGTGCCGGGACAACAACTCCACGTAGGAGAGATAACGAAACGGCAAGAAGAGCTCTACGCCAAATTGGGTGTCATGCCTCCAACCTCGTTACAATAATCCGGGAATTCAGGTTAAATAGCAGCATTTCGAGCCAAAATCACCGTGGTTACGAGCTCCTGCCTTTTCCTATCCATTATTTAGACCAGTATCACTTGACAAGTCCCGTAAAAGTAAAAACTACTATGGTGTGATGTTTAAAAACAACGACAGAATGTGTCACAGGCATACCATGTAACCTCGACAAAGGGAAAATAAGTCGGGATAATTAAAAAAAAGGAAAAACCATGGCAACAATCACTCTCAAAGGCAATGCAATTGATACTGTTGGCTCACTCCCTGAAGTTGGTTCATCCGCACCGGATTTCACTGCTGTAAAGACAGATTTATCAGAAACAAGCCTTAAAGATTATAGTGGCAAAACTGTAATCTTAAACATCTTCCCTTCTGTTGACACTGGTATTTGTGCTGCTTCGACCAGGCGGTTCAACAGTGAAGTGAGTAATCAGGAAGGAACCGTTGTCCTCTGTGTTTCAGCCGACCTGCCGTTTGCCCATGGCAGATTTTGTGAGGCTGAAGGTCTAAACGACGTGATCCCTGTTTCCGTTTTTAGAGACACTGAGTTCGGCAGGGCCTACGGACAGACTATAACCAGTGGACCGCTGGCCGGACTGCTCGCCAGAGCTGTGGTTGTCATTGGTCAGGAGGGCAATGTCAAATATGTGGAACAAGTTCCTGAAATAACCCAGGAGCCAAACTACGAAGCTGCCCTTTCGGCAGTGACTGCCTCTTAACAATAACCGGCAAACAACAATGAACGCTCAATCAAACAAGTGGGACCAGCGCTATGGTGAATCTGAATTTGCCTATGGAACCACTGCCAATGATTTCCTCAAAGCTTCAGTACATCGCCTGTCTCCAGCAGGCGATGTACTTTGTCTGGCTGAAGGAGAGGGTAGAAACAGTGTTTTTCTGGCACAACAGGGCTTCAATGTCACAGCGGTGGACTCCTCGTCTGTCGGCCTGAAAAAGGCGGAAACACTTGCTGCAGAAAGAGGTGCTTCAATCACGACCTGTGTTGCAGACCTGGTAAATTACAAAATAGCGGCTGGTCGTTATGATGCTATCATTTCTATATTTTGCCACCTTCCACAACCCCTGCGAACAGAGGTACACAAAAAGGTACTGAATGGTTTAAAATGTGGGGGAATATTCGTTCTGGAGGGATACACCCCCAGGCAACTTCAGTACAAAACTGGTGGCCCCCCGGTAGCTGAATTGCTCATGGAACTCGATGAACTAAAAGCTGAATTGGGTTCGCTTGACCTCGTCCACGCCACAGAGACTGAACGTGAAGTTCATGAAGGGTTTTTGCACACCGGATTAGGCTCTGTTGTGCAAATTATAGGGATTAAAAACTAACTGCTTGCGTATTCTATGAAACAGTACTGTTATTACCCAAGCCCGATCGGAGAACTACTCCTTACGGGTAGCAGTGGCATTCTACAAGAAATCTACTTCCCCTGTGAGGCTGAAAATATCACAATCAGTACCAGTATGACGGAAAACAAGACTTCTTTTTCACCAGTAAGGAAGCAGCTTTCTGAATATTTTGCAGGAGAACGCAAAACATTTAGCATCCCATTCTCCCCTGCGGGCACACCATTTCAGGGGCGAGTATGGATGGAATTGCAAAAAATCCCCTATGGTCACACCGCGAGCTATGGAGAGATTGCAGAACGTATCGGCAACCCAAAGGCATGCAGAGCAATTGGTATGGCCAATGGAAAAAACCCAATCCCGATAATCATTCCATGCCACCGCATTATCGGTAAAGACGGTTCTATGACTGGATTTGGAGGAGGGCTGAAAATTAAAAAATTCTTGTTGGACCTTGAACAACGGGGATAAACATTTTGTGCCATTCTCTCATCCGCAACCTACCACCATCAGTGAATGTTACGGAGCCACGGGAATTGCACGCCAACCACCGGTTCCGGTAAACTCCCGTGCTGTAAAACACCAGATCAGAACCTTCTTTCCATTAAGATAGTCACCATCCTTTTTCGATCGCTGATAAAATTTGATCCGCGCAGGCGTCACCCCAGATCCCCGAACACCAAGGAGATCAACAGCAAAACCCAACTCAGCAGAAAGATGATCAAAAAGTCCTGCCCCCTTGGCATGTAGATCACCGCCGGCACTAAAAACCAGAGTATGGCTATCTCCAAGCAGTATTACGGAGCTCTTTGGCTCACTTTCAACTTGCGCTCCCGTTTCTTTCTCACTGACAACAGAGAGTTGAAGCCCTTCGCTCTCTCCCTCCTCCCCGGACATCTGCAATAAATCTCCACGAATAGAAACTTCTTGTATTGTTGTCGTAAATTCCTTTTTTGCCACATCTTTATACCAGGGTTCGCGTTGAATTTGCGCTGCGGCAGCTTTGGCAAAATAGTTCAGTCCCTGCCCGGAGAAATGGGTATCTGTTTTGCAATAAAGATTTACCTTCTCACGGTTTTTCAACAAGGTAGGCAATAGATCAAGAGTTTTAACACCATTTTGGTTTAAGACATCGAAGAACTGACGATATAGTCCCTGATCCTCCCCCGCAGAAGCAGCATCAACACCTTGGGTCACCTTATCCGGATAGATAAGTGCTTTCGGCGGAACCGGCATAAGATAAAGAGTAATGCCCTTATCAGCAAGCAACTTGTTATATTGAATAATCTCCGGAAGTGGATCCGCGATTTTTCTCTTTTTCGCCCGGGAAGCACGCAAGGCATCCTCACCCCAAAACTTCCCGGAGCTGATATGAGCAAGTTCATCTTTTAGAAATAGCCAACCATCAACACCTTTAACAACACTGGAATCTCCCCCATTGAGAACAATCTCGCTACACACCTCACGAAATAATGGCGTCGCCCCAAGAGTCGCAACAGTGAAAAACACCAAAAAAAACAGTAGAAAATTAATTCGCTTTTTCATCTTTTATCATTCCCCAATTGGGTAACTCAAGTTCCATCATTTCATCTTCAAGAGGGCTACGACGGTAGCTGCCATATTGCCCCTCAATTTCATCCCAGGAAGATAGTAGCAGGGTAACAGAATCATTGGGCCGCAACGAGCTCAATGAGGTGAGATTATTATCTTTCATGCCGAGGCCATATACCAGAGCCTGTCCATCTCCCTCACTATTCTCGTTCGTCTGCACATCAACAAGATGCATGGTCACAAGATTATCACGGTAAGGAACAGATCCTGGCCGCGGTGAGCGTGAAATCGAAGAGATAGTCCCTTGTACCTCTATCATATTGCCGGCTTCCACAACAAAAAAATCAGACTGGGCACCCTCGACCAGTTTAAGATCAATCCGTTTCCAGTTACCAAGTGCAAGCTCTCGTTCAGCAAACTGCCACACTACCACTTTCTTACCAGCCAGACGATCCCGGCCTCTCGCCAGCTCCGCAGCCAGCATTTCCCGGGTAACATAAGCACCACTGTCGTTTCTTGCCAGCAAATCAACGGGTTGCTCTAAATTATAACTGAGATGTTCTGCAAAGCCCGCACCAAAGCCCCAGCCCAGAGCGGTGGCTGAATAGATATTGGTAAACGAATCCCCTAATACAAGGAGCTTTGAATCACGCTCGGGCTGCCAGAATTCATTTTCTTCGTTCAAAACCTGATGAAGTTCAACTTCCTGTTCTCCAAACAAGGCTGTATTCTGAGGAAAGATGAGCATCTTGGAGATATCTCCCTCCCCCGCCTGCAGTGTCTTCTGCAGTTGCAGCTTGGTATCACCTTTTACCAAAAAACCACGGGAAAGAATCTGTTCACTAACCTTTTTCGCTACCTTTTCCATTGCCTCCGGTAGCCAGTGAGTATCTGTTGTTAGAAACGCTGCCCCATCCTCACGAAGACACTGCTCCAAAAGAGGGCGAACATCAACAGAGGCAACCCCGCTATCCTCAAGGTTTTCTATAAAAGTGTTCCATGAACGATTTACAGGTCTCCCCCCATAGCTCCTTGCTGACAGCTTTTCAGGGTGCAAAGACGGTTTAATAGGTATTGGCACTACCAGTAACCTGATTCCTCTTTGAGACAGCTGTTCATTAAAATGAATAATTGCCTCAAGAGGGTCAGGCTGCACGGATTTTTCCCATATTTCATGGCCTTCTTGCCGCAATGTTAACTGTTGCTCATCTAGAAACGGCTGACCAATCAGGGAATCGACCCCTGGACGGTAGAAAAGCCAACCATCTTTTCCGGCAACAACCTTTTCACTGCCTTGACCAAGATATTTCATAAAGAGGTACTGCAAAGGTGGTAGCGACCAGTCCCGAAGAAAACTTTGCTCCTCCAGCCCCTTCTCAAAACCATCCATCCCCTTCAAAAGCTGCTTGTTTTTGCTATTCACCCGTTCTATAAAAGTAGTACCTGCGCTTGCCCCAGCAGAGGTTAGAAACAGCTCATCATGGTTCCATTCCCCAAGCCAGTACTGCATCAACGGCACCAGAAAAATAGATAAGAGAAAAAATATGGTTAATACTCTGGACAGAGTTCTGCTGATATCGGTTTGACCGACCTCCAACCTGGCTATTGCCTCTCTGCTTAATCTTTTTTCAGCCATTAAAAGTTAAAATAGATAAAGGGGTTATATGACTGCATACTGAGTATAGCAACCGATAGTATAAACAGCATCAAAATTGAAACAACCTTAGACACAGTCATGCTCCGTGTCCAGTCCCAGGTCTGCGGCATACACCAGACAACAATCCCGGCCAATGCCATCGCCAGTAGATGATATGGAGAGTAGAGCAACCCGTCTAGTAAGAAAGAGGACTCAGGCACTGTCACCAGATTAAACATAGAACCTAGATATAAAAATGCATCCCCAAGGTTTTCAGCCCTGAAGAAGACCCAGGCAATAAGTACCAGAATAAACGTTGCAACAACCTGAAGAGGCCTGGGCAAACTGCAGTACAGCGGTTTTCTGCCAAAAAGTCGTTCACCACCCATCAGGGCCCCGTGTAATGCCCCCCAGATAACGAAATTCCAGGATGCGCCGTGCCATAACCCACCAAGCAGCATAACAATAGCAAGATTTATGGCGGTACGTGTTGTTCCCTTACGATTTCCGCCGAGAGGGATATATAAATATTCACGTAGCCAGGTTGAGAGTGAAATATGCCAGCGCCGCCAAAATTCCGTAATAGAGGTGGAAATGTAGGGAGAATCAAAATTTTTGGCAAAAACAAAACCAAACATCAGGCCAAGACCGATAGCCATATCTGAGTAGCCGCTAAAATCAAAATAGATCTGAAACGCGTAGGCAACAATGCCATACCAGGCATCAAGCCAATAGGTTGAGCCAGCGGAGAAAGTGATATCCGCAATTTTACCACAGGAGTTTGCAAGTAGTACCTTTTTGGCCATCCCCAGACTAAAAAACGCCACCCCCCGTGCAAATTTCTCAAAAGAGTGAACGCGGCTGGCAAGCTGCTCTGCAACCTCCTGGAAACGGATGATCGGCCCTGCAACCAGTTGAGGGAACATTGACACAAAACAGGCAAAATCGAGAAAGTTCCTTATGTGATCGGCCTCCCTCCTGTACACGTCAATAGTGTAACTCATTGACTGAAATGTATAAAAACTAATCCCCAGCGGCAGCAGAAAATTAAGAACAGGGACCGCATCAAAATTTTCAACATTAAAAAACAGAAAGAGCTGGTTGTAGCTCTCAAGAGCAAAACCGGTGTATTTAAAAAAACAGAGCAGGGAAAGATTGGAAGCGATTGAGACATAGAGTGCGGTTTTTCGATACAGTAACCGCTCTTCTCCTGACTCTCCAATAATTAAGCCACAAAAATAATCAATAGCTGTGGAGAACAGCATCAAAAGGGTGAACAGTGGATTGGACCAGCCGTAGAAGATATAGCTGATACCGGTCAAGATAATATTCTTACCCCTCCTCGGTGTGCAATAATAAAAAACTAGGCTAAGCGGCAGGAAATAGAAGAGAAATATGTGTGATGAAAATACCATTTAAAAAATATTTGTGATTTTCTTTTTGCTACTGCCCCATATCACCAGGCAGTCGGTAGTATAACTCAAGATCCGGCTCAAAAATATCCATCATCTGCCGCTCACCTTCAAGTTGCGGATGGTCATCAAATTTTTGCACAATCAGCTGCTCTACTTGATTAGACGATGAATATTCCTTTATTATTTTCCTGTCAAGAACCGCCCATTCTGCCACCA
This sequence comes from Desulfobulbaceae bacterium, assembly GCA_024227155.1. Lineage (GTDB taxonomy): Bacteria > Desulfobacterota > Desulfobulbia > Desulfobulbales > Desulfocapsaceae > Desulforhopalus_A. The sequence goes on from JAAELB010000702.1 coordinate 15,868, forward strand.
TAATTTTATCTTCTTTATATTCGCCCTCTACAACACTATCCACAGAATAGCTGTTTACTACCAGAGCCCTGCGATAAGCCCCAATGGAATCCGGAGCCGGGATCTCGGTGGCCTCCTGGAGTTTACCCATGAGTTTAAGGGTTGTAACCGGTACTCTTGTGCTGATATATTTTTGTACCAGCTCCGCGTTTTGTCTGGTCTGGGAAGACTCAAGTCTCTTGTTATAAACAGCTACAGCCTCAAGTGTGCCCTGCCATTTCCCCGCTTTGTCTCCCAGGATAAAGTTATTTATCTTCAAACTATTAAAATCAATATGCAGCCCCTTTTTCCCCAGGCTATTCCCACCTGCAAACAGCTCAGCTGAAGAACCATCAAAGTTTATAACCAGCGATTGAGAACCAGTCGAAGGAAATACCTTTTTCCAGCTCACGGTTTGAGCGGTACCGCTCTCCCCACGAACCCGCAGAACGAGAGCCCCATCATCCTGCAATACAGCAAGCTCGGAGTCCTCTCTTTCACCAAGAAAAGCCAGGACCTTTCCCGATTGTTTTAGAGGGGTAGTGACTGTAAATTCGACACTGGCCTCGCCTGACTTTGCAAGTGCAACACCCATTTTTTGCCCAGCATCACCGGTCTCACCCCAACCTCCAGTTGCAATGAACTGGTAATCTTTTGAATAGAGCGCCCTACCCCTCAACTCGATATTACACTGATAGAAACCTACCTGGCTCTCCTTATCCAGTTGATTGGCAGCCTTGATGTCTTTCCAGAGAAAAACCAGCCCTTCCCTGCCAGTGGGCCAGGGTAGAGTTTTCAGGCCCTCAGCCCGGGTTGCAACAGTGTCTACCAACTCCGCTCCAGCTCCCCCTTCCAGCCATAGTTCCGGGTAAAAATCCGCACGTTTGTTATGGGTAACCTGAAACCAGTCTTCGACCACCCGCGCCTTCTGGTCAAAGCGACCGATGTACACCTCAACCTTCTCACCCCCACCTGTAATTTTATTTCCCCCATCCCCCTTCATGTAGGGACCTGTTAAAACAAAATAGCGGGGATGGTTAGACCATCTGGGATGATACACCTCGTAACCGCCTATTCCCGGTGCCCCATTTATGTTTACCTTCCAGGTTGCAGTCCCGTCGACATCGTAAATCTGCACATTGCGATGCAGCCCATCAAAGATCCATAGCAGCTTGGAGTTATCGGGACTAAGCGATGTCCAGCAGCCTCGCCCATAGCGTTGAAATGATTTCTGTTTATTTTCTGAGCGTAGGATCCCCCCGTGTGGCCATGGAAAGAGTCCCCCCATAATCGAACCGTCCCTTGACAATTGAAGAGAGGACCAGGCCATATTAGTCGCATTCCAGACCAGTTCTTTCTTCTTTGGTTTGTCTAGAGGAAAACGATAGAGAGGCTGGGCTGTTCCATATTGATTTTCCGGTTGCAACCCTGTAAAGCAATAGATCCAGATTGTTTTTTTTCTAAGAAACAGACTTGGACTGGGGTCCTGCCATACAGCAACAGCAACACCAGCACCTAGCTTTTCAACCCTGCCACTCTCCCACTCCACCAGGTACATCTGCCTGTTACGCCTGTCACTGACCACAACATGGTTACCATCCGGAGTAAAAAGTGGTTTAAAAAAATTCCCTACCCCTGGCACCAGAGGTCTTTCTCCTTTCCCATCTTTTGAATCATAACCGTAAAGCATCAGGTTATACCCTGTTGCAAAGGTATCACCTCCTTTGCCCTGATCCTGCACCCATACCAGTCGTGTATGCTTTCCCGTCCAGGTCTGAAGTTTACCAGTGTCACTTTGGGCACTGGCCCAACCAGCCAAAAACATGGAGCACAAAAGTAGAGATAATAATAATGTTTTATTAATCATTGTGATTCACCCCCTACAAAAGCGGTTTAGAAATCCTAAGTAAACCATGGAAAACGAAGAAATAACTCGACAAAAGAAACATCACACTCACCAGGAGAATGAGTATTGGACGATGCACCACTCGGTGATGCCAACCACATAAGATACCGAACATCGGCAGAATCGGAAAAAGATAACGACCCTGGGGTTGAAAATCCACTGTCCAGGAATGGTAAAAAGAGGCACAGATTAAAGCGAGACTGAGTCCAACAACAGATAGCGCAGTTCCACCTCCAACCACTCCTCCACGAAGCATTATAGAACCAACAACAAACACCAGTAAACAGATGCCAGTCCACCTGACCAGATCGTAGTAGATCAGTGAACCTGAGATGGTAAAGTAGCCAAAGACCCCAAAACTGCTTTCAAAACAAATTTCTCCCCACCGATCCCCATGGACAATTTCCTGCCAGGTTGTACCCCGGGCTTTCCGCAGGAGAAAAGGATGTTTTTCCTCAAGGGGAGTACTCGGTTTATAGACCGGCAGAGCTTTCTGCTCCTGCAGCGTCTCAATTTTTGCCTGCCGATCCGGGCCATTAACAATATAATCGACCCCAGCCCGAGCACTAAATATTGCAACTCCAAGCAGTGTAATTACCAGCAAACGAACAATCACACCCCTCCGTTCCAGGTAAAATTCCTCGGTGAAAAATATCTTCACCGCTAAACAGAGATATAGAAGAGCAATAAAAGGGTAATAGTTTTTCTTTAAAAGAAAAAGAACCCCAAACAGTATCCCTAGCAGCACAAATCCAGCAATTCTTGATAGCCATCCATCGCCCCTCAGATAACTATTAAGTAAACTTTTACTATCGGCAAACTGCCACGCAGCAACAAATGCTATGAAAAGAGCAAAGGCATCAGAGCTGCAATAGCTGAAAATATACCAGATCTGGGGGGAAATGAGCAGAGGCAGCGCCACCAGCCGCACCGTGACATTTTTTAGACTGTAAAAAAAGATACAGCCAAAAAGAAAAACATTAAATATTCGTAACCCGAGATAATTGGACAACTTAAACGACTCAAGTAGCTTATTAAATTTTCCAGCAAAAAGATAATAAACCTCACCATTGTTCAGTCTTGATATGCCATAGACACTGAAGGTATTATCAATTGTCGGATCAGAAATTTCAGGGGGCAGCCAATTATCGGAATAATAATTTGTTGCAGAAAGATGCACATATTCGTCTGGATGCGCGTTTTCCTTGCTGATTCCAGCCATGGTAACAATGAGCATCCAAATACCAAACAGTAAAACGGGTACAAACCTGAGTTCAACGACCAACACCCTGCTTGCTCGCAACACCAGCACAACAATACCGCATATCACAAAGTAGCGAAAAGCAAGCCATGTCCAGTCCAGGCCAATATATTGAGGCACCACAACCAGTTCAAAATTTGGATCACTCCCAGAGGATAGCACCCTTAACCCATCGCTTCCAGTCGTCGAATCCGCTATTTGAGTTAGCGGTTGAAGTTGTTTGAAATCGTCAGGACTGTCAATTGTAATAGTTTCATAGCCTTCCTGCTGAATAGTAAGGCCTTTAAAAATAGCTTCGCCTTCATAACTGTGGGTATCAAGCCGCAGTTTTGAAAATTTAGCAATATCTGCCAGAAAAAAGGAATATTTTTCCTTTCCCGGCTCTGTCCTGGCCACTGACATTCGCTTTTCAGAGTAATGCTGGCCCGGCTTAGCGAAATATATTTTAATATCAGATTTCTTAGTTACTTCAATCTCCACTTCAACAAATGCTTTACTTACAAAGACATGATAATAAAGCGCACATGACACTATGCTGACAAAGATAGTAAAAAGAGTGAACAGGATTTTACTCTTTTGTATTTCCAGGTCCTTAAAAGATTGATCTGTAACCATGATTCCCCCCTGGAGAAATGATTTTTCATTGCAAAATCTAGGTGATAAAAAAATAGCGGAAAAGGTTTCCCCTTTTCCGCTTGAAATACATCAATGAACTGCTGTCACTATAATCACATTTTCGTAAGTACAAGCTGCCAGTCCCCATTTGTTGTAACCATGGTAATGGTACTGAAACTACCTGCTACAAACTCACCTACATAGACAGAACCGGTGTCATTGGCTATCTGAAGCGTAAGGGTTTCTGCGGGCTGAACCCACCTACCACTACCTGCTAGATACTCACCATCCGACAGACTGATATCATATCTGCTGGCTCCACCATCATAGAGTGTGTAGGTTCCCGTATAAGTTTTGCTCCCAACCCTTTGAGTTCCCTGGGCAGACCAGATTCCTACCATAGATGCATTTGTGGGAAAACTGGGACCATCATCTCCACCGCCTCCCCCACCTGCTGCCAGGGCGATGCCTACCACCGCCACAACACCAGCACCAATACCAACTTTAGTCCAGGTAGACATACTTTCAGATTTCGTAGTTTCGGGATCCCCCGCCTCATTATCTGCACTGTTTTCTGTCGCTTCCTCTGCCACAGAAGAATTCACATCGACCCCTTCTTCCTCAACCTCGACCATCTTTTTCTGATCTGAAAGCACAACGACATCATTTACCGTTTCCGCCACTGTAGACAACGGGAAAAGAGGCAACGCCGCTACGGAAAAGACTAAACCAAAAATAAGAATCTGCAAACCCTTAACGCTCCTACCCAACCAATTTCTCATAACACACTCCGTATAAACAAAATAACTATTATTCTCACTTCACTTACGGCTTGTTTACTACACCTTCCTCTTAGCCATTGCAACTACTATTTTCTAACAATTTACAGTATCATTTCTTATGAAATCAGCTGGGGCAGCGAAGCAAAATTTGACCTCCGCAGACAAATGTGTATATTATATCTCACTGAAATCACGACGGTATACCACAAAGTCACAACAATGCATGTAACAGTGTCCTTGCTCAATGAAGCTGGGGACAAAACATTTCCAATCAACCCATAACCGAAATTAGCTCATGACAAACATGATATCAATTGAACCTATTGGAATTATACGCTCTCCGTTTTCAGAACTCGAAAATATGCCTATCCAACCCAAAGGGGCAAAAGAGGTCACAGGAACCCTTGAGATCTTTCCACAATTCACCGAGGGGCTTACGGACCTTGAAGGCTTCAGTCACATCTACCTCCTCTATAATTTTCACCAAGCAGCCCGCACCGCGCTCACTGTTATCCCATTTATGGACAATTCTCAGCGGGGAGTCTTTTCCACAAGGTCGCCTTTACGTCCTAATCACATAGGGTTATCAATAGTCGAACTGCTTGGTATAGAGAAAAACCTGGTACAGGTTCGAGGAATTGATATCCTCGACGGTACCCCTTTAGTCGATATCAAACCTTACATACCCTCTTTTGACTCTGTACAGAAAAGCAGGTCAGGCTGGATGAAAGGCTCGGAGCAGGATGTCAGTGAAAAGCGATCCGATCAGCGTTTTATCGATTAAACCGCCTTTTCATCCGGTTTTTGAAAAAAAGATTGCAATTCTATTGACAGAAGTGCCAATAACATACACTTTATGCTACTATTATGACGCATTTACTAAGGGAAATTTCTCACTTTAAAAATGCACTACACAGCAGGAGCTACATCGATGACCGATGCAAAAAAAAGTAAACCTGATCCACAACGCGTAGCTGTCTTACGTTCGTTGCCTCTTGAACTGAAAGAGCAGATCAGTGGGGAGGAAGCTGAGGCGTTCATGTATAATAAAGAACTCCCTGATTCTCTGCTGGAAAAGCTAAAAGATTATCTTGAGGAAGATAAGGGTGCTTTGAAACAATAGAAAATTAGTTTAAATTCGAGGACAGGCAAAATTTTACCACAGGCATATAGCTAATATTCCGAGGATATAATTTTTCTTGCAACGAAGAAGTTGAGCGAGTTGCAATTTTTCAAGGTAGCCATAAGATTTAACAACTGTCAGTTACAGTCCAAACCTATACCCACGTAAAAGGAGAATTACATGTCAGAAGAGAAACGTATTCCATGTCCAACCTGCCAGGGAAAAAAGATCATCGAAGGTGTGTGTGAGACAAGTTCTGAGTGGAGTGGTACTCAGGACGATGCCGATGATATGCAGTGTACTCCTGATCAGGTATGCCCAACCTGTAACGGTAAAGGCTACGAAGAATAGCAGTCTTTAAACATCGTCCATGGGCATCCCAGCCTGTGGACACATTGAATCCCCAAGTCCTTCTCTGCCCCCACACTGTGCCTTACATTTTTTGAAGATAGATACCCGGTATAACAACGGGGGATCACGCTAAAGAAAGCGGATTTTTTACAGAAATTGTGGAACACACGCTTGATCAATATCGCCAATCTGTGGTAATTTAAAGTGTTTGTTATTCTCCACAACATATCAGAAATCAATTAATTGTGGTTTTCCTCAGGAGAGCTTTATGCGTGTCCACTACCTGCAGCATGTTCCCTTTGAAGATCTTGGCAGTATTAGTCAATGGCTTGAAAAGACTGAATGCGATGTTACCGCTACAAAATTATTTGAATCCACAGCCATCCCCAACCTTGACCTCTTTGATTTGTTAATCGTCCTGGGCGGCCCCATGAGCGTTAACGAAGAAGAGCGCTACCCGTGGCTCAGGATGGAAAAATTACTTATCAAAAACGCTATTGACGCGGGAAAAGGCGTACTTGGAATCTGCCTGGGCGCTCAACTGATAGCGAACTGTATGGGCGAACCAGTATACCCCAACAGGCGAAAAGAGATTGGATGGTTTCCCATTGAGGGGATTTTCCATGAAGAAGAAACAACCTATCATTTTCCACGCTCCCTTGATGTTTTCCACTGGCACGGTGAAACTTTTGATCTACCAGACAAGGCTTCGCACCTTGCCAAAAGCGAGGGTTGCGAAAACCAGGCGTTCCAGCTTGGGCGCTCTGTTATTGGCCTTCAATTCCACCTGGAAACGACCCTGGAAACCGCGGAGGCTATTCTTACAAACTGTAGAGATCAGCTCCAGCCATCTCTCTATGTGCAGCCGGAACAGGTGATTTTCGACCAGGGCCCTGATAAATACCAGCATATTAACGATGAAATGGACAGGGTTCTCACCTTTCTAAAAGATGCGGTCATCAACAGGCCTCACTAGTTGATTCGTTGCATACTCTCAACTGAGTAAGTTATATATTGCTTTATGCAGATAAGCTACGCATTGATCATGCCACAATCCGTTCTTATTGTCTGAGCATACGGCAATATATAACCCAAGGAGAGAGCATGGCCCCAATGCTGGAACTTGAAATTTTTTCAGATTATATCTGACCCTACTGTTACTTCATTACCGGGCGTATTGAAAAGTTACAGAACTCGTTTAACGTAAACATTCGCTGGCGCACCTTCCCTCTTCACCCCGAAACTCCCGTTGAAGGGCAACTGCTTGAAGAACTCTTTAAGGTGAGTAAAGAAAAAATTGCAGAAATGGTTGCACATCTCCAGGTTACCGCAACAGAGCTGGGCTTGCCCTTTGGCAGCAGAAACAAAACCTACAACAGCCGATTAGCCCAGGAACTCGGTCTTTGGGCGGAAGATCAGGGCAAGGGATGGGATTTTCATATAACGGCATTCCAAGGCTATTTTGCAGACGGTCTTAATCTTGCCAAGAAAACAGTGCTCCTTGATCTTGCCAGACAGGTGGGCCTCCCCGAAGATGGCGCTGAAAAAGTTATTACGGATAGGAGTTACAAAGAAAAAGTGGATCAGGATTGGGCCGATTCAAGGTTCAAGGGAATTACGGCTGTTCCTACCTTTGTTATGGGGCAGCATAAACTTATCGGTGCCCAAAACTATGATGCTTTGACTGAACTGGTAACGCTCTATGGAGTCAGGCCAAAAACAACACAATAAAACCCAGGAAAAATGTGGAGCAAGCAACAATGGAACAGATTGAAGGTGATTTAATCGATTTAGCCCTTGGGGGTAAATTTGATGTAATTGTTCATGGTTGTAATTGCTTTTGTACCATGGGGGCCGGAATTGCACGTGCTATTCAGGATGAATTTCCTGAGGCCTTTGCTGCGGATCTGGTCACCGTTAAAGGAGCTCAAAATAAACTTGGTGATTTCAGCTACGCCACCGTGGTTCGTGGCATGCATGAAATCACCATTGTCAATGGCTATACCCAATTCCACTACCACGGTGACTCTGTGCTGGTCGACTACGATGCGATACAGCAAGTCTTTGCTAAGATTAGAGAGAAGTACCCCGCAAAACGAATCGGCTACCCCAAGATTGGTGCCGGCCTCGGCGGCGGAGACTGGAACATTGTCAAAGACATCATCGAGACGGAACTCTCCGGCATGGACCACACCCTTGTTGTCTATAAGCCATGATGCTGCTGTAAAACAGCACCATTCAGACTACAAAGACTCACTGGCATCATCAACCAGGTAGAGAATAGAACGATAAGAAATCCCACCGTGAAGAGATAAGCCAATCTCACAGGTCTTACTGGTGGAGTACCCGGCATCGCAGGTACAGACGTGATCCCTGAGATCTTTTAATGCCGCCTCGTTAAGCTCAGGAAAATTAAATCCCCTGTCCCCGGCAAACCCGCAGCAATAAATATCTTCAGGCATCACCACTTCTGTTGCGCAGGCCTTCGCCAGTTGCTCCAGTTCCCCCTCAAGCCCCATCTTTCTTGTGGAACATGTGGGGTGTACTGCAACTTTCACCTCTTGTTTGGTAAACTTCAGTTTATCCATCAAATAGGTCAAGACAAACTCAATGGGTTCAAAGAGCTGCAGACGCTCATCAGCCGTCCCTCGCATCCGATACAGACATGGGCTTGTGTCGCAAAGGACAGGTATTGCACCATTTTCCGAGACCGCCAGCAGGGCATCGGAGAGTTCCCCCGCTTTCACATCAGCCTGCTTGAGAAAACCTTTACTTTCAAATGCCTGCCCACAACAGAGCTTATCAAGAGTCTCTGGATAGATAATCTCATATCCACCCTTTTTCAGTAAAGACAAGGTTTTTTCCGGTAGTGGCTCCCTTTCACTATCTTCCCTCGCGGGTCCCCCCATAGAACGACTGGCACAACTTGGAAAATAGACAACCTTTAAAGGGTTCCCGGGATCAATCACCTCTTTTTTTATCGTTGCAACCCCAGAAGGCATCTCCCTGTTCCAGAGTGGCAGGCTATCAAATGTTGCCTTTCTTGCAAGGGCAGAAGCCCTATCCATGAAGGGGGTTCCCGTCACCTTATGCACGGAATCAACCACATTGAGTGTAGTGCTGATGGTTTTCGCCACGCCGCCAAAACCACTGCCAACCCAGCCCGCAACACTATTCGCCAGAGGACCGTTGGCTTCTTCCCGCAGAGCCTTCACCATCTTTCCGGTGTCAATGCCCACCGGACATCTTGTGGCACAAAGACTATCAGCTGCGCAGGTATCTTTTCCCGGATAGCTATAGGCCTTGGTCAATTCTTTTACTTTTTTTGCATCCGTATTTGCTGCCATTTGCCTGCTGATTTCCCGGCGGCCGACTATGCGCTGACGCGGAGTAAAAGTGACATCCTTTGAAGGGCACACCGGCTCACAGAAACCGCATTCTATGCATTTATCAACAATTTCATGGGTTGCTGGAAGTGGCTTGAGATCTTTAATATGTGCCTCTGCGTCATCGTTAAGAATAACTCCGGGGTTAAGTAGATTGAGCGGATCGAAAATAGTCTTGATTTCGCGCATCAAATTAAAGGCAGCCTCACCCCACTCTTTTTGTACAAAGGGTGCCATATTGCGACCGGTGCCATGTTCTGCCTTCAGGGAACCGTCATATTTTTCCACAACCAGCAGAACGACCTCATCCATAAAGTCACGATATCGTACAACCTCCGATTGTACAGAGAAATCCTGGGTAAAGACAAAGTGAAGGTTGCCATCTAAGGCATGACCAAAGATAATCGCTTCATTATAATTGTACTTTTTAAAAAGTTTCTGCAGGTCCAGAGAGGCGTCGGCAAGATGAACTCCGGGAAAAGCAACATCTTCAATAATTACCGTGGTACCGGTCTTCCGAACTGCTCCAACAGCTGGAAACAGTCCTTTACGGATCTTCCACAAGGCACCAAATTCTTCGGGAACATCGGTGAACTCAATGGGCCGAACCGTTGGCAAGCTGTTAAGAGCATCCTGAATCTGCCCTATCTGCTCTGCCAGGGCCCCCCCACTCTCAGCCCTTGTCTCTACCAGGAGCGCAGTTACCGTATCAGATAAATCTTTTAAATAGTCAGGCATCCCCTCTTTATCTTCAACGGAGCGAAGGCCGGCACGGTCCATTAACTCCGCCGCGGCCACCGGCAGCTTCTGCAGAACAGGAATAGCTTCACAGGCGGTCTTCACATCCGGATACAAGATCAATGCGCTCGCCTTGTACCGATGTTCCACCACGGTTTTATAAACTACATCGGAGATAAAGCCGAGAGTCCCTTCGCTGCCTATCATCAAATGGCTCATTATCTCATATGGATCTTCAAAATCGACAAGTGCGTTGAGGCTGTACCCGGTAGTATTTTTTATTTTAAATTTATAGCGAATTCGATCACTGAGCTGTTCATCGGCCAACACCCGCTCTCGTAACCCTGTCAGCCTGGTGAGGATATCTCCATGGAGCCGCTCAAAATTGGCCCGGCTCTTATCCTCCGCAGTGTCCACAGCAGTACCGTCAGCTAAGACAATCCGCATACTATCAAGGGTCTGATAGCTATTCTGTTCAACTCCGCAGCACATGCCACTGGCGTTGTTCGCCAGGATACCGCCTATCTTTGCACTATCTATTGAAGCGGGATCCGGTCCAATTTTTTTATCAAATTCTGCCAGAATTGCGTTGGCCTGGCTACCAATTATCCCGGGCTCCAGCTGGATCTTGCCAGCATTGTCAAAAACCCTGTAATTCCTCCATCCATCTCCTAAACGAACCAGAATAGAGTCGGTAATGGCCTGCCCGGACAGGCTTGTTCCAGCTGCCCTGAACGTTACCGAAAGCTTAAGTTTGCTGGCCTCCCGCAAAATCAACTGTACCTCTTTTTCATTTTCAACATTGATTACGATCTTCGGAACTAATCGGTAGAAACTTGCATCTGTACCGAAAGTAATGGTACGTAAGGGATCAGTGATGATATTCTTTTGAGAGATTGTTCCAACGATCTTCTTATAAAACCTGTCGTACATTTCCGGGAGCATATTCCACCTCTATATAAAGTTTATTATCAAGTGATAATTATACTCATATATGGTGCTAATGCCAGTTGGGAATAATTCTATAACAGCAAACTTGATCAAAAAATGAAACAGACAACAACAAGACAGCCTCCAGATTTGCAGGCTGGCACTACATAGCGGCGTCTGGGGGGAAGAGCAACTTGCCCCCAGATGCTGATTATTTGTTTTGACAGCCAGGGCAACTGTTGACGATAAAACGAGGGTCAACCCCGGAATTTAAGACATCATCGAGACTATACCATTCAGCATCGTAGGGACTGAAAACATAACGACATTCACGACATATCTCTACCCCGGACTCCAGCATTTCAAGCTGGTTCAAAGCCTCTTTAAGCTCGCCTACAGATTCAGCAAGTGAGAATTGCGTTCGTACCAGCCGTTCAGCGACCCGTACCCTGGCACGCAACTCATTATCGTTAAACGGCTTGGTCATATAGTCGTCAGCACCGGCATCAAAGCCCCGCACAATATCGGTATTAGAATCACGGGAGGTGAGAAGTATCACGTAGGTTGGATTTTCCACATCCATCTCTTTAAGTCGGCTGCAAACCTCAACCCCATCCAACTCAGGCATTTCCCAATCTAGAATTGCAATCTGTGGCCCATCCTTCTTTTGCAGAGCATTCCATGCCTCAACACCGTTGGTCACACTCTCAACACGGTAGCCCCAATTCTCAAGGCAGACCTGCACCATCATTCTGGTTGTAAATTCATCTTCTGCAATAAGTATTTTCACTTCCTTTCACCTGCCTATAGTTCCCACAACAACCCAGTTGAGGATAGTGGTCCACGCGACACATTTTTACTCTTTAAATCACGCATTTTTTATTCCAGTCGTATTGACTTTTTACCATCGGAGTGTCAATACATCAACAATCAACAGCTAATAGTTTACTCGAGTTGTGTAAACCACACACTAATTTTGCCATCTTCACCCGCCATATGAAAGCAAATAAAGCAGAAAGTAATCCCTTTGAGCTAAAAAAACGGTTTATCCCAGCAGGCCAGAAAATTTCTAATAATAGCAGTCATCCGCCAGAATACTGGTTTATCTTTCAAGACCAAAAACTCCTGGTAAAAAAAGAAGAAGATGGGAGTCTAGAACTCTGCACCAGTTCCCCGGAGAGCCTTGGCTACAAACAGATCTACAAACGCTTTTTTGGACACTATGGCAATACACCATGCTTTATTGCCGAGATCCCGGAAGACTCACCCCTGCAAAACAATTTACACTTTTATGGGCTGCGCAGCCTCTTTGGCAAGATTGATGAAGAGCACTTCAACCTTGCAGGAAGAGCAATCCAAGTTCTCCATCACCATCATGAACATCAGTTTTGCTCCAGATGTGGCAGTCCGCTGGTTAATCAGGACTCTGAATTGGCAAAAAGTTGTCCTGCCTGCAATTTTATCAGTTTCCCAAGGGTTTCTCCCGCAGTTATTATGGCAGTAAGCAGAGGAAATCAAATTTTACTGGGCAGGGCACCAGGTTACCCTGAAGGTATGTACAGCACCCTCGCAGGTTTTGTGGAACTCGGAGAGACCCTCGAAGAGACGGTGAAACGAGAGGTCCTTGAGGAAACAAACATCAAAGTGAACAATGTTCGTTATATGGCGAGCCAGCCGTGGCCTTTCCCCCACTCAATTATGATTGGTTACAGTGCGACCTACGACAGTGGAGAAATAGAAATTGACCCCATCGAGCTTGAAGACGCACAGTGGTTCTCCGTGGACAAGCTGCCAAAGCTTCCCTCCAAGATCTCCATAGCCCGTCTGCTGATTGATAATTTTATAAAAAAATTTAGTTAAAAACCGTCTACCATTCGGGTAAGCTGAAAGTTATTTGAAAAAACCGTTCTAATGACAGCAACCTGGTTATACTGGGCGCGGGACAGACTTGTGATGGCATCCAGCAGATCAGATTCGCGCTGCAGCCCCTCATCGTATTTCAGCTGGGTGATTCGTAAATTTTCTTCAGCCTGTTCTATGGACCGGTTGGCCACTCCTATATTATCAAGACTCACCTCAAAATCTATATACAGATTATCAAGGTTCGTAACGAGGCTGTCTTTCAATTCATCCAGTTCATACTGTGCTGCGCGGGTTTCAAGCTTTGCCTTGGCAACGGAAGCCTCTGTGGTAAATCCTTGAAAAAGATTCATTGACAGCACCAGCTGTGCACGGAGTTCATCCTCTTCCACATCACCGTATCCATTGATATAGTCGTCATCGTATTTCTGATAACTGCCAACGGCGTCCACCCGTGGATAGTAGCCACTCATCTCGGCTTCAGAGGAGGCCATATTGGCTCCAATCACCGACTCCAGGACCTTTATTTCGCTCCTGCCTTCAAGCATTCGTCCGGTATATTCAATCTTATTGATGAGCGAAGGCAATTCATCGAAATCCTCAAAACCAAGCTCTTCAAAACCAATCGAACTCCCCACCTGCCTGGACAAATCGTTTACACTCTTTTTCAACCCGGCGTCGGCGGCTTTCAACGTAATATCAGCATTATCATAATCCACCCGAAACTTGAGGAGCTCATTTTTACCTATGAGGCCAACCTGGTACCGGCTCTCTCCATCGCGGTACACTTTGCCAAGGGTTTCAAAGGCGGATGCAGCAACCTTGCGATTGGCAAGACGTTCATATACTTTGAGATAGGCAAGGGCAACATTCAACTGTATGTCCTGCTGTATTCCTTGAAGCCGATACTCTTCAACAGCCTGTAACATTTCGGCTGCCTGAACGTTATACTTATCCCTGAAACCACTAAAAACATTATAGGAGATCTTGCCGTACATTAGAGAGTTGTTTTCGTGTTCTGTAGTCGAAGCTTCGTCAAGGGAATTGACGTTGTATCCTATATCAACAGAGGGGTAGTACCCTCCCCTGGCCCGTATTAGATCTTTTTCACTCTGCTCAAGACTGGTGACATACTGTTGAATCACCTGACGGTCCCCAAGAGCCTTAGTCTGCATTTCAGCAAGGTCAATTGCATAAGCAGATGATCCTGCGAAGAGAAAAATCACTACAAATTTAAACAGTTTCATTATTTCGACTCCTTTCAAAACGGATTACAAAGGCAAGTAATGCCGGGATAACAAAAAGTGTAAACATGGTGGATACAGTCAGCCCACCTAAGAGTATACTCCCAAGGCCACGATACAACTCACTCCCGGATCCGGTTGCAATAACCAGTGGGCTCATTGCAAGTACACTTGTAGTGGCACTCATGAAAATTGGCCGAATCCTGGTCTGAACCGCATCTGAAATTGCATCTAAGCCTATAAGACCATTGTATCGTACATTATTTAGTGACTGGTGAACGATAAGAATCGCATTGTTTACAACCGTACCAATCAGGATAATAAAGCCAAGCATGGCAAGAACATCAAACCCCTGCCTGGTGATAAAAGTATTTACTGCAAGAAGACCAACAAAGCCACCCGCAGCCGCCAGAGGTACGGTAAAAAGAATAATAAGCGGATAAAAAAAATTCTCAAATAGAGCCGACAACAGCAGGTAAGTGATAAGAAGAGCGAGCAATAAATTCCATTTTAACGCCTCTCCGGTCTCCACCAGTTTATCAGCATTACCACCTATACTAATGTCAACTCCTGCAAGTTTTCCCGCTGCCGTTAGTGGTGTAACCAGATCATTTCCTATCATCTCGATTGCTGTCTGCAGAGGCAGATCCGGTGGTGGAGTTACCTGTAGAGTAATTGTCCGTTTTCTCTCCAGATGATTTATCTGCGGCATGCTCTGGCTGTATTTAAGATCCGCTACATCCCCGACTTTTATCAGATCACCAAACTTATTAACGATTGTCGCCTGGAGAATATTCTCCGGGCTATCAAACTCTGTATCACTACCCTTGACGACCAGATCTATTTTTTTAATACCTTCAGGGCTGTAATCATCAATCCTCCTGCCGTCCATCAGGATATCAACATAGATTCCAAGATCTTTTTCCGACAGCCCGTTGGCTGCCAGCTTTTCCTTGTTTGGAATAACAAGAATTTCGGGATAGCTCGTTTCCAGTGACGGGATAGGCCTCACCTGAGCCCCTTGAATTTTCTGCTGAATTCCACCAAAAAGCGTCATGGCTGATCCGGCGATTGTGTTAATGTCTTCACCGGATATATTCACTTCAACCGTCCGCCCCTCACCAAGCCCCTGTTCAAAGATACCCGCTTGAATACTTACACCAAAAATTCCTGGAATTGAATTCATGATCCTTGAAAAAAGTGGGATCAGTTCCGATGCTCTGGTCTCATGGGTGGAAATAGCCCCAAAAAGGGTGAAACGATCAGCCCCAACAAAAAACATCTGTTTCAGCCTTGGAAAACCATCTTTATCTTCCTCCGCAAAATAGGGTTTGGAATCATCATAAATCCCCTGGCCGATCTCTTTGAATTTATCAACTGAATACCCGGGGGGCGGAATGAGAATATTAAGAATCAGGTTTCTATTTCCCTGGGGTAGATACTCCGCAGACGGTTTTAATGAATAGATGAGATAAACCGACAGGGAGGTAAACAGTGCTATCGTCACAAATCTGGTGAAAAAATTTATCAGACAGAAGTTTGACACCCCCATAATTAATCGCACAAAGAAAGGGCCAATATAAGATTTCTGTAATTTGTTCTTTGGCTTTAGATGTGAATTTTTATAGAGCAGATTAATAAGTGTCGGAATAACAGAAATCGACACCAAAAGACTGATCATAATAGAAAAGGTTATCGCAATGGCAATATCCCGAAAGAGCTGACCTGCCTCCTCCTGCATGAAAATAACTGGCAAGAAGACCGCCACCGTAGTTGCAGTCGAGGCAAAGACGGCACCCCAAACCTCTTTTGCACCTTCGAGGGCCGCCGTATAGGCGGTTTTCCCTAATTTTCTGTGTCGATCAATATTTTCAAGAACCACGATGGAATTATCCACAAGCATCCCCACCGCAAAGGAAATTCCCGCGAGACTCACCACATTGAGATTTCTGCCAGCCAGCCAGAGAAAAATAAAGGTCCCGATAACGGAGATCGGTATCGCAACAGCGGTGGTGAAAGTTGTACGAACTGAGCGTAAAAAGGTTAAGAGAACGATTACAGCAAGGGTGGCACCTATTAAAACGTTCTTTTTCACCAGTTCAATGGCGGTATTAATATACTCGCGCTGGTCGTAAACAAGTTCAATCTCTAGCCCTTTTTCCGTCATAATAGATTCATTAAGCCGGTCTACCTCGGCCTCAACGCGATCACTCATCTCAAGAACATTGGCGCCGGTCTCTTTTCTCAGCCCGATTACAATTGTCTGTTGTCCGTTATGCAGTATCGCCGCCGACTCTTTTGCATAGCCCTTTTCAATGCTTGCAATATCACGGAGGTAAACACGTTTCAAGCCGTCATCATAGACAACCACCCCCAGGGCTTCCTCGGGAGATTGGAACTGTCCAATGGTTCTAATGCGATAGTTTTTACGACCAATACCCAAAACTCCGGCGGAGGTTGTGGTGTTGGCCTGTTGAACGATTCCTGAGAGCTGACCGATGGTGATCTTATTCTGAGCCATTTTCTCCATATCAAGAGTCACATGGAGCTCATCCTCTGTTCCACCAAAGATAAAAAGAGAACCAACCCCTTTAATGCGCTCAAAATGCTGTCGGATATTATTCTCAAAAAAGGTCATATAGTGCGTTATATCCTCACTATTACCTTTTAGAGGTTTCACAACCATCCACACTATGGGGGAGCTATTGGCACCGGCGGCTTCAATGACAGGTTTATCAGCATTGCCGGGATAATCCCCAACTTCATTGAGTTTATTGGAAACCCGGAGCAGCGCATCTTCAACCACAGTCTCCAGCTCAAATGAGAGAGTTACTTCCCCAAAACTATTATAGCTTGAACTCTCCATCTTGGTCAGACCCTGCAGACCTTTTAGTGCCTCCTCCTGTCGCTCAATAATCTCTTTTTCTATCTCAAAAGGAGTCGCCCCTCCCCAGGTGGTCTGCACCGTTATTTTGGGCGTTTCAACATCGGGTGTCAGCTGGATTGGTAACTTGTTCAAACCAATGAGCCCAAAGGTCACAATAAGAATAACGGTAACTGCAACAGTAACCGGTTTTTTTAAAGAATATTCTACGAGATCCATTATTTCTCCCCTGCAACCATGACAGGTTGATCTGGACGCAATCGCTCATTCCCCTCAACAACAATAGGTAAACCCGGCACAATATAGGGATTATCAGCCGCCACCTTCTGTCCCATATAGGCAACTATGTTCACGGGTAAAATTGCAGCCTTACCCTCTTTGACCGAATAGACAAAGTCCTTGCCCTGGAACTTAATGAGTGCAGCCCGACTAAAAACTGAGAGTTCCCGTTTTTCACTGCTGGGGACAAAAACGTTGGCCGACATATTTTGGGCAACAAGGTCCATTGACGGTATTTTAATTTTTAAAAAGATGTTTTTGGTTTTAATATCCGCAACTGGATCAATACCAATAACAGAACCTTCGAGCTCTTTATTAAAGGCATTCAGCACCACCTGAACATTTTCACCCAGGCGAATAAACTGCAGAAGATTTTCAGCAATCGGTGCCCGCACAAAAAGGTCATCGCTTGAGCCAATACTAACAAGCACCTTTCCCTGCTGTACCCACGCCCCGGAATCCACCTCTTTAGTCAACACAACCCCATCAAAGGGAGCCTTTATCAGTGATCTGCGCTGCTGAATCAACAGCTTTGCAAGACCATCGCCAACGGCCTGCTTTTCCTTTTGAGCATCCTGAAAGGAGTAAAGCGCATCATCAAAATCTTTTTCACTCACACCAGAGCTATTAAAAAGTCTCTCCAGCCTCTTGAAATTTTTTTCAGCGTTTTTGATCCGCAATTCAATCTGTTCAATACGCGTCCTGTTAAGAGCAATCTCTCTTTCGAGAATCTCGGTATTAAGACGTACCAACAGGTCCCCTTTTTTAACACGATCCCCCTGGCTTACTTTTATCTCTTCAACAAGACCAACAACTTCAGTTGAGATGTCACTCACTCTTTCATAGTAAAGAACACCTGTCACCGACTGTGTGGTGGAGACATCTTCCTTGACCACGTCCCCAAGAACGACCTTTGCGGGTGGCGGCCCCGCTGCAACAACATGTGACGCGGCAAGTAACAATCCAATCAACGATAGTAAAATTCTCACTGTTCACCCTCTCCCTTTAAAATTGTACTACTCTCGATCTTCAATTTTATTGCGCCCAACACCTCAAAGGCGATTTTCTGTTTTTCTTCATCAATATCTGACAAAAGCCCTTCCCCCAAAGAATTGAAGAGACTGGTAACCTCTTCTTTCAGTGCAAAACCATCACCTGTTAAAAATACCAGACTTGTTCTGCGATCTTCGGGGTTCTTCTTCCTGACAATACGCCCCTTATTCTCAAGACGATCAAGAATCCGGGTGATATTGGCAGCACTTTTCCCGGTTGCACCACAGAGCTCTTTCTGGGTCTGACCGCCTTCTGCTCTCGTATGTTTCAAAACCTGGAGTTGCTCTACAGTCAGATCATATCTTTTTAACCGCTGATCCGCGTAACTGCGCATGGTCTGTGCTGTTAGGGATATCAGACGCAAAAAAGATTCTTCATTACACGACACGTTCATTGCTTGCCTCCTTAATAGTTAACGCGACAACAATGTATGGTAAATGGAGATAAGTGTCAAGGTATTTACGCATAACTCAGTAGTTACGAGTCTATCCATGGTTGGAGTGACTCTTAGAGCACTCATGGACAGCTGGTATAAAAAGATTTACTATAAGACAAAAAATAAAAACGGTATGCTTCTCTACATTTCACTACTGGAGTAGAGGATCTGGATTATTGGTGATCGAGGGATCAACGAAAAAATCGATCAGTCCACCTGGGAAACGATCGTGACGGATTTATCGAGCGGAATTGCAAGGGGCAGGAATTGTGTAGAATTCTGTAATAGTATTGAAAAAAGGGGGGATCAAACTAGGAGCCTGTCCGAGAATAGGAATTTCGAAGTCTGCGCTATCTGTTCAAAATCGAAGAATTTTCAAAAAATAAGCACAGCCATATAAGTGATATCGGAGTCTTCGCTTACCTGCGAGCATTATTTTTTGGGAATTCTGAAGAGTTTGGGCAAAAGTACATTCTCGAACAGGCTCCTTGCTCCCCCCATAGAGTTACTATCTGAAAGTATCCAGATTACTCGCCACCCTCACCCTCAAGAATATCCCGACACCATGATATGGCCGCCATAGCCTGCGGGAAACCTATCGTTGAAATAAGAAGCAATAGAGTATGGTAGATTTCTTCCCTGGTCGCACCATTATTTTGAGCTCTCCGGGTATGGGAATGAACTGACCCTTCCGACCCGGCTGCAGCGGCAGCAGCAAGTTGAATGAGGTGCCCCGTCTTTTTATCTAGGGGACCGGCCCCCCTCACAGTGGTTCCCAAATTCTCCAGCGCGGTAATCACCTCAGGGTAACGCTTTGAAATATCGTGATACGTTCTGCTCGGGGAATGATTTTTTGCCATGATGGTACCTATCAATTGTGATTGCAATAATACCCGGAGCAAATCAGACGGAAAAACTCCGAGCCATCTACCTCGTCTCAAGTACATCATTTTCCCTTTAAAAAGCAATAATAATCATCACGATTTACTTATTTTTCCAGGAGTTCTCTTTCCCACCTTAAAAGGGGAATTTGTAGGCAAACATCAATCGATCAATTTTTTTTTAACCCAACGATGAATGTATCGGGGTATTACAGATATTTAAGTCACTCTACCGCTACTTAGACATGGATTAATATCCAAACCTGCCTGAAATATCCCACTCTCTTCGGCCTGTCAGAACAATTTCATTTGCTGAGACAAGTAGTTCGGTTTATAGTATTTTTTAATAGTTACGATGACATTTGCTCAGGCTCACCTTTCTAACCCGACTAGTCGGAAACTTTTAGACAAAGAGATGACAGAAAAAAAATCGATTACTACCTTTGATCGCCCCTCTCTCTCATCACGCCTGGATATTTTCGTAATCCGTAACATAGCTTTCCTCTCCGGTGATTCACGTTCAGGCGTTTATCCCGGACCACAATTTCACAGGTTTTTTCAGCTCATATGAAGACAATTGAATTAACAAAAGGACTTGATATCCCAATTTCTGGTAGCCCGTCCACTGAAATAAAAGAGAGCAACAAAGTAGGGATGATCGCCCTCATCGGTGATGACTACCTAGGGATGAAACCAACTATGCTGGTTAAACAGGGGGATAGAGTCATCACCGGGCAACCTCTTTTTCAGGATAAAAAAAACGAAGGCATTGTCTTTACCTCCCCTGGGTGCGGAATAGTTTATTCGATCAACAGAGGAGAAAAACGAAAATTTGAGTCGCTGGTAATACGACTTGATGGTGACGAATCCACTTCCTTTTGTGAACCTGTTGAAAACCCCGAAGAACTTGAACCTGAGACTATCCGTGATCTACTCATCAACTCCGGGCTCTGGACAACTCTTCGAACCAGGCCTTACGGAAAAAACCCACAGATAGACTCCACACCTGCATCTCTTTTTATTACGGCCATGGACAGTTCTCCCCTGGCACCAAAGAGCCAGGTGATCATAGCTCATTATGCAAAAGAATACCTGACGGGGCTAAAAGCCCTGCGACAACTACTCAGCTGCCCTATCCACTACTGCAGCGGAGAAGAAGAGCTAGCTGCCCACGAACAACTTGAAGGAATTGAATATTGGCAATTCCAGGGGCCGCACCCGGCAGGTTTGCCATCAACACACATTCATTTTGTTGATCCGGTTCACGAAAACAAAACAGTGTGGCAGATTGGTTATCAGGATGTGATCTGTATAGGACACCTCTTTTTAACAGGTGAATTGCTAACCGAACGTATTGTTGCGCTGTGCGGCGGGGGCATAATAAACCCCTCGCTTATAAAAACCAGGATAGGCGCATCTATCTCTGAGTTACTCAGACGGGAACTCACGTTAGATGATCTAAGAATCATTTCAGGCTCAGTGTTAAGTGGCAGGGAGGCGGCTGGTTTTCAAACATATCTAGGGCGCTTCCACGATCAAATTTCTGTTATCAAAGACTCCACGGGTCGTTCCATATTTAACTGGCTGCTCCCGGGCAAAGAACGTTTTTCCAGTCGGCCCGTATTTGCATCAAGCTATGTCAAAGAAATACTGCTTCCGATGAGTACAGCACTCTGGGGAGGCAAAAGAGCAATCTACCCTTTAGGCACCTATGACGAGGTTATGCCCCTTGATATTATTGCAACCTCCCTTTTAAAATCACTGGCAAAAGGAGATACTGAAAAATCTAAAGCTCTTGGATGCCTTGAACTCATAGAGGAAGATCTTGGCCTTTGCGGCTTTGTCTGCCCAGGCAAGAATGATTTTGGCCCCGATCTGCGCGAGGTTCTCTCCGCTATAGAACGTGGTGAGTAAACATGAGACAGCCAAACACTTTACTCCAGGTGACAGTTTACAGATGAAATTTTTAAGCAGACTTATGGAAGATGCCGGAAGGCATTTTGAAAAAGGGGCACCTCTTGAGCGCTGTTATCCGCTCTACGAAGCTCTTGACTCGTTTCTTTTTGGTTCAAATGAAAAGACAAAAGCAGCCCCCCATGTCCGTGACTCCATTGATTTAAAACGGATCATGACAACGGTGCTCATTGCCCTTATCCCCTGCACTTTTATGGCGATGTGGAACACCGGTTATCAGGCCAACATGGTCATTGAGGCCATGGGACTTGGTGGCCCGGATGGCTGGCGGGGTGCCGTCATGGGTGCCGTTGGCTGTAATTCCTCCAGCCTTATTTCCAACCTTCTCCACGGTTCCCTCTACTTTTTACCTATCTATATCGTTACCATGCTGGTAGGCTCCATATGGGAGATGCTTTTCAATCTCATTCGCGGCCATGAATTTTCAGAGGCCTTCCTGGTCACCGGTCTGCTTTTCACCCTCAGCCTGCCACCATCAATCCCACTTTGGCAGGTTGCATTGGGGGTCAGTTTCGGCCTGGTCTTTGCCAAGGAAGTTTTTGGAGGGGTTGGCAGGAACTTTATGAATCCGGCCCTTGTATCCCGTGCTTTTATCTATTTCGCCTATCCGGCCCAGATGACCGGTGACTACGTGTGGACCGCAGTGGATGGTGTTTCCAGCGCTACCCCTCTTGGCCAGGCTGCTGCAGCACAAATTGGCCAAACCATGGAAGCGGTCTCTTTTTCCTGGATGCAGAGTTTTATAGGTACAATCCCTGGATCCATGGGAGAAACCTCAACCTTTGCTTGCCTCTTTGGGGCTGCGCTGTTGCTTGTGACAAGGATAGCTCCCTGGCGTGTTATGGCCTCCGCCCTTATTGGCGGATTACTCTGCGCTTTGATATTCTACATTCAGGGAAGTGAAACGAATCCACTATGGGCGATCCCTCCCCACTGGCACCTGGTCATGGGTGGTTTCGCCTTTGGTCTGGTTTTTATGGCAACCGATCCAGTTTCCGCCGCCCACACCCACACAGGACAATGGCTATACGGTCTGCTTGTCGGAATCCTTGCAATTATGATCAGGGTAGCCAATCCCGCCTATCCTGAAGGCATAATGCTTGCCATATTACTTGGTAATGTATTCGCTCCACTTTTTGACTATTTTGTTATTCAGGCCAATATAAAGAGAAGGATGTTACGCCATGGCTGATGAAAACCCTGCCAAACCTTTTTACTCGGTGCTTATACTTGCTTTTGTCTGCTCTGCACTCGTAGCCGGCGCAGCCGTTGGCTTACGTCCGATGCAGGAGGCCAATCGGATAATTGACCGGAAAAAGCATATTCTCTATGCGGCCGGTCTTTTTGATGAAAGCAAAACCATTGAAGAGATGTTTGCGCCAATTGTTACTAGAGTTATTGAGCTGACACCCGGTGAGTTCATAGAAAACGGCGAAATTGATGTGGCAACATACAAACAGACCAAGGCCGCATTTTCTGAAGGTAGTGGACGACCACTTGAAAATGAGCAGGATATTGCAAAGCTAAGGTACCTGGAAAAATACTCCCTTGTCTATCTGGTGCAGGATGGCGAGCAGATTAAACAAGTTATCTTACCTGTCCGGGGCAAAGGTTTATGGTCAACCATGTACGCCTATGTGGCTCTGGCAGCAGATATGTCAACCATCACAGGCGTATCTTTCTATGAACATGGAGAAACCCCAGGTCTTGGCGGAGAAATAGAAAACAAACGATGGCAGGACAGCTGGCGTGACAAGAAAATTTACAGTGATACTGGAGAAATTCAACTTGATTTTGCAAAAGGCAAGGCAGCAATTGAGGGTGAAGCCGCCAATTATCAGATAGACGGGCTTTCAGGAGCCACACTGACCACGAAAGGGGTGAGCAATCTCATGGAATTCTGGTTCGGCGACCATGGCTTTAAACCCTTTATCACCACTATGACGAGCAAGGAAAACTCCAATGGCTGAAACAAAGAGCGAGTTATTTTCGCGTTCAATTTTTAAACGAAACCCCATAGCCCTGCTGGTACTTGGTATCTGTTCAGCACTTGCAGTAACCGGACAGTTGACCACCGCATTTGTGATGTCAATCTGTGTAACTCTGGTTGTGGCTTTTTCCAGCCTTACCATCAGTATTGTCCGTTTCCATATCCCCAATTCGGTCCGTATCGGCTTACAAATCATGGTTATTGCTACCCTGGTCATTATCGTTGACCAGGTATTAAAGGCCTTTCTTTTCGACCTTTCAAAGCAACTTTCCATTTACGTTGGCCTTATAATTACCAACTGTATTGTGATGGGCCGTGCAGAAGGTTTTGCCATGTCCAATCCGCCAGTCCCCAGCTTCATCGACGGACTTGGCAACGGGCTTGGTTACGGTTTCATTCTCATGTCTGTTGCCTTTGTCAGGGAACTCTTTGGCTCCGGCACCCTCTTTGGCTTTGAAATACTACCACTCACCACTAACGGTGGCTGGTACCTGAGAAACGGTTTTCTAGTACTGCCCGCCAGCGCATTTTTCCTCATAGCATTGTTGATCTGGCTGTTGCGAACCATAGATCCCAGCCAACAGGAGAATGACTAATGGACCATTATTTTGACATTATCATCCGTTCTATTTTCCTGGAAAATCTGCCCTTAAGCTTTTTTCTTGGGATGTGTACTTTTTTAGCCATCTCAAAACAGGTTAAAACCGCCATGGGACTGGGGGTAGCTGTCCTTTTCATCCAGGTAATCACCGTCCCCATCAACAACCTGATCCTTAATTATCTGTTAAAACCAGGTGCCCTGACATGGGCCGGGCAACCGGACCTGGATCTCAGTTTTCTCGGGTTACTCACCTATATTGCCATCATTGCGGCGGTCGTCCAGATCCTTGAGATGGTGCTTGATCGCTTTATCCCTGCACTTTACAATACCCTTGGTATTTTTCTCCCCCTTCTCACCGTAAACTGTGCAATATTCGGTGGCACTCTGTTTATGGTGGAAAGAGATTACACCTTCGGTGAATCGATCGCCTACGGTTTTGGCTCAGGGGGTGGTTTTTTTCTTGCGGTAGTGTGCCTGGCCGGCATACGAGAACGTCTGGAATACGCAGATGCCCCCGGAGGTCTGAGGGGCCTTGGCCTCACCTTTATCTCCGCCGGACTTATGGCCATTGCTTTTATGGGGCTTGCCGGAATGGAACTGTAGCGTTACCCATGAATGCAGGAAACAGTCTATAAGGAAACAGTTTAATGACAGAAATATATTATGGCGTGATGTGCTTCCTGGCGATCCAGCTGGTTCTGGTCACCCTCATTGTAGTTGCCAAAAAGACCCTGCTGCCAAGCGGTGAAATTTCCATTGAGATCAATGATGACACAACCTTTGTTGCACAGCCGGGAGAAAAACTGCTGACTACCCTTGCCGGTGAAGGTGTCATTCTTTCTTCTGCCTGCGGTGGCGGTGGCAGTTGCGGTCAATGCCGCTGTATAGTTTCAGAAGGCGGCGGCTCAATTCTACCCACGGAAAAATCACAGATAAACAACCGGGAGGCCAGACAGGGGATGCGGCTATCCTGCCAGGTGCCTGTAAAAAGGGACATGAAGATCCAAGTCCCGGCGGATATGCTGGATGCAAAGAAGTGGGAATGTAAGGTTGTTTCCAATAATAATGTTGCAACCTTTATCAAGGAACTTGTGATCGGCATCCCCGAAGGAGAGACGGTCAACTTCAAGGCAGGGGGCTATATCCAGATTGAGGTACCGCCTCACACCATCGATTATCAGAATTTTGAAATAGACGAACGTTTCCTCTCAGACTGGACAAAGTTTAAGATGTTCCAGTATAGATCCCATGTGCATACCCCGGTAACCAGGGCCTACTCCATGGCCAACTATCCGGGAGAAAAAGGTATCATTAAGCTCAATGTACGGATCGCCAGCCCACCACCAGGACAGGCAGCCCTCCCTCCGGGCCAGGTTTCATCTTTCATCTTCAACCTGCAGCCCGGAGATGACGTCACCATCACAGGTCCCTTTGGCGAATTTTTCATGGATGACAGCGACTCCGAGGTTATTCTCGTTGGTGGTGGTGCTGGAATGGCACCTCTTCGCAGTCATGTCTTTGATCTATTCAAGGCCAAAGAGACAAAACGCGAAGTTTCATTCTGGTACGGTGGTCGTAGCATGAAAGAATGCTTCTATCTTGAGGAGTTTGACGAACTAGATAAAAAACATGAAAATTTTTCTTTCCATCTGGCGCTCTCAGATCCTTTACCAGAAGATAACTGGACAGGTTCCACCGGCTTTATCCACCTCGTTCTTTTGGATGAGTATTTAAAATCCCATCCAGCTCCTGAGGATATCAATTATTACCTGTGCGGTCCACCAATGATGAATCAGGCAATCTTTGAAATGCTAGAATCCCTTGGTGTTGAAAGTGAAAATGTTCATTTCGATGACTTTGGCGGATAAGATGCTAGATTACCTCTGTACACTTGCGATTACCTTTGCACTCTTAATTTTTACCGCAGTCCTTATCAGTTACTGCAAACGGCGACAACGGAGAACCAACCACGGACTCACAGGTATGTGCCACGAGAACGGTGGTACCATGTGCAGTTCCTGCAATAACAAAATCAATAAGATCCTCAATTAAGATTGATGACCTTATTGATTTTGTAGCGATACGCCAGCCTCCTAGCCCGGATTTTCACCAACAAAGTTTTTCGCAGGTCGCGGCGCCGTGCATGAAGCCGTAGTAATCTACTGCAAATGCACGGCAACAATGCAACTGCGGAAAAATCTGTTGGCCCGAAGGGGGCACTTTTTGATTTGAAATGAAAAACACCCTGTTAAATAAGAAATGCACGCTTGTGATATAAAATCAGTTTGTTGAAATTCAAATCAAAAAGTTCATGAGAAATTCGGGCTAGCTATTTTCCCCAGAGCAGATACGCCTTAAGAAAAGGATCCAGGTTACCATCCATTACTGAATCGACATTTCCGGTTTCATGCTCGGTTCGGTGATCTTTCACCAGCCGGTATGGCTGCATCACATATGAGCGGATTTGGCTCCCCCAGGAGATTCCTTTCTTATCCCCTGAAAGATCCTCCTGCTGCTCGGCATGTTTTTGTTTTTCCAGCTCATATAGTTGGGCTGCAAGCATTTTCATCGCAGTTTCCTTATTGCGATGCTGTGACCTTTCACTCTGACACTGCACCACCACCCCGGTTGTCAGATGAGTAATTCGGATAGCCGAATCAGTCTTATTAACATGCTGCCCCCCTGCCCCACTGGCCCGATAGGTGTCAATTCGTAGATCTTTGTCCTCAATATCTACTTTTATCGAATCATCAAGTTCCGGCATAACCATAACCGAGGCAAAAGAGGTGTGCCTCCGGCCGCTGGCATCAAATGGCGATATCCGTACAAGGCGGTGAATACCAAGTTCTGAGCGAAGATAGCCATAGGCAAAACGACCGGTAAACATGATGGTGACACTTTTTACACCCGCCTCATCACCCGCAAGATAGTCGAGGATATTGGTTTTAAAGCCACGAATTTCGGCCCAGCGCAGATACATGCGTAACAGCATATCAACCCAATCCTGGGCCTCTGTACCTCCGGCACCGGCATGAATTGCTACCATCGCATTAGCCTTATCATGCTCACCGCTGAACATGCACTCAAGTTCGGCCATGGCAAGACCTTTATCCATGGATTCGATCTTATCAGCCACCTCTTCCTCAAGTTCCGGGTCCTTATCCTCCATGAGCATTTCAAGAAACAGCTCAGTATCCTCTAGCTCTTTCCAGCGTTCATCCCAATCTTTGATAATATCCTGGAGTTGACCATGCTCTTTCTGGACTGTTTTGGCCACCTCAGTATCATTCCAAAATCCGGGCGCAAGGGTTTGGCGCTCAAGCTGTTCCAGCTGATCTCGTTTCCTGGCTAAGTCAAAGATGCTCCTTCAAGGCGAGTAGTCGACCTTTTAAATCACCCAGTTTTTGTTTCGATACAGCAGCACCAGTGTCAATGGCCATAGTAGTTACCTCAATCTTAGCTCTAACCCGTCTGGTCGGATTAGTTTTTTTCGTTGGATACGTAATTTATAGAAATTATTTTTTGCTCATTATAATGCACAATCCACAAGGAATCCAGATGAAGGTCAGCAAAATAGCAGCGCCTAGGAGAGATAATTATACCCACCTTTGCCTGAAGTACACAAATAACGTACCGCACAGCCCAATGAGTAGACAAACTGGACCAAACAGGTACCCGTATCGCACCCAAAACGTCCGATTTTCCAGAAGAACAACAGTTGATGCTGCGGCCCACGGTACAAAGATTTCCGACTGTTTCGTTATCCTTCCATCGGGTGCGATAAAAGCAGAGATGCCTGTATTGGCCGAGCGAACAACTGCACGCCTGGTCTCAACCGCCCGCAGTACCGTCATTGCAAGACTATGGTCCGGGGCACTCGACTTTCCATACCAGGCATCGTTAGTCAAATTGACAAGCAGGTTGGCATCTGCCTTGACCCAGCTTCGGCTCAACTCTGGAAAAACTGATTCAAAGCAGATCAGCACTCCGGCCCGTACCCTCTGATGACCAATTGGTTTTTCTATTGTCCCTGGACTGAAATCCCCCACCGCTTCAACCAGGGGTGCGAGAAAGGGAAGAAACTGTTTCAATGGTACATACTCACCAAACGGCACCAGATGCGATTTATAGTAGGATCCACCGATTTTTCCATCGGGCTGCAGCAAAAAAGCACTGTTATAAAACTTCATCTTTCTGGCTTCAACATCTATCATTTCATACCAGGGCGATCCGGTGAGTATAGCAAGACCACTTGAGGTTGCAAAATCGATTAGCGTCAAGGTTTCTGTACTGGCAGATGGATAAAAGGGCATAGCAGTCTCAGGCCAGACGACAAACTGCAAGGGGTACTCAGATTCAAGGGACTTTGTCAGCCCGATATAGGTATCAACCGTCTCCCGCTGCTTTGAAGCTGTCCACTTCACCGCCTGATCCATATTTCCCTGGACAATACCGATACCAACTCCTTTAGGGATCTGGGCTTGGATTTCGCCCTCAATCGTCTGGTACCGGGTGTGCGAATAAAAACCATATCCAGCAAGCACAACAATTCCCGGCAGAAGCAGGGACAAATATGCAGCAGCTGATTTCTTACGGTTCACCAGCAAAAACAGCAAGTAGTTAACAAAGACAATGAGATACGTAAGACCGTGGTGTCCCAGGATATCGGCGATCTGAATCAACTGCGGGGTCGCATAGAGAGAATAACCCAGATCCATCCAGGGAAAGCCTGTGAGAAAAACAGCACGAAACCAGTCAATCCCCACCCAGAGAGCCGGAAGTAAAAAAAGCAAGACGTGGGCTGGCAGACTGCGGCTGAGAAATGCAGCAACCACGGTGAACAGTCCAAAGTACAAGGACATATAGAAGACCAGCAACAAAAAAGCAGGTATGGCAAAATAGAGGGGTAAACCTCCATACTTTGCCAAAACAGTGACCAGCCAGTAGAGCAGGAGGCTGTAGTGTACAAGACCACAACTGAGCCCTGCCATAAAAGAATTCCGGGGCAACCCCTTACTGCTCCCGTGGATAACAGGCACGAGAGCGACAAAGACCAGGGGCCAAAGCTCACCGCCACCTGGAAATGCGACAAAGAGAAGTACACCTGTCATAATAGACAGGAAAACCCCGTTGAACCGGAAAATAAGACGGGATAAGTGCCTTGCCGGTAAAAATAAGCTCACGATTTCATAGGGAATTTTTGAGTTTCTTGTTTTTTTGACAGAAATGATTTTCTAAGGCACTAAGTGGACTGCGTAAAAATTTCACTCCTCTAACTCTTGCTCCACAAGCCGTGTCACATATATTTTCTTGATCTGTCTTGCAGATGCGGAGTCAACTTTTAAGCGAAACCCTGCAATTTCCACCTCATCGTTAATCTCTGCAAGTCGACCCAGTAGATGAATTACCAGTCCCCCCACCGACTCGTATGGTCCATCGGGGAATTCGACATCAAAATGTTCTTCTATCTTTTCAATGTCAACCCAGCCATGAACCTGGACAGTATCCTTATCAATAATCTCTACAACGTGTTCTTCCTCATCATATTCATCGTCAATCTCACCAACGATCTCTTCTAAAATGTCCTCAAGCGTTATCAACCCCCGCATGGTTCCAAACTCATCGGTTACCATCGCCATATGAACTTTTCTTTTCTGAAACTCACGCAGCAGATCAACGATCGGTTTTGATTCCGGTATAAAATAGACAGGTCGAAGATACTCTTCAAAATTTACATCACCCGCCTGGGGCCTTGCACAGAGCTCGAGAAGATCTTTGGCGTGGATTGCACCAATCACTTTATCAGGATTTTCACGATAAACGGGAATACGTGTGAAACCGCTTTCGATTACAATTTCGATCAGCTCGGACATTGGAGAGGCCTCGTCAAAGGAAACCACCTCCGCCGCCGGAGTCATAATTTCAGAGGCGTAGGTTTCCCTAAACTCCAATATGGAGTTAATCATTCTCTCCTCAAGGGGAGAAATCAAACCATGCTCTTCCCCCTCTTCAAGTAGTTCCTGAATTTCAAGATCAAGATCTTCTTTTGTGCCGGGCTTTCGAAAATCTACCAGGGAGAGTATTTTTTTAAAAAAACTTTTTTCAGATACTGTCGAGTCCTGTTCAGGATCGCTGTCTTCGGAGGTGTTATCGTCGTTCATCGAGGTTTGGTAGCTGAACTGTTGTATTATGAGCCCGTTGATTTAATGCCTTTTCGCCCAATCTCTTCGTTAAACCAAAAGTTTTATCCTCGGAATATCAACTATATGCCTGTGGTAAATTTTTTTGTTTGCCTCGATATTGAACAAAAATGCTATTAAATCAACAGACTCATATATAGTGGCTTATTTTTTTGTTCTTAGAGTAATAATCTCAGATGGAGAAAAATCAATCGCCTGCTGATAAATCTTTGTTTCGCACTAACTAATAATTCATCTAAAACCTTGTCAAGCATAAAAACAAAATCGCAACAGAGGTCCCGGCTGTCCACTTTAAAACCATATTCAACGTTACAATATTACTTTTCTAATTGAAAGTGCATGACTATAGTAGCGTCGATTCAAGCAACATGCACACGGGAACAACGACATGTGTAAAATTTACCGCATTTCCAAACAATCAACAAATATTATTTTGACTCAACGAGGAACAGTTTGCAAGGAAAGGTTCTTATAGCAAATCGTGGTGAAATAGCAATCCGGATCATGAACGCCTGCAAGGATCTTGGTCTCGACTATGTAGTTGTATACACCGAGGCGGATAAAGATTCAGAACACGTCAGGCGTAACATAACCCATGGCCCGGATCAAAACGCATGGCGTATAACGAATTATACCGAGCCCAACGACATACTAGCGGTTGCGGATCATACCGGATGCACTGCAATCCATCCTGGGTACGGTTTTTTTTCCGAGGATTTTCGTTTTGCTAGACGAGTAACTACCCGGGATTGTCCGCTCACCTTTATAGGCCCTAACTGGCAGGTTATCAGAGATCTTGGAGATAAGATCAATACCAAGAGTGTTGCCAACAAACTTGGTATCCCGACAATCCCCGGTACTGACGCTCCCATCTACAATGAGATGGAAGCGGAGGCGATTGCCAGCCAACTCCTTGAAGACCAACGGGAGAAAGGAATAATGTACCCTTCTATCCTGATTAAGGCGGCGGCGGGCGGCGGGGGCATGGGAATAGAAGAAGTAACTGAGATAGAACAGGTTCGCCGAGTCTACAGACAGCTGCAAAACTACGCCAAACGACAGTTTGGCGACGGTGGGGTGCTCATTGAACAATGCTTAACTGATTATAATCACCTGGAAGTACAACTAGTCTGCTCCACATACGGGGAACAGATTCATTTCAGTTCACGTAACTGTACTATACAATCGACAGGACGCCAGAAACGAGTGGAAGCGGCACCAGGATTTCACAAATCCTGCTATAACTACGACTTTGATGAGCAGAAACTACTTGATCAGATTGTAGAATACTCACTCAAACTGGCGGCCCACGTGAAGTACGATAACGTTGGTACCTGGGAATGGATCGTGGATCGTCAGGGCCAGCCCTACCTGCTTGAAGTTAACACCAGAATCCAGGTTGAAAACGATGTTTCCGCCAGGATCAGCTATATCGACGGGCAGCAGCCAAATTTAATTCGCGAACAGATCCGACTGGCGCTGGGAGAAAGAATCGCCTTTTCCCAAAAGGCGGTTAAATTCAAAGGCGCAGCAATTGAACTTCGTATCGTTGCGGAAGATACCCGGCGCGGCTTCGCGCCGTGGATTGGCACCATCAACGAACTCAGCTTCCCGGATTACCCATGGTCAACCGTCTACTCCCACGTGCCAACTGACAGACCCTATGCGATCCCCAGTGATTTCGACCCAAACCTCGCACTGGCACTGGTGTGGGGGGAGAGTATGGACAACGCCAAACAAAAAGCGGCTAAGTTTATCAATGAAACGGTAATTCGCGGCAAAGACTCCTGCGACAAACCAATCGTCACCAATCTTGTTTACCTGAAAAATAATCTGGATCGACTACTCACGTTCTAGAAAAACGATCGGAATCATAACAGTTTTATTATGACAGAATTACTCAAGAAGCTTCTTAAAATAGAAGAACGTATCAATTATCTTCTGCAAATAAAGGATTTTGCCAACTGGGGAAACCTGGACGGTTTTAAAACTACCTGCGAACAGCTTAAGCAGAACATTTACGACCACACTGAAGAACAACTTGCAACAGAACTTCGAAAACTTGATGAATCTATCAGTTTTCTTGAAGAACGGGCTGAAGAACATCTCACCCCCATGGAGCGGGTTCGTATTGTCAGGTCTATCCAGCGCTTCAGTTTAATAGATATCCTCGAAAACGTGTACGAGGATTACACAGAACTTGGCGGAGAAGAGGATGCCAACGTAGACCCCGCAATGATCTGTGCCAAGGCCACTATTACCAGATGCATTAAAAACAAACCCTATACCGCGTCGGTGATGGTTATAGGCCAGGAAACCGGCCACGGTGAGGAGTTTCGCAACGGTGGGTCCTGCCGCCCCCAGGGCAATGAAAAGGCACTCAGGTATATGATGGTCGCAGAAACAGAAGGTATCCCTATCCACTTCTACATCTTCACCCCGGGATCCTACCCCGTAGAAGAAGCCTCAGGAGCAGCCCAGCAGATAGCCAGAAACATTTACGCCATGACTAAACTTAGGGTTCCGATGATCTCCATGATCTCCGAAGGTGGATCCGGTGGCGCGGAAGCAATCGGCCTCTCCGATTACAGAATTATGGCCTCCCACGGATATTACTCTGTCATCAGCCCAGAAGGCGCTGCTGCCATTGAGGGTAAGATCAGAGAAGGCTTTAAGGTCCCCCGGGAATTAGTTGAAGTTTGTGCCGACAGATTGAAACTGACAGCAGAGGACAACCTGGCAAACGGTACCATTGACAGAATCATTTACGAACCGCCTCTTGGAGCCAGAAGCGACGATTTTTCCTTTTTCGCCAAACTGCGCGCGGAAATGTTACGGGCCACTGATAAAATTGTACTCTCCTGCAAGAGTTTCAGTGGTCTTCGCACCTATGAAATCAGGCGAAAAAAACATCAGCCTGCCAATGAACAAGTGCCGCACGAACTTGCATGGGATCTTAACAGGGAAGAGATCAAACGCTTACTCTCACTTCGTTCTAAAAAATACCATGAAATGGGCAGGACTGGCTTCTCGGGACAGGGTGAACAGGATGAGGGTATTTACAACCAGGCAAAGGTAAAAACTGAAAAAGTTTATTACTCCCTGCGCTACGATGTGATGAAGGGTCATAAACGGCAGATGAACAAAGTGATAAACGATGTGTCCGGTGAAGGGTCAATAATGCTCAAACGCATCAAAGAACCCTTTGCTACCTTTATTGATTTTTGGGGTAAGAAAAAGGCTGTGAAGCCACAACTACTTATCACCTATTCCGGCAGTAATGGACAACATCAAGGCGAAACTCGTCGACTGGATCCCCTTGAACTGACAGACACATACACCATCCCTCTGGCAAATTCGGACCGAACAGTAAGCTGCCCCAACAGTGATAAATTCGACTGTAAAGACCTCTGGGTTCCGGATCTTTACGGTGAATTTTCCGGTGTCTGTGAGACCTGTGGACACCATTTCCCTCTGGAACACCAGTGGTATATGCAAAATATTTTTGATGCCGGCTCTATCAGACACCTTAACACCGATATATCCTCGGGTAACCCGCTCAACTATACCGGCTTCACCGAGAGGCTTCAGGCCTCAAAGAACAAGACCGGCTGGCGTTCGGGTAATATGACTTTTCATGCCAAGATCAATGATATTCAGATTATCGTATCCATGCTTTATTCTGATTTTCGCAACGGAACGGTTGGCACTGCAGAGGGTGAAAAATTTACCAAGGCGTGCGCTCTGGCCAAGAGGAAAAAGCGGCCCTTTCTTGCTTATATACACACGACAGGAGGGATACGCATACAGGAGGGTTCCCTCGGGGTTACCCAGATGCCTAAATGTACCATGGCAGTGAGGGAGTACATCGACGCGGGAGGTTTATATCTTGTTGTGTACGACAATAACTCCTATGCGGGGCCGCTGGCCTCCTTTCTCGGCTGCTCACCGTACCAGTTTGCCATAAGATCAAGCAGGGTTGGTTTTGCAGGCCCGCGGGTAATACGTGAAACTACAGGTACAGAGATACCACCCGATTACCATTCGGCACGAAATGCTCTAAAGCGAGGACATATCCAGGGCATT
The DNA here is from genome assembly GCA_024227155.1 of Desulfobulbaceae bacterium. Lineage (GTDB taxonomy): Bacteria > Desulfobacterota > Desulfobulbia > Desulfobulbales > Desulfocapsaceae > Desulforhopalus_A. The sequence goes on from JAAELB010000702.1 coordinate 50,466, forward strand.
TGGGACAGAAGAGAATTTCGCAGGAATCTTCATAAGGCGCTTCTTACCATGGGCAGCCCCAGTCTCTATTATAGATAGTGCTGAAAGTAACTACTCAGAGTGCTCTCACCTTGCACTCTGGGTAGCCACAATATGCACTTTGTTTTTCAGCGATCCAATGCCCCTTGGCTCTGAACAGAGCCGAAAACCAAATTTGAAAATTCATTTTTTTTTTGTTAATCTTATAGTACCTTAGAAATTCATTTAAAATCTGGCGCTTATCCGAAGTCTGCGCTATCTGTTGTTTTTATAAATGAATTTAGTGATGGTACTTATACTCCTCAGGTAAGCGATAGACTCCGAGAAGGTACTGTACGGAGTCCCGGCATACGTCCAGTTTAACGGGGTTAGTAGTAAGCCCAAATCGATCACAATCTATCTCCAACGCGCCTGCTGGTTAGTGCCTTACTCCTGAATTACTGTCATAAAAAAACAAGAAACTCAGGAACTCTTTATGAAATCGAGAGCTTACTTTTACCACCAGATAGTGAACGTAGTGAGACCTTGGAGGCACTTATCCAGCGATTCTAAAAAAGTTTCCGACTAGTCGGGTTAGCAAACTAAGGATACGTATGATATTTTTTAGGAAGCCTCACGTCTTTATCGCTCTGCTGTGCCTAATCCTGTTTTCCCAGGTTGTCAGTAGTGGGGCTGAAGATAGTTTTCATCAGGTTCGTCACGTCCTGCTACTGAATTCCTACCACGAAAGGATGACCTGGGTTGAAAATATAGGAAAGAGTGTGGAAGAGGTGCTACAGCCTGATAAAAACAACCTCTCACTACATATTGAAAACATGGATTCCAAACTGTTCTTTAGTCCTGAATATTTTGGGATATTTCGTGATTACCTCCGGGTCAAATATCAAGACATCGATTTTTCGCTTATCCTCTCATCAGACAATAATGGTTACGATTTTTTACGAACCCATCGTGACACGCTGTTCCCAGATGTTCCGGTATCATTTTGCGGAGTTAATGACTTCGAACAAAGCCAACTTATCGGCCTTGAACACTTCACAGGTGCGGCCGAAATTTTTTCCGCAAGACAAACTGCGGATATCGCCCTGAAGATTCATCCGAAGACCACAGAAATCTTTATTATTAACGATTATCTAAAAACAGGAAGAGCCTGGGCCAGAGATATTGATATAAAACTAAAGGGGATATCGCCAAAGGTGCGAATACGTCATTCTGACAATCTTTCCTTTGCACAGTTACAAGAAGAGATTTCCAACCTGAGTTCAACGACGGTGGTTTTACTGGGAGTCTATTTTGCAGATAGAGACGGATTGTATTTCACCTACGAAAAAATCGGAGTTCTTATTTCCGAAGTAAGCCAGGTTCCGGTGTATTGCCTGTTGGAATTTAATATCGGCCAGGGTGTTGTCGGAGGTCGGGTTATAAGTGGGGCCTATCAGGGTAAAGCCATGGCTGAAATAGGAATGGCGATTTTAAATGGTGAGGAGGTCGAGTCACTTCCAGTAAGGATAGAAGGGAACAATCGTTATGTTTTTGATTACATCCAGCTGGAACGGTTTAGTATCGATGAATCGTTGTTACCCCCAGACAGTCTCATCCTCAACCGTCCATATTCATTCTATCAAGAGCACAAGTCCCAGGTCTGGATGGTTGTCTGCTTCATCATCACCCTACTTGCAACCATATGTTGGCTGATAGTGAATATCCAACAGAGAAAGCACGCCGAGATAGCTCTGCAGGGCAGTGAAAAAAGATTCCGCCAGCTTGCCAATGCAACCTGGGAAGCCATCGTAGTACATGATGACGGTATATTTTTCCACGGCAATGAGCCTTTCTATTCCCTCTTTGGTTATAAACCTGATGAGCTGCATGGCCGGCATATTTTACCTCTTATCATACAGTCAGAACAGATTGGTGAGGTGAGCAGAAGAGTCCAAAACAACAACCTGGAACCGTATGAATCCGTTGGTCTCAATGCCAGTGGCCAGACATTTCCTATTGAGATTCGTGTTAGAGAAATGGAATATGAGGGAAGAGACGTGCGAATGGCCGCAATCAGGGACCTTAGCGGCAGGAAACACATGGAACAAAGGATGGCTCAATCTCAAAAACTTGAAGCCATGGGCACCCTGGCCGGCGGCATCGCCCACGATTTTAACAATATCCTTTCCGCAATCATTGGCTATTGTGAACTCTCATTAATGAGCTGTGAAAAAAACACAAAAATCAGTGATAATTTAGGCGAGATATTGAAGGCTGGTAACCGGGCCAAGGAGCTGGTTCGGCAAATCCTCACCTTTGCGAGAAACTCCGACGCCGAGAAAGCGCCGATTCAGGTGTCACTGGTTGTTCTCGAAGTACTGAAGCTGTTGCGGGCTTCTTTGCCCACCTCCATAGATATAGAAAAAAGAATCAACTCCAATGCTGCGGTATTAGCCGACACAACCAATATTCATCAAATCCTGATGAACCTGTGCACCAATGGGGCCAGGGCAATGAAAGACGGTGGAGTGCTCACTGTTACCCTTGATACAGTCGATCTTGATCAGAATTTTGCCTCTCATCATTTCGGAGTAGTGGCTGGTCAATATTTACAATTAACAGTGGCTGATACAGGAGTCGGCATCCCACCAGAGATCATAAACAAAATATTTGATCCGTTTTTCACAACCCAGAAGAAAGGAGAGGGAACAGGGCTTGGCTTATCGGTAGTGCATGGAATAGTACAGGACTGCCAGGGGTTAACAACTGTTGACAGCGAACCTGGAAAGGGGTGTGAGTTTAATGTTTACCTGCCCATAATTGATGCAGCCAACTCGAATGGTGCCAACATAGCCGAACTGCTACCGGTCGGTAATGAAAGAATACTGCTTGTTGATGATGAGCAGATGCTCGTTAACATGATGAGTGAGGTGTTGACAAATCTAGGCTATGAGGTGAGCGGGTTTATAAATAGTATAGACGCCCTCCACGTTTTTTCTAAAAACCCGGACAGATTTGATCTGGTAATCACCGACATGACAATGCCGTTAATGACAGGTGAAAACCTCGCTGCAGAGATGCTGAAAATACGACCAGACCTGCCTATCATCCTTAATACCGGATACACTGAGCAGATCACAGAGGCCGAAGTTTTGCAAAAAGGCATTAAAAGTTTCGTGATGAAGCCCGTTGTAATGAGCACCCTTGCCAAAACGATTCGTGAGGTTTTAGACTAGCTTTGGACCTCTTAGGCTTCATCACTCTCCTCCTGAATCCGATTGATCTGAACGCCTGACTTCCTCAATGCCTTCAAGGTATCGTCAAGTTCCTCTCCCATTATTCTCATTGTCAGTAATCGCTGATTTTTGCCATAACTATGGTGGATGGAGAGAGCGAAAATTGACACTCCGTACCGTTTCAAGATACCAATGATATCATAAAAGTCCTTTGATTTTTTACTGATGATCATCTCCACCCGCATGCCTTCCTCGTTGACTCCGAGTACCTCCATAAAAGCGAGAAAAATATCAGATTCTGTAATTATACCTACTAAGGTTCCATCATCCAGTACCGGCATCCCCCCGACCTTATGCTTGCGCATACGTCTGGCAACAGTCTCAAGAGGTGTCATCAGTTCGACCCACATAGGATTTGGTGTCATTATTTCTGCCACAGTGGTTGATTCAGCAAAAACCACTTGGGATCCCGCCGAACTACCATCAACTACTGACGGTAAAACATTGCTGATATCTTGCAAACTTACGATTCCCACAAGTTGGTGGGATTCATCAACCACCGGTAGTCGGCGAATAGAATTTTCCTGCAAACAGAGTTGGGCTTCCGCAACTGACTGTTCTACTTTTATGGAAATGGGATTTTCAGTCATCCAGAGTCTGACAAACACGTTGTTACCTCACCATGTGGGGTCCAAAGGGGAAAAGCTGAGTATCGCTTTACTGTATCACTCAGCAAATATTGAAAAAATAATCAGAGTGGATCAACAATAATTGCACCGCTTGTACTGTGCATTTTTAGAATACAACTCTTCATATCCCGCTCGACCGTCATAGTATCATTGCCAATTCTTACTATAGTACCGGCGGTAATATAGTCATGTACAGTGATGCTCGCCAAGGTGTAAAAATTGTTCCTGTCGCCCAGAGAGTTTGCCGGTGACCCGGGGATGAGGTTTAATCTAGAGAGTTCTTTCTCAATTTCCACGAGACTACTTTCCTGAGCCAAAACTACCTTGCTTACCTGTTTTATGCGACCGTGTCTAGTATACCACTCCTGGGTTTCCCCTAACAAAATCTGGTACTCTTTGTGTAAATCCTGATACTGTCTATATCTGTAAGGATCAATCCCCACCGCAATCGATAGAGGTTCAGCAGAGGATGAGCCAATTTGCCCACAACAGAGGGAACCGCTTGCCACGATATCCCCCCCAATGATTTTCACATTCTCTGGACAATGGAGATTGCCCCCCACCTGTATTGACGAGTAATAGGCTCCACTACGGATCACAACATTGCCGCCCGCTGCAAGTAATCCATTTTCGATATGATGAATATCCGCATCTCCCTGAACCCGAATCTGGCTCTTCTTACCAACGATTCCACCCTTAATTACTATATTCCCATGGGAGTTAATTGAAGCAGACTGAATGCTGCCCCCGATTGCTACATTACCTTTTGCCGAAACTATAAACCCCGGGTGAACTGTGCCTGAAATCTCCACACAATTTTGAGACCTTATGTTGCCGGTGTGAAAATTGATATCACTATCAATTTTCTGTTTCGAAGAGACACGTATTGTGTCATCATTAACGACGGACAATACTCCGGAGGCCGTTGCTCGTATTGTACCATCCTCTTCGCAGTAGCAGGTATCCTCTGAGACCTTGACACTAATATCTTTGCCATTTGTAGCTTCAACTAGCTCGCCAGCCAGGCTGGTACCCGGTTTCCCCATGGTTGCTGGAACTTTACAGGCCAGCAGCTCGCCTTTGTTAACCCCCACAAACATGAGTCGTTCACGAAAATCAATGGTTCCATCTGCGAAAAGTTTACCTGGCAGAGGACCGATTTCCACCTCGAAACGGATAAAAGCATCTTTACCGTGATTGGGCCTCTTCCCCCGCGCAATAAGTTGTTGTAACTGGGGTTGTGCGCTCTTTTTCAATTTGACCAATAGAGCATCAAGCGCCTGGTGATCGATGCCATACACGATTCCCTGTTGTGAGAGAGCCTTCTGTAATATCCCTATATCCGGGTCATCTTCTCCTGAAAGCGGCGGGAAGAGGTTGAGATGAGCCTCCATTGCATCTTTGGCAACCTGCACCAGAGGAGTCAAACTCACCCCGGCTGTTGATTTGTCCTTCTCAGTAGTAAACGTTATTCTCGGATATCCGTAGCTGCGAGAGAACAGTTCGGTACCATCTGTACTCACCTCAGTATATTCACTGGATTCCAGGATCGTTGCAGGGGAATTGTCTTTTTCATTTTTTGAAAGTAGAAGATGCCCCGAGGGTATGAGTTCACTTGACGGGATTATCTCCAGTTTCCCTGAAGAGTTGTCAGGGAAGGAACCGGACCTGAAGTGAATGTTAACGTCTGGAATTATTTCTGACAAATTTTTTCTTTATATGGCTGTGCATTTTTTTGATAATTCTGAAAAGTTTGGGCGGGTAAGCCCAGACTCAGAAAGTGCATTCTCGGACAGCCTCCTAACCAGAATAGGTCGGAACTTTCTAAAATGCTTGGATAAGTACCTTCACGAAATTAATTTCGAAGTCTACGCTTATCTCTGCCACAAAAACACAGAAAATAATTTCTAAGGTACTAAACAAGGACCGACCGTACAACCTGGGACAGCCTCTTCCTCGAATAGGGTTTTGGCACTATCCCTTTAAAACCATAATCTGAATAATTGGCCATCACTGGATCTTCTCCGTAACCACTCGAAACAATAACCCTGGCATCCGGGTCCAACTCCAGAACTTGCGTCACTGCTTCCTTTCCTCCCATCCCGCCGGGGATTGTGAGGTCCATAAGCACAATATCAAACGTTTTACCCCTCTCTTTTGCCTGTTTATATTTTGCAATGGCTTCGACCCCCTCTTCAGCTGTTTCTACCTCAAACCCTTCTTTTTGTAAAAAGCGTGTCGCCACTTTGCAAACCATTTTATCATCATCCATTATAAGAGCGCGCAGGGTTCGCCCACCACTCTCCGACTCCACTAAATTTTCATCAAGCCCCACCCCTGTCAGCTGACTTTTCTCCACAGGAAAATAGAGGGTAAAGGTGGTTCCGACCCCAACCATGGATATAGCGGTGATCGCACCGCCATGTTTCGAAATAATGGAAAATGTTGTTGCAAGGCCAAGGCCTCGACCAAATTTTTTTGTTGAAAAATAAGGATCAAAGATCTGACCAATATCTTCACTGGCGATACCCTCCCCCTCATCTTTTACAATTATTTTTACATAGTCGCCTCTTCTAAGCTCAGCGACCTCTCCACTGTTCACCGTATGATTTGAGAGAGTAATGAATAAATGCCCGCCACCAGCCATCGCCTGCACAGCATTACTGGTAAGATTTGAAAAAACCTCCTGAACCTGGCCTTTGTCAACGTCTGCCACCCATAAATCATCGGCACAGTCAAAGACCGGCTTAATATTACTGCCGGAAAGGTCAAAGCGAATAACATCTTCTACCAGGTTGCCAAGGCTGACACCCTCCCGAACTGGCTTGCCGCCTTTGGCAAAGATAAGTAACTGCTTGGTAAGTCTGCTTGCCCGGCTCATCGAACGTTGGGCATCGTCTAAATGTTCCTTGGCTGGATGATTTTCACCAAGCTCCAACCTGGCAATTGTGAGATTGCCAAACAGCCCCATGAGAATATTATTAAAATCATGGGCTATCCCACCCGCGAGCGTGCCTATTGATTCCAGCTTTTGCAGTTTCAGGCTATCTTCTTCAGCCAGTTTTCGAGCTGTAACATCTTCATGGGATATCACAAGATGCTTCACATCTCCATTGCTGTCCTTTATTGGATAGATTCGGGTTTTCAACCAGCGGACACCGTTGCTGCCGATATTGTCTCCCCTCTTTGACAGAGGCGGTAAAGAGTACTCAGGAACCGAAACAATTTCACCACGATAGCCTCGTGTGACAAACTCGCTGAAGCTTTTGCTGATGTTATTACCATTGGCAAGAATATTAAAACTGTGGACAACTCTTTCACCGTACCCACCCCACAGTTCTTCCTGGGCCTGATTGGCACTGATCAACAAACCATCAAGGTCATAGATTTCAAGAGCCACAGGAGATTGATGCATCACCATCTTAAATCGTTCTTCACTCTCAAGCAGCTGCTCCTTTGCCAGTTTCTCCCTGGTGCTGTCATGAATCACTGCCAAACCACCAATAATTTTACCACCATGTTCAAGTAAGGGAGAGTACCTGCCTTCAAAAAAACCGAATTTTCCAGAATTCTGATTATGATACGGTTGATTTTCACAAATAGTTGAATTGCCTAGAAGTACCGAATGAAATAGATCTTTCTGACCGTTTTCCACGAGAAATGGAAAGAGTTCAAGCAGAGAACGTCCAAGACACACCTCTTTGCTGATTCCCCACATCCTCTCCATCGCGGGGTTCCATATCCTTATGCTGAACTCTGTGTCAAAGGTCAGGATACCGTCCATACTGCCGTCAATAGTGCATTCGTTAAGGGAATTAACCTCCGTTAATTCGGTATTTTTAAGATGCAACTCTTCATTAAGTGAAATCAGTTCTTCATTACTCGACTCAAGTTCTTCCTTTGCAGCTTCAAGTTCCTCATTAACGCTCTGAAGTTCCTCGTTTGTAGACTGCACCTCCTCATTTGCAGTCCACAACTCCTGATTAACATCATCTTTTTCCTCTATGATTGTCTGCAGGTATTCCTTCGTTGCCATCAGGTCATGGCGCAACTGTACAAGCTCTTCGTCTCTGTGTACTTCTCCCCGGGATTCTGCAACCGAGTCTAAACTTGGAACGGTGCTGACAACATTTTCCTCAAACAGTATGAGAAAAAAGAGTTCCTCATCAAATTCATTTCTAACGGGAGAGACCTTTATATCAACGGTGGCTTGCTCATCTTCCAGGGCAAAGGGAATACTCCTTTTATACACTGTTCTCTCTTCACGTTTACACTCTTCAATTGCAACGTAGAGATCAGGCATAATGGAATTGCCAGCCATCCTCGAAAGCTTCAAACTTGCCTCTCCCGACGATGGATCCAGGTACCTGGACGTTTTGCCATGGAACTGACGAATCTGCATATTCGCATCAACCAGAACTCCAGGGGGGGAATATTGATTCAACAGAAGCTGGTCAACCTGTTTACTCAAACCGTCAAAACCCGATTCTTTTGGCCTGCCAAGTGACTCAGTGTGGCTTTTGAGCCTTTTATTAAAATGCAGTGAGCTAACCGGAAACCGGTACGTAGCTCGGTCAGCAAGTTTTCTCTTTGAAAAGACATTGCTTTTTTTATTAACCGGGCTAAAAAGCTCCGGAAATCTCCCAAGCGTCTCCGAAGTACCCAACAGCAGAAAACCAGATGATTTAAGAGAGAAATGGAATAAAGGAAGAACGATATCTTGAAAGGTTGTATCAAAGTAAATCAGAAGATTACGGCAACTGAGCAGATCAATATGGGGAAATGGTGGGTCCTGGGTGATATCTTGAACTGCAAAAACACACATTTCCCGAATATGTTTTATAACCCTGTAACCGTTACGCGTCTTGTCAAAAAAACGATCTAGACGATCCTGCGACACATGCTTTTCAATTTTTTTGGAGTATACAGCCGCACGTGCCTGGGCGATATGCTGACTCATGAGATCTGTACCGAAAAACTGCGCACCAACCTCCAGATTATTTTCCTCCAGGAACTCATATAGGCTGATTGCGAGAGAATAGACCTCTTCGCCGGTGGAACACCCCGGCACCCAAATCCGAATTGGAGTTTTTACAGTTCTGTATTCAACCAAGCGTGGAAAAATCTCAGCTTTTAACGATTCAAAGATATGGGAGTCACGGAAAAATTCTGTAAAAAAGAGAAGAAGGTCCTGATGGAGCAGCTTCAGGTCGGCTGGTTTTTGCTGCAGATACTCAAAATAGTCTCTAAAGCTGGTCAGTTTATTGAGGGCCATTCGCCTGGTAAAGCGCCGTAAAACGGTAGTCTGACGGTAATGGGAAAAGTCGACACGCTCCTGTTCAAGAAGCATCACCAAAATCGCCTCAAACGCCAGTTTTTCATCTTCAGAAACCGGTTTTAATGTATCGGCCGAACTATTTGGTGGATGTTGTTTTAGGATATCATCATTTATCGCCATTAAACGAGCCTTTCCAGCAGTAAAAAAAATTCGCAAGTAGAAGCAACGCATTGTATAAACAATACATGGTCTGGATTATGTTGACCTTACATAATTATTCCGAGGCGGTCAATATAACGTAACCGTTCACCGCCCCTTCAAAAGACTGCATAACCAGAGTCCGTCACCGTTCGTCCAGTGCTCCAGGTTCGTTCAAGCTGGTCTCCTGGCTATAGTTGGCTATGCCAGGAGGCCTGATCGGACGAAATTGGGGTGCTGGTGAACGGTTACAATATAACGAACCAATGAACGAGCTTATGCCTTCAATCTTTCTGTTCAAGCAAAAGCCTGGCAAAATCATCAGCCGGGACGGCTGGTGAAAAGAAAAATCCCTGAACTTCATCGACGCCCATCTGTTTCATAAGTTCAAATTCCTCTCCGGTTTCAACACCTTCTGCAACAACCTTCATCCCAAGACTATGTCCCATGGCAATTATTGCATTAATCACAACTAAATTTTTAGGAGTTTCAACACAACCCATGACAAAAGAACGATCAATTTTCAGAGTGTCCACTTTAAATGAGGTCAGGTAACTGAGCGATGAATAACCGGTACCAAAATCATCCAGAGCAATCCGTATACCGTAGTCATGCAAATACTGTAAAACCTGGGCGTTTCCTTTGGTATCCTGCATCAGGATATTCTCTGTAATTTCAACCTCCAATTTGCTGAAGTCCAAATCATAGATTTCGTTCTGTGCAATTGCCTCTAACACATTTTGTTTTGCCAACTGATACCCTGAGAGGTTTATTGCTAAGACTCCGGGATCAAGGCCCGTACTCTTCCACTGGTGCCACTGGCTGCAGACAGTTTTCAAAACCCAATCATTCACTCCCTTTATCAACCCGGATTCTTCCGCAATTGCTATAAATCGATCAGGCGGCACCAACCCGCGATACGGGTGGTGCCAGCGAATGAGGGCCTCAGCACCAACAATTTCCCCGCTTTTAACATTAATTTTAGGCTGGTAATAGAGAGCGAACTCATCATCTTCAATCGCCTTTGGAATATCACGTTCAATACTGAAGCGCTCAACAACTTCGACATTCAGTGCTTTAGTATAAAATTTATAGTTATTTCGACCGTGATTTTTTGCATGATACATCGCCGTATCTGCATGTTTGAGAAGGAGTGTGCCATCAAGTCCATCCCCAGGGTAGATACTGATGCCAATACTCGTTGTCACTGACACTTCATAACCCTCAAGCATGTATGGACCTGCAATTTCCTTGAGAATACGCCTGGCAACAACCGCTGCGTGCTCCGGTTCTTTCAATTCAGAAAGTAGAATAGTAAATTCATCACCACCAAGCCTTGCCACCACTGAGGCGGATTGTACTCTGCTCAGTATGGAGGCTGTATCGGTGCCGCGAATTGTCCGCTGAAGCACATCTGAAACCTTCTTCAGAAGCAGATCCCCATGGTGATGCCCCAGAGTATCATTTATTCTTTTGAACTGATCAAGGTCCATATAGAGTAGAGCCAGCTTCTGTCCGCTTCGTTTTGCCGCTGCAATTTCCTGATCTAAACGATCAAGAAACAGCATTCTGTTCGCAAGCCCGGTAAGACCATCATAATAGGCCAGCAGTCGAATTTCCTCCTCCGCAGCTTTAAGCTGGGTAACATCCTGTATTGCCCCCAACATTACTCCTGCACCATTGTCATCACTATAAAGAATCTCTCCCTGATTGAGTATATAGCGTGTGGACCCATCCGGAAGTACTATTCTATAATCTATGCTAAATGATTCCTGCGCAGCAAGAGCGGCCTCAATCTCTTTTGTTACAGTGCTTAGTTCATCCGGGTGGACTGGAGCAAGTAAATCCCCAAGCCTTAGAATACCATCTTTTGACAAACCACCTAAAAGAACAGTCGCCTCCTTTGAACAGATAAATTCCCCGGTGTTAAGATTTAACTCCCAGTTCCCTAGTTTTGCCAATTCCTGGGTCTTGGCCAACCTGGTTTTACTCTTGTTCAACTCCCGAAAAGCCCTTCCCGCCTTAAGCATATACCTGGCCCTGTGCCCAAGCACAGTCCAGTTGAGAGGCTTGGTAATATAACCGTTGGCACCCGCTTCGAAGGCCGAATCGATTGACCTGGAATCATCCAGGCCTGTGGCCATGAGAATCTGCACATAATCCCCGCCGGGTAAACTTCGAATTGCTTTACAGGCCTTGTACCCGTCAAGTACCGGCATTATTACATCAAGCAAAATAAAGTCAGGTCTGCTCTTTTTAAAGGCATCAACACCATCTTTTCCATTATCTACTTCGATAACAGAAAAACCAACTTTTTTGAGTACCGCCGACATGGCTATTCTCAAAGAAAGGTCGTCATCAACAATCAAAGCAAGGGGTTTTTCTCTAATCAATTGATCAGGGTTCATTACTCAATCGACTCCTGACCAAGCAGTCCTTTCACTTGATTAAATTCACCCAGAATGGCAGATGCATGGTCTTTAAAGTCCTCAGCCATGCCGCTGGCACATTCATGTTCGAGCCGCCGGCACATCTCGGAGAGTTGAACCGCTCCGACATTAGCACTGCTCGATTTTAAGGTATGTGCTGCCATTGTCAAAGCCTCCATGTTGCCGGTGTCAATATGATCAATAAGTGAAGCGACCAAGCCCCCTGAACTTTCCAGATAGGTGTCAATAATTCTTCTTACCAAGCTTGGCTCCCCTTCGACCTGAAGTTTTTCCAATTCAGCCAGAGCACTCAAATCAATATGTGCAGCAACATCGGGCGCCATTTGTTTCGAATTACCAGGCCCTCCAGCCACTTTTTTGAACGTAACAGCACCCTGACTGACCATTTTATCCCTGCAGAATTCAAGCAGGATATTTTGCAAATGTTCCTGTTTAAAAGGCTTACTTAAATAATCATCCATCCCGGCAAACAGACACCGCTCCCGGTCCCCCACCAAGGCATTGGCTGTCAAAGCGACGATGTGCACTCTATCCACCCCACCTTCCTTTTCTTCCAGCTCACGAATGGCCCTGGAAGCCTGATAACCATCCATTTTAGGCATTTGACAGTCCATCAAAATGAGATCAAATGGTCGACTTCGTATAATTTCCAACACCTGCATACCATTTTCTGCAAGATCAACCTGACAACCAAATTTTCTCAACATGGCCATTGCCACCTGCTGATTGGTCGAATTATCCTCTGCGACCAGAACAGAGATATCAAATTGAGGGGTGTTGTCTTCAATGTCGTATTTGGTAATAATATGTCCAGGTCCACCAAACGGTTCTGCCCCCTGAACCTTTAGAAAAGTGGCAAACAGGTCAGACTGTCTCACTGGTTTAGTCAGATAGGCCGAGATCCCGCTCTCTCGAGCCATCTTTGCATCACCCCTCAACCCCACTGAAGTCAACATGATCATCTTCAGTTTTGCAAAGGATGGATTCTGCTTAATCGCTCTGGCCACCTCCAGGCCATTCATATCCGGCATATGCATATCAAGAACCACGAAATCGTAACCAGCACTATCCGTTAATGCTCGCTCCAGTTCGGTCAGACCATCCAATCCGTTGCCAGCTCCATTGCTCACCATTCCCCAGGAGCGCGCCTGGTTTGTTACAATAGCCCTATTGGTTGCATTATCATCTATCACCAGCACACTGGACTCTGCCAAGGCATCATTTTGAGAGTTAATGAGCTCTGGCTTTTTATCAGTGCAACAACTCACATCTATGGTGAAAAAGAAATTAGAACCATCCCCAAGCTGACTTGTACACTCCAGGGTGCCGCCCATCAAGCCAACCAGCTCTTTTGAAATAGCAAGTCCAAGCCCAGTACCCCCGTATTTTCTGGTTGTAGAGCCATCTGCCTGGGAAAATGGTTTAAAGAGTCGCTCCATACTTTCTGTACTAATACCAATCCCAGTATCCTGTACCGCCATCCGTAGTTTAATACCTCCATCGGAACCAGATGTTGTTGATGCCCGGACAACAACCTCCCCTTCTTCTGTGAATTTAACGGCATTTGAGAGGAGATTAGTCAGCACCTGCCTGATCCGGGCAGGATCACCATTCAAGTAAATATCACTGCCATCTTCCACCAGCAGTGCCAGCTCCAGTCTTTTGACATGTGCCCTTGCCGCAAGTAGCTGGGTAACATCTTCAAGAAGCTGCTGGAGATTAAAATCTATTCTTTCAAGCTCCAACTTACCCGCTTCAATCTTTGAAAAATCAAGGATATCGTTGATAATTTCAAGAAGCGCCTCGCCGGACCCCTGAATATAATCAGTCAATCTCGCCTGCTCGTCATCTAGATCAGTTCCCTGCAGTAACTCTGCCATTCCAAGAACACCATTCATCGGAGTCCTAATTTCATGGCTCATATTGGCAAGAAATTGTGATTTGACCCTGCTCGCTTCCTCTGCAACGTCTTTGGCTAAGAGTAGATCCTTTGTTCGCTCTTCTACCTGCTCCTCAAGATGTTCATCTCTTTCCTCAATCTGCTCCAGCATCTGGTTAAAACCATGTGCCAGCAGCCCAAGTTCATCTTCATAGATGACTGGAATACGTAAATGATACTCCTTGCTCTCTGAGACCTCACCCATGGCATTCGACAGAAGTCCGATGGGCTCAGTAATGGCCGCCAGCAGTCGTTTGGCTAGCAACAGGGCGACAAACAGTCCAACCGCCATACTGGCTAAAGTCAATACACCGAAAAAAAACAATCCCTGCCGATAATCACGCAGGGTCACATTGATTGTAAGTACTCCCAGTTCCTCTCCATCCAGCACAATCGGTTCAATAAAACGGATATGATCATCAGACTCCAGGGTCCCATCTCCATTTTCTCGCTTAAACCTGGCAAAAACCTCATCCTCTTTGCTGATTTCCGCAGAAGAAACAGCAGGCTTTGCGCCTAAAGATTCAAGAATGGTGTTTAAGCTTTTACGGTCAAGGAAGGCAAGCCCTGCGCTGCTGTTTTCGGCAATAACCTGACTCAGTGTGCGATACTCTTTTTCCAGATTCTTCCGCCCCATATACTGCTGGCTAAAAAGGGCCGCGGCGGTAGTAAGAATAAGAGCAACACAGCAGGCCACGAGTATAATAGCTCGAAGTTTAATCTTTATAGATAGTGTATAAAACTTTGTCAGCATGGGTAAGTTATAATACCTTTGTTGCTAAATTAAGTAGCGAGGAACTAAGCTGAAGTTCGTTTTTCTTGGCCTCGGTCAAATTGATAATAAAGCCAACGCGGGTTCCCATTGGCACAAACTCAATAATGCCGCCCGCCTTCGCAAACCCCTTCATGCCACTTACAGTGAGCACACTTTTTTGCCCAAGTTGGCTCAGGATATGAGGCAGTTTACGTCTCTCAGAGATGTTCAAATAGACCAACTGGCAGGCAGCGGTCACATCCGTTTCTTCAGAATAGACCAGCTCAATAGGTCTGCCAGCAACTGATTTTTTCTTTATTCCTTCAAGTGCCTGGCCAAAATGATTACTGCCTAGGATACAAAAAGTAAATTTTTCTTTTCCCCAAATCTCTTTTTCCGGCCATGAAGTAAATTTGGCAAAATTCAATAGAAAGGCGGCCTTCAACCTATATTCGAGCTGCTCATCGGATGCCCTGGACTCACTCCCGGAGAAAACAATTCCAGAACAAATAGTAAGGAGTATAAAGAGGTTCAGTACCAAAGAAACTCTATTGTTTTTGTTAGTCGCTTTATTCAAAACAGTTCTTAAAAATGATAGGTCAATTTGGCATAAACACTCGGTTCAATCTCAGTAGCTGGTGTCGTGTATTCAGAGATATACTGAAGTTGACCGTCACTGAACAGGTTCTGTCCAACCAGCATAACCTCAAGTTGTTCTGTTGCCTTCCAGATAAGATTGAGATCAAAAATAAAATAGTCATCCAAAGGTATTTCACTTGCGATTAAATCAACACTGTTCCTGGCAGTTATCTCATCCATATAGCGCAGCCAGAAATTGGCTTGCCAATTTCTGGCCAAATCAATTGAAGACCGAAAAGAAACCTGGTGCTGAGGGATACCTTTTTCAATAAATTCCTGGACGTCTCCTTTGCCTAAAACATCAGCGGCTACCAAATCCATCTCCAGGTAAGAATAGGCCAAATTAAATGAGAGCCATTTGCTCGGTTGATATTCTCCGGCAATTTCAATGCCGTAGGATTCACCACCCACTGCATTGACAAAAATAAAATCATCGTTTTGACCGTTTTGCTCAAGAGCAAGAGAGTACAGATCCTGGTAGTCATTATAAAACCCAGCGATATCGAGAGAGAAAACAGCACTTGGCAACCAGCGATATCCCGCCTCATAGGCGAGTACTACTTCGGACTCAAAATCTTCATTGCCATGTACTTGACTGGTCATTGTCCCCATGGGGGAGGGATAGGAGGCGGCAACAATGGTCCCCCCGTGCTCCATTGCCGAAGGAGTTCTGACAGCACGGGCAATCGAAGCCCACACAGTATGTCGCTCTACGGGTTTCCAAAGTAAACGAGCGCTTGGTTGCCACTCATAACCTGTAAAATCATTATGCTCCCCCTTTATACCTAAAGTGAACCACAACTCGTCATCTAACAACATCAGCTCATCTTGAAAAAAAGCACTGTAGAGCTGATCATTTCTATCGTCAATTTTAAATTGAAAGCTGTTCTCGAATTCTCCATCAATCTGGCGAAATCCGCCCCCCATGGTAATACTGTTTCGTCTGCCGAAATTTCTCTCATACTGTATCTCTATATCAAAGGTATTGTACGTCTGCCGATATAGAGCATCATCCCGGTCATTATAATCGTAATATGCCTGAACTGTAAGTGCGCTCTCCGTTGAGAATTCACGGCGAAAACGGGCGAGAATATTCCCTCCACCGGAATCAATCTCAGAGTCTTTTTGAGTTAGATACGGCGGGGTTTCAAGCCAATAGGGAAAAAGGATCTGGTCCCCCCGGTTTTTATAGATATCCCCCTGGAGGCTCCATTCAGAATCGGCATGAAGCTCTCCATCAAAGCGAAAACCACTTTGAAAGCTCTGCCAGCTATCGTTGGCATCGCCCCCTGCAGAACCTGATGCGCCTCCCACATCTGCTAAAGTGTTACTATCCCGATCGTTGTACGTTGCATATATTCGACCATTGGTTGAATCGTTGATCTTGCCACCATAGCGTGCTCCACCTTGCAGACTCTCCTGATCACCGGCAGCTACCCTCACCAGGCCACCTGACACCTCACTTGAGTTCCTGGTAATTATATTAATTACCCCGTTCACGGCATTTGCCCCCCACAGCGTCCCCCCAGGACCTCGAATAACCTCAATTCGATCAATATCCTCGAGCAAGGTGTTCTGCATATCCCAATTGGTACCACTATATGCGGGGGAATAGACAGTTCTGCCATCCATCAAAACCAGGAGCTTGTTAGAGGTAAAGCCTGCAAATCCACGGGATGACACTGACCACTTGCTGGCGCTGATTCTGGCAACCTGTAGTCCTGGAGCCATCGCTAAAGCTTCTGCTATATGGGTAACTCCGGAGCGCCTGATATCTTCTTGGGTGATGACAAAAACAGCTGCAGCAGCATCCGCCAGGGGTTGTTCTTTCTTGGAAACAGAAGTAATTGTCACCTGCATCAACTGGGAAATGTCCATCTCCAAGAACTCATTATCAGCGGTCGAGGCGATGGCACTAAAACCAATAAAGCTAACTCCCAGTGTACCAAGGATCAAACAAATAGAACCGAAACTGGTAATACATTTCATAGATGACCTCATATTGCGACACAATAAATGAGTCTGTTGATTTAATAGCATTTTTGTTCAATATCGAGGCAAACAAAAAATTTTACCACAGGCATATAGTTGATATCTCGGAGTCTCGTGCCTCGCTTACCGGAGGATAAAATTTTTGGTTTAACGAAGAGATTGGGC
>JAAELB010000703.1 GCA_024227155.1 Desulfobulbaceae bacterium
ATAATGGGCAATTTGCAACTTACACGGTAAAAAACCTGCATATTCAGCTATTTCTGTGGCGCTATCAAGTTGGAACTAAAGAATAACATCCCAATAATATGTGTTTATTGACTCCGTATTGTCATTGTCGCTATCTGAATTGGCAATGTAGAGTCCCATCTCTTCTCGAAGATGAAACCCTCCGTCTTTTTCATGAATTTTCCGTCCCTTGGCCAGTATGCCAAATTTTTCCTTGATTGTTTCGATAAAAACTTTGCTTCCCACTGCTATACTTTCAGTCCATTGATCTTGTCTGGAGTTTTTGCCATTCGCCAGAGATTCATTAACCAATTCTTTATGAGTTTGCCGGAATGCAGTATAGCTTTCGAAACCTGTCAATTCTGCAAGTTTTTGGTAAGCAATAAGCACATTCTTTTTACGAGGGTTTTGGATTTCATTATACCCACAGAAAGACCACTCCGAAGGGTGAGAGACCACACCGTTGCGAACCATATTCAAATCTATATATGTTAGACATTTGAACAGATGATCTTCTGACTCTATCGCCGTTGCATGGTATCGATCTTCCCAAAAAGCTCCTTTTCTCTTTTTTCGTAAGTTGTATTCCTGGCCTGTACGGCCAGCAACAAGTTTGATTGATGATGGTATTACATCTCTTCCGTTTTCATCAAAAACAAGTAAATGGATATGATTGGAAGTTACAGTAAAATTTAAAATGACTAATCCGTATCGTTCTTTTGCTTCAAACAGCCATTGAAGCCATCTTCGTTTATCCTTTACTAGTTTAAGCAAAAATTCTCGCTTATGGCATCGATGAGTTAGATGCCATATTTGTTCAGGAATGTAATGTCTTTTTGCTCTGGCCATAATATGCTTTCTAACCTATTTTGCCCATTTCTGCCCTAAAAAAGACTTTGTGGTCTTGTGATATCAACCACTTACGTAACCCACATATCGACAATGCGTTATCAAATCATCAGGTTAGCGTGGCCCGACCCCGCGCCCCATAATGCAAATCCAAGCGGTCGTTGTCGTTCCATGTTTCTCCTCGGTATAACGGCTGAATTGAGCTGACCAAAAGGAGCGAACCGTGAGCTTTTGCATTAGCTGAGAGTTGAAGCGTAGCAGTAGACCTCGCAATTCCCGGTATCTTTTGGTTCAGCTCGAATGATTTGTTCGGCATTTTTTTACCGCTTTACAGGTTGGCAATAAGGAATATATAAATGCCACCCCCTGCTTTCTATAGGCAATCGGCTGTCCCATCATTATCCAACCAAAAATTACCATCATTGGTTACACAAACAACGCCAGCATTGCCAGATACATCAGGCGGAGAAGTAGGCAAGCCACTAACTGCTAACTTCGATAGTGGATTCATTGTACCTACACCAAGATTACCATCTTTATCAATTCTCATTTGTTCTGTAGCATGCACATTATTTGTATTAGCGGTATAAAACATTAGATAGCTATCTGAATCTTCACCTGCAAAGCTAATTCTTGCATGTGTTAAATTTGAGTCATCAAACAAATATGTTTGAGGGTCTCTGTTAATATCTATTCCAGCATGAGAACCTCCGTTTTGCCAAAAGTACATCCCCATATTATCGCCTTGTTCTATTTTAATTTGCGGGGCTAATCCATTAACATGCAATCTTGTATCTGGGGTAGTTGTTCCAATACCAACATTACCTTCGGTATAAACGGCATCATTTGGATTATTTCCATCAACGAATTTTCCACTACTCTTTCCACTGTTTAGTGGAATAACAACTACCTTTTCTGCTAAAGCAAGACTTGCAGTGAGGCAAAGCAAAAATAGCGACAAGTAAATTATCATTAGTATTGATACTTTAAGTGCTTTTTTCTTCATCTTAATCCACTCCTTATTTATGATTGAATCAGGGTACTTTCAATGCCGAACCATTGATTAACATGTCGTATTGCCCTGATAACTTGCAAAAGTTCGAGTTATCAAGTAAAAGTGTAATAACAATGATTAATCCATGGAGGCGATAGGTGTCAAGAGAAAAAGATAAAAAATTGCTTGATGAAGTAAGAGATGTAATGAGATTGAAACATTATTCAATCCATACAGAACGATCTTATTGTGACTGGATTAAAAAATTTGTCATCTTTCATAAGATGACTTCCCGGCAAGATCTGACTAACGGCGAAGAGAAAATTGAGAGGTATCTTACTTATCTTGCTGTAGAGCGTAATATTGCCCCTGCAACTCAAAATCAGGCTATGAATGCTCTTGTGTTTTTGTATAAAAGGGTTCTGAAAGTTCCTTTAAATGAAGAGATTAATGCTGTCAGAGCATCAAAGAAAATCAATATCCCGGTTGTAATGACACGTGAAGAAGTTCGTCAGGTAGTCACGGTTATGGAGGGTGTGCCTCAACTAATTGTTAAGATATTATACGGCAGTGGCCTTCGGGTAATGGAGGCGGTCAGGATCAGGGTGCAGGATGTTGATTATGGGATGAAGCAAATCTGTGTTCGTTCCGGAAAGGGAGCAAAAGACAGAATAACAACTTTTCCGGAGTCTATTATCCCTCTTTTGGATAATCATCTGGCAAAGGTAAAAGTAACACATGAGCAGGATCTGGCGCAGGGTTATGGTGCTGTTTATCTTCCATATGCACTTGAACGGAAATATCCCAATGCGCAAAGGGAGTTCAACTGGCAGTATATTTTCCCTTCAAGAAAATTATCTACAGACCCACGTGGTGGGACCACCAGAAGGCATCACGTTGATCCCAGTGTTGTTAATAAAGCAATTAAAACAGCGGCGAAGAAGGTTGGCATAAAGAAAAAAATCTCTGCCCATACCTTTAGGCATAGTTTTGCCACCCATTTGCTGGAAAGAGGGATTGATATTCGTACAATCCAGGCTTTGCTCGGTCATAAGGATGTTGCCACCACCATGATTTACACCCATGTCCTGCAGCAGGGTGGTCATGGAGTTTTAAGCCCATTAGATGATCTTTGACTTTATGGAAAACTATTATTTTTACTCTTCCACTCTACTCAAGAGAAATCCTCCGATGATAAAGAGTAGGAGGATTGACAGGATTCCCCAGCGGCTTTCACCGGTGATCTGCGCAACGATGCCCATTATAAACGGTCCGGTAATTGCGGCAAATTTACCAAATACATTATAAAAACCGAAAAATTCAGCACTTTTTTCAGGTGGGATGAGTTTGCCGAAGTAGCTTCTGCTCAATGCCTGGATGCCACCCATGGCTAAGGCGACCAGGAATGCGATTATCCAGAAAAGAGAGGTTTTTACACTAATATTATCTATTGATGGTAGCAGAAATGCCAGGAGAGTGACCAGGCAGTAGATTCCGATTCCCCAGAGAAGAACTCTCTTTGTGCTGAATATAGTCGCAAGGCGGCCAGAGAGCAGGGCAAACGGAAATGCAACCACCTGGATAAAAAGGAGGACGACGATTAAAAGAGTGACGCTGAATCCCAAATCCCGCCCATAGGCGGTGGACATGGAAATTATTGTACCCACGCCGTCTATATAAAAGAAATAGGCTGCAAGAAACAAAAATGGTTGTTTGTATTGGCGAATTTCAATTAACGTTTTCCATAACCGTTTAAAGCTGTCGGCTATGGGAGTTGTCGAGTGAGGGATATAGTGGTGTTGCTTCAGATTTTTCATTGCTGGTAGAGAGAGAAGCAGCCACCAGAGAGCGACAATGCCAAAACCCAGCCGTGTTTCAAAAAGCGGCAGCCCCTCTGACATACCTGCCGAAAGAATAAGGCCCAGGATGATGACGAAGGGAATAACACTGCCAATATAGCCTGAGGCATACCCCCGGGTTGAGATAATATCCATTCTCTCTTTTGTGGTAATGTCGATTAAAAAAGCGTCGTAGAAGATATTTGCACCGGCCCATCCAACCCTTGCCAGTACGAAGAGAAAGAGGCAGAGGAGCCACTGTCCCTGGCCGACAAGGGGGAGTGCCAGGGTAAAGCTCAAGCCAAAGAAGAGGAAAAAGAGGAAAAATATCTTTTTTCTATTATGGTAGTCCGCCATCGCCCCGAGGATCGGTGACAGACAGGCCAGGATAAGAGATGCCGCCGAATTGGCAAAGCCCCAATGGGCGGTTGATGTTGCCCCGGGCAGGTGGGAGGCGGCTATGTCCTTAAAAAAGATGGGCATGATTGCTGTAACCATCACCAGTACAAATGCTGAATTTCCAACATCATAAAGAACCCAGCTGAGTTCTTCCCTGCTCATTTTTAGCTTTTTACCCATGTTGAATAGTCCTGTTAAATAGTAGAGAAAATTTACTTACCTTACACACAATAAGAGAGGGTACGCTTTATCCTAACGCTTTTGGGCATGTCGGTCAAAAGAGTATCCTCTCAGGCTAGTGCGGTGTAAACCTTAAAGTGGTGATTTGGACTCATCCGTCATGCCCGAGTGCTGTAATCGGGCATCCAGGAAGTTCTCTACTATCTGGATCGAAGTCTACGCTTATCTGCCGATTACTACCTCGGGGATGACTTCAATGAGAAGGTTTAAGCTATACGGTGTACTAGGGGGATGTAGAAATATTTTGCTACATCTCCTTTATCTTGTTTGGTAGTCCCGTGTATCTGTTAACCTTAACATAATTTTTCTTCCAGTCTTCTATATACCACTCTCCGGTGTCGCTATGTTGCTCTCTAAACACCTTGAAATCTATCCATCCCAGCAGGGGGCGATTTTCTGGGTCACAAAAACTGTCAACACTGACTACATCAAATTTTTCCTTGTTCAGTTTCAAGCCAAAAAATGTTGGAGACTTTGCATATCGCTCGCCAAAGCGAATGTTCTGGACAAAGGCGAAGGTTGATTTTGTCCGTGACAGGACCATCTGTCTTGGGACGTAGTCTCGTTCTAACGCGGTTGTGGCGGTGGTTTTGAATTCTCCTAGAATCTGTGGACTCACGTTATCTATTTGATACCCAGGTGTTAGCGGATTCCAGTGATCCCTGAAACCTATGTAGGTTAAGAGCAGATGTTCATTGCAATTTTGGGATGAAGGTTCGGTGTAGTCTGATAGCAGGTTGTACTCAGGATTGTGCAGCAGGGGAAAAGCACCATTCGTGATGACCTGGTCCACCAGAAAAGCCGGGCTGGCTGCTGTATCCTTTTTTGGTACGCCATTTTTATCTTTGAGATATCTTTTATGCTCTTCAATCTTAAGAGCTCCATTAGCTCGAAGAAGATTCCATAATTTAAGCTGGACCTTTTTTTCCGGTAAAAAAACAATGGCATCTTTTTCAAAGGAGCCAACAAAGAAATGAGGGAGTGACCATACCCGGAGTTCACTGATATCATATTTTTTATTGCCATCCTTCCTGCCACCTTTTAAGCGAACAAGGTTGAAGGTGATATATTCGGAGTCTTTGGCAAAGCCGTTCCTGATGACAAAGCCTGAGTGGGCCATCCCTGTGAGGTCAAAGCCGTCGGTATCAGAAACACCGGTTTCCGGGTCCCCGGCTCCACGCCTTGAGATGATGCCGACGTAGGTGTCGTTTGCTCGCAGGTAGTGTTCAACTTTTTCAATGAGATCCATAGTGCGGCCTATGTTTTCATCCTGTAGTTGCGGTTGGTTCTGGCCTGAAAGATTGTCTTCGCTTAGGCCTGCAGCAAACGCTGTATTAGCAATGAGTAGGCAGGTTATCAGTGTGCTTATGAGTGTACGTTTGAGCGTATGTAAGGTTTTCATGGTTTGTCTCATTTGTTGATGTTGCTGGTACTCTTTTCTACGGCTTCAGTCAGTGTGTCCAGAGAGGCGACAAGCAATCCCGAACCGGTATTGATTACAATCACAATGGTATCGTTTGTGCCGTTGATTATATGTGTCACTCCGGTTGTAGTACGCTGCATGGCTCTCTTACTCAGCTCTTTTGCAAATTTTGTTGCATCAAGCCCAAGGCTGTGCAGGTGTGTTGCTGTTTCGACTGTGAACTGATACGATTTTTTGCCACCGTTGAGTCCCATCTGAACTGTTGCGATACTTGCCTCTTTGACCAATCTGTTTGCGTCTTTAAGGGTCATGAGTACATATCTCTCTACGAACACGGCTTTTTCGATACATTCGGATGCAACCGCTAGTGACGCGGAAATTATCGCATCCGCCATCTCGCCACTGAGGTGTATTCCCGCGTTGCCAGCGTTGGCGATGAGTCTTACGCTGTCTGCACTGAGTTCAACTCCAGCAGCGGAGAGGGCAACGGTCAACTCGGCAACTTCGCCGCTCAAGCGACCGCTGGCCGCTGCAACTGATAC
This sequence comes from Desulfobulbaceae bacterium, assembly GCA_024227155.1. Classification (GTDB taxonomy): domain Bacteria; phylum Desulfobacterota; class Desulfobulbia; order Desulfobulbales; family Desulfocapsaceae; genus Desulforhopalus_A. Next base: position 6,304 of record JAAELB010000703.1, read on the forward strand.
CGCCTGGTCTAGAAAAAATTCTGCAGTGTCCACGGAAAGATAGATTCCGGCCTGTGCAGCATCCGCTGACAGGGTTGCAGAATCGGCAGAGAATTGGATACCAGCACTGGTGAGCTGGGAGCTGAGGTGTGCGGTAGTAAGTATGCCGGCTGATAAAGATGCGGCAGAAAAGATAAGAGCGTCAGAGGATATCTCCGCTGAGCGGACAACCACATCAGCCAATGGCCTGCCGAGTGCTATGGCAACTTCCCCGCTCAGGTTAAGGCTTGCTCCGGAAAGGTTGGCAGAGGCGGAGGCGAGGTGTATAACTGACTCCGCCATATCTTCACTTGCTTCGCCGCTTGCAATAACTGCGTTTCCTGCATATGCCGAACTGCTGCATAGTATGATGGCTGCTGCCAGTAAATTTTTAATTTTTCCTGTGATGTTCATGGTTTCCTCCTGGTTGTTGTGGTATTTGTAACCGTTCGTCCAGTGCTCCAGGTTCGTTCAAGCTGGTCTCCTGGCTATAGTTGGCTATGCCAGGAGGCCTGATCGGACGAAAATGGGGTGCTGGTGAACGGTTACTGGTATTTGATGTTATGCAGTGGATATTGCACCATGTGTGCCATTTTTGGTGGTAAACTATATTGTTGTGATATAATAGTGGTTTAGTGGTTTTGCTCTTTTGGTTAATCTTTGTATGGTGTACATTTAATGTATTGTTTGTGAGTTGAATGTACCTTTGGTGTACAGTTGGATTTTTTTTATGGAGGAGCAAGGATGGATGGACTGGAAAGAGATTTTTTCGCCAAGATTAAGAAAGCTGTTTTTGCAAACCCATTTGGTGCTACCCGGGCAGCGGTGGATCTTGAATTGACGGGGATGTCGAAATCAAGTTCTAATGATCAGATTCTCGCCAGATTGATGGAGGAGGTAGTTGCTAGAATTAGTAAATATAAGGACGATATCACCAATAAAAATAAGTCGTTATCAGCGGAAGAGCTTGATCTTCTTCGCTACGGTGTTCTTTTTTATACCTTTCATCACCATTGCGCCAGCTACGACAGGTTAATAGATCGGCAGATAGAGCAGGGGGCAAAGCCATGCAGGGTTGACTTTGCAGATGAGGTGCTACAGTTCCTCTATACATATGGCTTCTCTCAAGCAGAAGCTCTTCGTTATCTTTCTCTGTTCTTTCAGCTCCGCAGGGCGTTCTATTTTATTAATAATATTGCTGGAAAAAGCCACTGCGTTACCCAGTTGAGAAAATCACTGTGGAACAATATCTTCACCTATGATGTCGGTTTGTACGAGACCTATCTGTGGAACAGGATGGAGGATTTTTCTACAATTCTTCTCGGTGAAACGGGTACTGGCAAAGGGATGGCAGCCGGGGCCATAGGTCGGTCCGGATTTATCCAGTTCGATGAGAAGACAAAGCGATTTGCTGATAGCTTTGCCCAAACCTTTATCTCGATTAATTTATCTCAATATTCGGAATCTCTCATTGAATCGGAACTGTTCGGACACAGGAAAGGTGCCTTTACCGGCGCTGTTGATTCATTTAAAGGTGTTTTTTCCAGGTGCAGTCCCCATGGAGCAATTTTTCTCGATGAAATTGGGGAGGTATCAATCCCGGTGCAGATAAAGCTTCTTCAGGTACTGCAGGAAAGACTGTTCACCCCCGTTGGCAGCCACAGGGTTGAAAAGTTCGAAGGACGGGTGATTGCTGCCACCAATCAGCCTATTGATGAGTTGCGTAAGCAGGGAAAGTTTAGAGATGACTTCTACTACAGGCTCTGCTCAGATACCATTGAGGTTCCACCCCTGAGGAAACGGTTGGCGGAGCATCCGGGGGAACTCCGTGAGATACTTTCCAGGACCGTAGGCCGTATTCTTGGTTATTCGTCCGAGGAGCTGACAGCTGAAATAGAACAGCTGATAGAAAAATCACAACCTCACAATTACCACTGGCCAGGAAATATACGAGAACTGGAGCAGTGTGTGCGGCAGATGCTCCTGAATCGTTGTTACAGCTGGTCAGAAACATCACAGTCGAGGGAGAAGTGGGTGAGTTTCCAGGAGAAGTATCAGCAGGGCCGGTTCAGTGCCCGCGATCTACTCTCTCACTACTGCTCTCTTTTATATGAACAACACGGTACCCAGGAAAAGGTGGCGAAACTTGTGCAGTTGGATCGCAGGACTGTAAAAAAGTACCTCCAAGAGAAGGAATGAGCGGATAGATCAGTGTAATTTACCGCTCATTTTTACAAATCAAATCCGTTCTATTTATTCATCGCCCATGCAGAGGGCATCGTGCAGGGCACGCTGTGCCAGGACAAAATGATCCCGATATATGGTGAACTGCATATTTGTCTGTCTTGAGGTCTGGGAGACAGTGAGAATATTGATGTGAGCGTCCGCAAGTGCCTTGGTCGCTTTTGCCAGAATACCAGGTTTGGCGATGTTGGAGCCTATGGCGCAGACGATCGCAACTTCCTGGGTGGTGACCACTTCAAACAGTTTTTTCAGGTCTTGGACAAGTTCTTCTGTGCAGTCCTTGTCGTCGATAATAACATCAATGGTGTTGGCGTTTGTGGCCTTGTTGATATAGCTGACCCCATGCTTTTCAAGGACTTTCATGATTTTCATGTCAAATCCAACTTCACCAACCATTCTGGTATCGTGTATCTGGACGATGGTCACTTTCTGTGAGCCGGTAACCACCTCTGTTTTTAATTTGGGGCAGATGTAGTCTTTGGTCATCAGCGACCCTTGGTGGCTGGGGTCAAAGGCGTTCATTACACGGATGGAAATACCTGCTATCTCAAGAGGTTTTGATGCTTTTGGATGAATAGCTTCCATCCCCACATCGGCGAGCTGATCCGCCACATCAAAGTTTGTGTTGCAGATGGGATGTACATTCTCTTCACCCATGATCATGGGATCACCCGAGCAGAGATGGTACTCCTTATGGATTACAGCCTCTTCCGCCTTGAGTTGAACCGCAATTTTTGAAAATGTTACCTCGGAATAACCGCGGTCAAATTCCCGCATGATACCTTCTGTACCTTTGGTATAACCTGTTGCAACACAGATGGTTTTTTTTGGGTCAAGCCCTTCAAATGAGGAGGTGATGCGTTGGTCGATGGTTTTCTCTTTTCGGTCTTTCCAGCCACTCAGGTCGACAAAAGTGGCATCATACCCCAGATTTTGCAAAATATTGGTACTGTTAAAGGCACTATGCATTTCCCCTATTGAGGCAAGCAGCTCCCGTGCAGCCAGCAGAACTTCTGTCCTGTTCACATAGCCGGAGCCAAGGACGTTATCCATGCTTTTGAGGATGTTGACTGTAAAAGCGATTCGGTCACAGATAAACTCGTCAGCTTTTTCAGTGTCCAGGCCGACATCTTTGAAGCTGTGATTGAGTTCGCAGAGCTTATTTTGCAGGTTAAGCATCGCAGGCTCGTACGCCTTATTATGGACGAAGGTCTGATAGATACCCGGTTGGCCTGTCTTTTTATGCTCCAGAAGCTCGTTGGTGATCCCAGAGTAGGCAGAAACAACATAAATTCTATTATATACATCGTTTTTATCTTTAAGGATGACGTTGTTTAAAACCTCGCCAAAGCGGGACATGGTCGTGCCGCCGATTTTTTCTACGCGCAGATGATTGCTCATTGTTGTTTTCCGAATAGTATGTTTTTCGTAACTGCCAAGGCTTATTTACCCACCTGCAGTCTCCTGGAGACTGTCCGAGAATGGGTTTTTGCCAAATCTCCTAGTCGCAGCTGTTTGGGCCATATCCTATCGTAAAGGCGGTTCTCCCGCAACTGATTTCACACATCCCATATTCCATGGCGTCGAAGCCCTTTTCATGCTACATGTTTTTAGCTGAATAGACGGGTTTCAGTGCCTCGAAGGTCTCACTCCGTTCACTATCTGCCTGTCTTTGAGGCCTTCTATAAAAAGAACTTCCGGGCTCATGGTATTCAATCCTGGACCGCATTTCCTCACATACCACACTGTACCGTTCTATTTTGTTTTTCACTAATTACTTAATGCTTGACTTTTCTATAGTGTGGAGAGAATATAGACGTTTTTGTTACGAGCATATGTGCAAAATGACACAATGTAGGAGTTTTATATACCAGGAGGAAGTAATGTCAGAGACAAAAATAGTAATAATTGGTGGTTCTGCAGCAGGGGCAAAGGCGGCAGCAAAAGCGAGAAGACTTGATCAAAAAGCGGCGATAACTATTATCCAAAGGGAGCCGGATCTTTCCATGGCCTCCTGTGGGTACCCGTACTATGTTGGGGGTGTGTTTAATGACCGCAATATGCTGCTTGCAACCCCTACGGGTGTGGTGAGAGATCCTGGCTTCTTCCAAAAAACAAAAAACATTAAAGCAATTACCGAAACTGAAGCGGTGTCCATAGACCGCAAAGAAAAGATAATAACTTGCAGATCCTTGCCTTCAGGGGAAGAGCTACAGGTTTCATATGACAAGTTAATTCTCTGTACAGGGGCAGGATCAGCTCTTCCACCCCTGCCGGGTATCGAATTAGATGGGATCTCAACTCTGCTGTCCATGTCTGATACTGATTATTTACGGGAAGTAAAAGATACAAAAGAGGTGACCAGTGCAGTGGTTGTAGGCGGTGGCTTGATTGGAGTAGAGGCGTGTGAGGCTCTCGCTGGTTCTTCAATGGATGTGACACTGGTGGAAATGGCACCTCAAATTCTGGCCCACCTCGAGCCACAGTTTGCGGGTCTTGCCGCAAACCATATGAAAAGTAAGGGTGTGAAGGTTTTAACAGGCACATCTATCAAGGGATTTGTCGGGGAAGGCAGCAAACTTGCAGGGGTGAAACTCGCAGATGATACCATCATCTATTGTGGACTGGCCGTTGTCGCAACAGGTGTCAGGCCAAATATTGCGTTGGCAAAAGATGCGGGGCTTGAAATTGGTGAGCTAGGTGGCATTGTTGTTGATGAATTTATGACCACCTCTGATGCGGATATTTATGCTGCCGGGGATTGTGTTGAAGTGAAACATCTCATCACCGGTAAAAGCACTTTGGCCCCCATGGGAGATCTTGCAAACCTGCAGGGTCGTGTGGCGGGTGAAAATGTGGTGCTGGGCAACAGCGTGCAATTCCCGGGAACAGTGCACACAGCCATCTGCAAAATTTTTGATTTTGCTGCCGGAGCAACGGGTTTGACAGAAACGGCAGCAAAGAAGAGTGGTCTTACTAATATTGAGACTGTGGTCAATGCAAGTCCTGATAAACCGGGATTTATGGGAGCAAAACTGCTTATCTCAAAAATAGTGATAGATAAAGAGAGTGAGCGGATAATTGGTTACCAGTGTGTGGGCAATGGAGACGTGAGCAGGCAGCTTGCAACTGCGGCCATGGCGATTCAGGGCAAGATGCAGTTAAGTCAACTCACCTGTGCAGACCTTCCATATGCTCCGCCTTACTCTCTGGCAATTGATCATTTTATCGCATCTGCACATATTGTAGAAAATAAGATGAAAGGGCGTTTAAAGACTATCACCGCAGCAGAAGTGAAGGCGAAAGTAGACAATAATGAGAAGGTCGTATTTATCGATGGCCGGGGTCCGGATGAGTATGAAGTGTTACGTCTGGGAATTGGCGAAAAGTATATCCCCGTTGGCGCACTGCGTGGGCAACTTGACCAGCTTCCGGCGGACAAAAATGCAGAAATCATCTGTTTTTGTAAGATAAGTCTTCGTGGATATGAGACAGCTCTTGTACTGGAGGAAAACGGTTGGACCAATGTCAAGGTCATGGAAGGCGGCATCATGGCATGGCCCTATGCACGAGAGCAATAATCTAAGAAAATTCGGGGCTCATGTTTCCCGTGGTTATACCTTATCTCTTTCTTATTGCTATTGACATCGAATATGAAATGTTTTTACTAGTATGTCCCATAAAATAAATAATTACTCACGTAATGGAGGAACTATGTGGCAAAAAGTTGAAGCAGCACCAGCCGATTCGATCCTTGGTTTAACCGAGGCATTTAAAAGTGATTCAAGAGCCGAAAAGGTGAATCTGGGGGTTGGGGTATACAAGGATGAGCAGGGGAGTACACCGATCTTAGATTGTGTTAAGGCGGCTGAAAAAATCCTGCTGGAGAAAGAAGCGACAAAAAGCTATTTGCCGATCCCTGGTGACCCGGTTTATGCAGCCGAGGTGCAGAAGCTGCTTTTTGGTGGAGACAGTGAGGTTATCACCTCTAAAAGAGCAGCAACCGCACACGCACCGGGTGGTACTGGAGCCCTGCGTGTGGGTGGGGATCTTTTAAAGAAATTTAATCCAAATGCAAAGGTGTGGATAAGCAATCCTACCTGGGCCAACCATAAAGGTGTATTTGTAACTGCCGGTTTTGAGCTTGCAGAGTATGGATATTATAATCCCGAGACAAAAAGCCTGGATTTTGATGCGATGCTTTCGAGTCTTGCGAATGTACCGGCGGGCGATATTGTACTCCTCCATGCGTGTTGTCATAACCCGAGCGGAGTTGACCTGGATGCAGAGCAATGGAAGAAGGTTGCTGCTCTTGGAAAAGAAAAAGGCTGGATTCCATTTCTTGATTTTGCCTATCAGGGATTTGGCGAGAGTGTAGAATCAGACAGGTGCGGGGTGGTTGAGTTTGCAGCTACCGGGATTGACTTTTTTGTTGCCAGCTCGTTTTCGAAAAACTTTGGCTTATACAATGAAAGGACCGGAGCGTTAACGATAGTCAGCCCGAGCGCTGATGATTCTGCCGTTGCCATGAGTCATCTGAAAACCACCATCAGGGTTATCTACTCTAATCCTCCTGCCCATGGAGGGCTCGTGGTTGCGACGATTCTATCAAATGAAGAATTGCATCAGCAGTGGCTTGCAGAACTTGCGGTTATGCGTGACAGGATAAAGGCGATGCGAGTGGCTCTGGTTGATGGGTTGGCATCACGGGGGGTTGAAGGTGATTTTAGCTATATTACCGCGCAAAGAGGGATGTTCTCTTTCAGTGGTCTCTCCGATGCTATTGTCGGGTGGCTCCGGGATAATAAGGCTATTTATGTTGTTGGTGGTGGCAGGATCAATCTTGCCGGTTTGACTAAGTCAAATATTGACTATGTCTGTGATGCTATAGCCGAGGCATTAAAAGTCTGATGGTGGTGTAGTTCCTCATCATCATGTGCAGCAAATTTTGCTATCACCCAATGTACCAGAGTACACTGGATGATAGCAAAATCCACACCTTCCTGTTCTGTTGAACTACAGCCAGCCTGATGATGGAGTTCAACATGCACTTATTCCGGCTTGTTTCCTGCTTGCCGGGGTTAGAATTTAAGGAAAGGTTTTACTTTTTCCAGTAAACTCATATCGATTCCCTCTACATTGAGCAGGTCCTTTAGTTGTGTAAAAGTACCATTTGCATCCCGGTAGGCGGTAATAGCTTCCCCAAGTTTGGGACCAATTCCTGGAATTTTGGCTAACATTTCAGGAGTTGCATTGTTGATATTAATGAGATCCGCCAGGGAACCGCTCTCTGCCACGGCGCTCGCTTTGTCTGCAACTGCGCTAAGGCTTGGGATTCCTGTTTTTTCCTCTGCAAAAGAATTTGATACACATACTGAAAAGGCCAGCGCGGAACCTAAGACAAGGCTTCCAATGTTTTTTACTGTAATCATAATATCCCCCTTAATAATTGATTTTTGTTCTGAATTAATTTTCAGATTCTGATAGAGAAAAGTATAACTTATCTGTCAGGTGTCAACTGTCCTGAGGTAAGGAATCGGTAAAGTTTTAGGGGACGATTACTGTAAAGGTCACACCACTTGAAGAAAAGGGAGATTGCAACAATGTGGCTGACAGGTGTCCATTAATAATGTTAGAGTAAGCTCTGATATATGACGGTGTAGCCATAAATTAAAGGGAGACCTAGCTATGAAATTACTGGTGGTGTTGGGAAGTCCTCGTAAGGGCGGTAACGGCGAAGTTCTTGTAGAAAAAATTGCAGAGCAGGTGGAAAAAAGTGGCGGGGCGGTTGATTATGTCAGACTCAATACTTTAAAACTGAGGCCGTGCCAGGGGTGTGGTGGTTGTGATAAAACCGGTGTGTGTGTGATAAAAGATGATATGGAGTCCATTTATGAAGCCGCGGATGCTGCGGATAGAATACTACTTGTAAGCCCGGTATATTTTTATGGTCTTTCGGCGCAGAGTAAAATTTTTGGAGACAGAATGCAGGCGCTCTGGGCGAGAAAATATTTGCTAAAAAATAGATTCAGGGAAGGAGAGGGAAGGAAGGGCTATCTCCTCTCAACAGCGGCCACAAAAGGAGAAAAGATCTTTGATTGCTCTGTTTTGACTGCAAGATATATCTTTGATGCGATGGATTTTGAGTATGGCGGAGAGTTTTTAGTGAAAGGGGTTGATGAGAAAAAGGCAGTTCTTGAGACCCCGGACGAAATGGACAGGGCCGTTCAATTTGGTCGTGATATGGTTGCGGGTACAATTTAGTGCCTTACTCAATAAAAACAGCAATAAAAAACAGGTAGCGCAGACTCCGAGAAAGCTGGAGAGTTATTTAACATCAGGAACTTAAAGTAACCTCCGTGGCACTTATCACGACTTATTTACCGTTTATCGGGGGTAATGAAAGTATGCCCCCTTGAACTATAATTTTAGCTGGATGGCTTTATGATATTGTTTGACGCCCATGTGCATATTTATGACTGTTTTGATCTCAATAGTTTTTTTACATCGGCCTATAAGAATTTTTCCGAAGCGGGAGAAAAGATAGATGCTGGCGGTGACATAAATTATTTTTTATTGTTGACGGAGGCTGGAGATTGTAACTATTTCACAAGGCTTCAGGAACTATCCGTAGTCGGGAATTGGTCTGTAAAGACTCTAGAGGAGAATGTATCACTTGCTGTCAGCCATAACGAGAATCCGGAAATGAGGCTGATCGTTGTGGCTGGACGACAAATTGTAACCCGCGAGAAGCTGGAACTGTTGGCCCTGATGACGGGGGCGGATTTTCCAGATATATTGGAGCTGCCCGAAGCAGTGGAGGCGGTTGTCGCTAGTGGTGGGGTGCCTGTTTGTCCCTGGGGGGCCGGTAAATGGCTTGGGGCTCGTGGCAAATTGCTGGAGGGTTATTGCAAAGCGGGACATGCCAGCCCATTCTTTTTAGGTGACAGCGGTGGCCGGCCATCTGTGTGGCCACGCTCAACACTTTGTAATAATATTAAATTTGCTGATCATCTGATATCTGGAAGTGACCCACTGCCCTTGAAAAGTGAAGAGGCTCGGGCCGGAAGTTTTGGTGGTTTTATTAATGCAGAATGTGATATGTCTCAACCTGTCGCAGGTCTGAAACCGCTCTTCCTGAACGACAGGACCAGTATTGCACCATTTGGCAGCTCTATGCATCCGATATCTTTTGTAAAAAGTCAGCTGCGGTTGCGGCTTTAAGCTGTGTCTGGTAAATTTTATAGCTATCGAGGTTAGGTGGCAGTTAGACAACGGGGGCTATTCATTATTCGTGCCTTACTCCTGAAAGCTTGTTATAAAACAGGAAAGCTGAAGTGTGTTTTGAAATGAGGCACTTATATATCCTCTTAGTGGGGAGTTAGAAATTGCAGGATATAAATACGATGTATTTAGAAACAGCAGATATAGAAACAGCGACGGCGGATTATGCATCCAGGTTTAGTGGTGCGGCGGGTGAGTTTTTTTTAGACAGACAGACAGAAATTACTCTCTCTCTGTTAAGAGATCTGCCGAAAGCGAAAATTCTTGATGTTGGGGGAGGGCATGCACAGTTGGCTGAACCCCTGGTAAAGAAAGGATTTGATATAACGGTAACGGGAAGTGACGATAGTTGCAGGACCCGGCTTGATCAGCGTATTGCTCCCAGTGATTTCGATTATTGCACCTGTGATTCCCTGGCGCTGCCCTATGCTGATCGTTCTTTCGATGTGATTCTGTCTTTTCGTCTGCTACCCCATGTTACCAGGTGGCCGGCACTTCTTGCAGAGCTTTGCAGGGTCGCAGATAAATGTGTCATCATGGATTATCCTGATAAACGTTCTACCAATATTTTTTATGAGCAGTTTTTTGGTATGAAAAAGAAGATGGAGGGCAATACAAGACCATTTACCCTCTATACGAGGGCGCAAATATCCAGAGAGATTAGTAAACATGGATTTTGTCAGCCATCTTTTCTACCTCAATTTTTCCTTCCTATGGTGGTTCACCGTAAATTGAATAATCGGACGGTGTCAGCATCGGTGGAGACAATATGTAAAATCTTTGGGTTTACCAGGTTTTTGGGATCACCAATAATTTTCAGGTGTGATCGGTTAAAAAAATAACCCCGCAAACGGTAGGAAAAACGGGGTAAGCGCCTTTATATAAATGGTTAAGAAAGAAAAAATGAAAGTACTTGTCACGGGTGGAACAGGATTTACCGGGCATAATTTAAGCCAGAAATTATTGGATGATGGTCATCAGGTACGGCTTTTAGTGCGCTCAAAGACCAGGGTAGCATTGGAGGCCAGTGAAGGGCTGGAAATCCTGGAGGGAGACATTCGCGACCAGGATGCGGTGGAACATGCTGTGAAAGGGGTGGAAAAAATATTCAATATTGCAGCTATGTTTCGATCAGCGGCATCGGTTGATCAAGACTACCATGACATCCATGTCAAAGGGACCCAATATCTGCTTGAGGCCTCTTTAAGAAATGATGTGAAGCGTGTTGTCCACTGCAGTACCGCAGGTGTCCATGGCGACGTGAAAAGCACGGATACTAATGAAGAAGCTGCATTTGCACCCGGAGATATCTATCAGCGAACAAAGCTTGAGGGTGAACTGTGGGCCAGGGAGTTTGCAGAAAAAAATAGTTTTCCACTTTCGGTTATTCGACCCACCGCTATCTATGGTCCCGGTGATATGCGTTTACTAAAGCTTTTTAAGCTGGCGGTAAAGGGAGTAACACCGGTGATCGGTGATGGTAAGATTTTCTATCATATGGTCTTTATCGATGATCTGGTACAGGGTTTTCTACTTGCTGCAGAGCATAAAGCGGCGGTTGGTGAAGTGTTTATCATCGGCGGAGAAGAAAATATGATTCTCGATGATCTTATAACAACAATTGCAAGGATAACAAATCGCCCTGAAACCTTGGTTCATATACCTGCGTTGCCATTTCAGCTCGTTGGGTCCCTGTGTGAAAAAATTTGTATACCCCTTGGGATTGAGCCTCCAATCTACAGGCGGAGGGTCGATTTTTTCACTAAGAGCAGGTCGTTTGATATAAGCAAAGCTAAAGATCTCATAGGTTATTCTCCCCAATATGGATTGCATGATGGCCTGAGCAGGACCGCGGCATGGTACAAAGAGAAGGGACTCCTTCATTGCTGAGAATCATTTGCAGGTGAGATGGTCCATATCTTTCCTTCATGGCGTCCCCGGAACCGGTGATGATCCCTTGGCCCCAGGATCCCCATTGAACTATTAATACCCCAGATAGCGTGATCCTTTATTTCAGGGTATCGCCTCCAGTACGCTTGTGCCAGTCGGGTTTCCTGGACCATATCCTGTGGTCGAAATACTGGCTGAAATATTCGGCCTTCACGTTTCCCGTGCTGCTGGAAGTGATCCCGGGGGCCAAATATTCCCATCGGCCCGTTTTCCCCCCAATAATTATCGTTTTTTATGTCCTCGTATCTCAGCCAGTAGTCCTGCGCCAGAACTTTTTCCTCTCTCTTGTCCACACCTTTTTTCGTATTATATTTCTGTAGCATAACCTGTTCGATTTTGAGATATGGTTTGCAGAGTGGGGAGTGGAGTAGCCCATTGGTGTAATAAACCAGGCTGAGGCTTAAAGCGGTAGCAGTGATAAGAGTAAGGATAACGGTGTATATGGAAATTGTATGCTTTCCAGATGCAATTGTCATTGAGTAGTCTCCAAGGCTTTTCCCGTCAGCATGGTGATGGACTAATGAAAAGGGAGGTGGAAAATATTGATGATCACCGGGTAAATAAGAAGAGCGATAGTTGTATAGCTAAGAACATTTATACCCGGACGAAGCTCCGAGTCGTGGTTGATGAAAAAACAGCACCAGTAGACCGCAGATGCTGCAAGAGGTAGACAGATCCAGATTGGTATTGCCGCAAATCTGTAGGCGGGCATTGGCAGGATGAGCAGGAAGACAGAGAGGGAGAGCCAGAGAAGGTAGCCGCCCGTGGGAAAAATCTGTTTTTTGTCCGGCCCTTTCATCTTTTTTTTCCCTGCAAAGAGAGCCAGACCGTGCCAGAGAAAGCACCCTGCGAGAGCGGCCACTGTGTTGACAGCGATATCCCGGAGACCAAAGGTACGTGAACTATGTATCCCCTGGAGAAATTCATCATGTATACCAAAAACAGCAGTAACCAGAGCTGAGAAGAGTAGCAGGGAGGTGCCGGAAAGACGATTGCAGAGAGTAAAGCGGACCAGCAGGGAGAGTAGTATATACTCACTCACGTGGATACGTTTGACGGCAAAGTTGGGATCAGGGATGAAAAGCGCAGTGAATGCAAGTGCCCCTCCGGCAAAGATCCAGCTTATCTGGAACTGATTTTGTTCATTTAGCTGTTTTTTTACAAGAGATACGGCTAAAATAAGGAAGAAAATGATCGGTAAGAGAATTGGGCTATAGGTGATAAATCCCAGGCCAAATTGTCCCCGCAGTATGCTGTATAGAGAATAAAAATTAACAAAGATGATCACAAGAAGCCAGCAGCTGCAGTACAGTAAAAAAAACCGAAGCGTTGAATCGCTCGTATATGGCAGCTCATTTTGTGACATTTTCAAAAGATATTTCCCGTAGATCGGATAAAGAAGAGCTTTCACACATTGCATTACCTCTTGGCTTGAGCTGTTATTGTAAATGACAATGTCCCGGTATTCAATGGCTAAGGGTTGGCTACCCATTTTTGCTGCACAGAGAAGAGAGTTATCTCTACATTGTGCAGCAAGTACCGGTCAAGTTTGACAACCTGAAATCAAATCAAAGAGATGATAGACAAAATCTCCAGACGCTCACTGCTTCAAACCAGCGCAACTATGATAATATCAACATGTCTCAGCTCTCCTTGTCAACTTTTAGCAAGAAGCCTGAATATACTTAAAGGTAAGACGCGCCTAGGTGTTATCAGTGATCCGCATGTTAATATTCAGGGGAGTAGTGGCTGGCTTATGGGCCAGTTTAGTACCACAGGACTGCAGATGGTGGTGGAGGAATTGAATATTAAGAATGTGGATTTTGTGTTGGTAGCAGGCGATTTGCTGGCGGATGGTGAATGGGAAAATTTGTTGGTGGCAAAAGATATCCTGGATGGTTTGCGGGCTCCATATTTTGTGATTTCTGGAAATCATGATTATCGGCCGGCGGACACCAGTCGAATGCGAAAAGGCTTCAGCTATATTTCAACAACTGATTTTGCAAAAATATTTTCAGGCCACGGTTACGGCAGCAGTGGTAATATATTCTGGTCCCAGGAGTTAACCAGTGGTTTAAGGGTAATTGGCCTTGACGGTTGTCTGCGGGAAGAGAAGATTGGCTGGGGCGGTAATTTGCCTGCGGAACAATTAGCCTATCTTGAGGACCAGCTGCAAAATTCATTGCAACAGGTTGTAGTAATGGTTCACCATAGCCTGCTCCACTGGGGGGATGATGGTCGTTCCAGAAGGGGGCGCTGGTATAGCCTTGAAAATTCTGCAGCTGTGAGGCGGATTTTGGAAAGACACCACGAAAAAATTGCCTTTGTCGTCTCAGGACATCGCCATGTCGGGTTACATTTTCAGTTCCGGCAACATATACCATATTTTCTCGTTCCTTCGATCAATTCCTACCCTATGCGCTATACCATCTTTGAGCTTGATCAGGAGGCAGTGCAGTGGACAACACCAGGGCTGAGGGTGACGCCTGAATTTCATGGTCTGGCGAAAAATGGTTTACAGCAAGCGGACTGGTATAGAGAACAGGACGATCTTGGCAGGAGGCGGTTGCTGGAGTTCTATGAAAATAGCATTCAGCGGAACGGTAGAATATCATGCCAGTCTGGAGGAGATGATCCAGTGTAGGTCCTCAGAATGTAAGTTGACCGGATTATATTTATTGGAGGTTACAGTTATAATATTTTCAGTATCACTGCTTGTGATGCCATATGTACTAAGTAGAGGCAGGCATAGTTCTTCTGTCAGTGCCACCAGCTCTTCGATAAAATAATCCTGGTACCAACTGCTCTCTTTTCTTTTCTGGTCGCTAAAAATTCTCCCGAGTTCGGAATATTTTTCAAGGGAAACTGATGGCTCATTTTTTTCACGGAGTCGTTGCAGGGTTATTGTGTTTGCAGGGGCCATGAGGGTGCCACAGGCAACTCCATGGGGAATTGGATATAGTCCACCGAGTACGGAGGCAAAACCATGCACAGTGCCCAGGCCAGCACTGGCAAGGACAATACCCGAGAGCAGAGCTGCGTAGGAGAGATCACTTCTTGCTGCGAGGTTCTCCTCTGCATCAGCACACACGGTTTTAAGAGATCGTTTAATGGCTTTTATACCATCAAGTGCCAGGGCATCGGTTATGCTTGAGCCATTAAGGGAGAGATACCCTTCAACAAGCTGGCTAAAACAGTCCATTGCACAGGCAACAGTCAATTCCCGTGGGCAGGAGAGGGTGAGGGTTGGGTCGATAAGGGCAATATCGGGCACGTAGTTGTTGTGGCGTAAGGATTTTTTAAAACCAGCCTCGCCCACTGAGCTGATCACCGCATTTGCAGTGGCTTCGCTGCCCGTGCCTGCCGTTGTGGGGATAGCGATGAAAGGTAGTTTTCTGCCACTTGGATTCTTACTTCCCACCCCTTCAAGAAAAAGAGCAACATCCTCTTGTTCGACTAGCATTGCTGAAATCGCTTTTCCTGCATCAAGGCTGCTGCCACCCCCAATAGCTACGACAAGGTCAATTTTATCAGAGGAATAGCTTTTCACTATGCTATTGATCATCTCTGGGGACGGTTCTCCTGGGATCTGCGCTATGTGATAGCTGATGCCGTGGGTGGTAAAATCCTCCTGTAATCGTTGGTAGTGACTAGAAATGGAAAATGAGGAGCTACCTAGTACCAGAACGATATTGTTGCCATATTTAAGAATATGTTTTGCCAAATGTTTGAGGCTGTTGGCTGCAAAAAATATTTCGGGAACGGCGTTAAGACTGAATGGAGCAATCACGATATACCTCTTTTTGAAAAGTTCTTCTCGTATCTTGAAAGAAACACGATAGCGTGGCTAATGAACAGCAATTTCGTAAAGAAAATTAAGTAAGGTTCTTTGTTGAACAAGAAAGAAGTTGACGGCGATATCTAATTCTGCTATCTGATTAAGCATAATCTTAAAAAACTTATCAGGAAACCCAATAGCACACATGCAAACCTTCTCCACGATTATCAGCAGTCTACTAGTCAACGTCGCACTCGTCCTTAGTGTGGTGGTCGTGGTCCGAAAGGTTGAAGGCGGAGTGCCATAGGGGAGAAAACATAGAAAAAATAGTTATTTAACCCCTGCTGGCACTTCGCCTGTGGGGGTTTTTTTATGTCCTCGCTTCAGGTGGATCTGCTGGCATAGGAGGTTGTCCGAGAATAGGAATTTCGCCGCAGATCGAGGCATGTCGAAAAAATAAGCACAGCCATATAGTTAATATTGCGAGCATTATTTTTTCGACATAACGACGATATGTGGTGAAAGGGCATTCTCGGACAGCCTCCTAGAAAAATTCCAGGAGGAAAGACATGTATACGATGAATGGAGCCGAGCTGATAATTAAGATGCTGGAGCGGCAATCCATAGATACAATCGCAGGAATTCCGGGTGGTGCTAACCTGCCCATGTATGATGCATTGTTTGAGTTAGGGACAATCAAACATATTCTATGTCGCCATGAGCAGGGTGCAGGTTTCTTTGCCCAGGGCATTGCAAGGGCTACTGGCAAAGCGGCGGTCTGTTTTGCAACCTCAGGCCCTGGGGCTACAAATATTATCACTGCCATTGCAGATGCCTATCTTGATTCAATTCCGGTGGTCTGTATAACAGGGCAGGTTCCGGCATCACTCATTGGAACCGACGCTTTTCAGGAAGTCGATACATATGGTATGTCTATTCCCATTACCAAACACAACTTTCTCGTTAGATCCGTTGAAGAACTTCTGCAGATAATCCCAAGAGCCTTTGAACTTGCTCTTTCTGGTAGACCGGGTCCAGTACTTATAGATGTACCAAAAGATGTACAGATGGCAGAAATTTCTTTTAATGAATGGCCTCTACCCGGAAGAAAGATAGAACAACCCCCTGCGGATATGGAACAGCTGCGGGCAGTGGCGGACATGATAAACCGTGCGAAAAGACCAATCCTATGCCTTGGCGGTGGCATTATTCATGCGAGGGCTGCTGAAGAGGCGGCAAGGCTTATCAAGAAAGGTTCCTTGCCGTCCACCATGACACTGATGGGACTTGGGGCATTACCGGCAGACGATGACCTTTCCCTGGGGATGCTTGGGATGCATGCTGCAAGGTGGACGAATATGGCCCTACAGGAATGTGATCTGTTCATTGCCGCCGGGGCGCGCTTTGATGACCGGGCAACGGGAAAGATCGTTGAGTTCTGTCCTGAAGCCAGCGTGATCCATATGGATATTGATCCAAGTGAGGTCTCTAAACTTAAAACTGCACATATTGGTCTGGTGGGGGATGTAAAAGAGTCACTCAGATCCCTTGTTCCCCTGATAAAAATAAATGAAAGGAAAATATGGAGGGACAGGATAGGGTTGCTACAGGAACAGTATCCAATGACCTCTCCCGATGCTACGGTGCCTGAAAAGCCTTACGGACTCATTTTAGAAATTGCCACGCTGCTGGAAGAAGGTGATTTTGTTTCAACCGATGTAGGAAAGCATCAGATGTGGACAGCACAGGTATTTCCATTTAAGAGGCCGAGACAACTTCTGACATCAGGTGGTCTCGGTACAATGGGATTTGGTCTGCCAGCAGCAATTGGGGCATCGGTGGCGAACCCTTCCAGCCAAGTTGTCCTATTCACTGGTGATGGAAGTCTGCAGATGAATATCCAGGAACTCGCAACCGCAGTTGAGCAGAATGTTAACGTCAAGATTATTGTTATGAACAACAACTCTCTTGGTCTGGTTCGACAGCAACAGAATCTCTTTTATAAAAAACAGTATATGGCCTCGGATTTCCAGATTGATATCGATTTTGCTACAATTGCAAAAGGATTCGGCATGAAGGCCTTTAATGCCGAGTCTGGATGTGATTTACCGCTACTGCTGAAAAAGATATTTGCTGAACCTGGACCATGTCTAATAAATGTACCTATTGGAAGAGAGGAAGAGGTGTACCCAATGGTTCCGCCAGGTGCTTCAAATAGTGTTATGTTAGGAGGATGCAATGCAGAAAAGTGTGAGTGTTGAAAGTAATGAAATGAAAGAGCCTGGGACGACGACGGTTTTAGAGTTGACGGTAAATAATCATCCGGGGGTAATGTCACATATCTGTGGCCTGTTTTCCCGGCGTGCTTATAACGTTGAGGGTATTGTCTGTATACCGCTTGGAAACGGTGAGAAGAGCAGCATGTGGCTTCAGGTCAATGAGGCAATGAAACTGGAGCAAATTGTCAAGCAGGTTCAAAAGCTGCCGGACGTTCTCTCAGTTATTCGTCACAACAGCGGACATAAAATATTTTCACAGCTGGAGAATTTCAAATAGTGTGAAGTTGAAATAACCATAAGCAAAAAAAAAACTTCCAGTCCTGCAATCACTTGCGGGCTGGAAGCTTTTTTCATACTTTGGTAAAGCAGCAGGACGGTTTAACCGGGATACTTATCGGCCATATAGTCCTTCAGGTATTTATTTTCGACATCCTTGGCTGTCATTTGAGATTTTACTATGTCACCGATGGAAACCAGACCTTTGATTTTCTTATCTGTGATTATAGGTATATGTCGAACGCGATTTTCAGTCATGATGGCCTGGATATAATCTATATCATCCTCTTCAGATCCAACAATGATATTGCTGGTCATGATCTTTTCTACTTCGATGGCCTTAAGTTCTTCGTAATGATTGACCACCGCCATTAGAACATCCTTTGCGGCAATAATTCCAAGAATGTTGTCGTCTTTATCAACAACGAGAAGCGATCCAACTCGATTTGCAGAAAAGATAGACATGGCATCGAAGACCAATGTATTCTTTTCTATGGTAATAACTCGTGATCCCTTGGTTGCCAGAATATCTTTAACTTTCATATCAGAGACTCCCGTTTATTGGGGTTTGAAAACCTATTAGTGCCTTACTCCAGAAACACTGTAATAAAAAACAAGAAATCTGGAGACTGTATTGAAATTAAGAACTTAAAGTAATTCCCAAGGCACTTATCCAGCGATTCTAAAAAAGTTTCCGACTAGTCGGGTTAGAACCTTATAAATTATTTTCTGTGTTTTTGTGGCAGA
>JAAELB010000704.1 GCA_024227155.1 Desulfobulbaceae bacterium
CAGATGATTGCTTTGGCCAGGGCCATAATACAGAAACCGGAATTACTTGTCCTGGATGAAGCCATATCCGGCATTGATGTCAAAACAGGTGAAAAAATCTGGCAAAACATCCAAAAGCTGCTTCCAGGATGTACGATCCTGATGATTTCGCATCACCTGCATATTATTCAGCATTGTGACAGGGCTGTCATGTTGAAAGGTGGCAAAATCATCAACGATATTATAGTTGACGATATTAAAGACCCCAAGCAGTTTTTTCAGAACTTTATCGACTGAGGAAGCGATTAAATGAAAAAAGAGCACGTCCTGTTCAATTGCATCAAAGGTCTGATATCGTTTGAAGATCGCTTTGACACCGTAACGCCTGAAATAACTGACTGGATTTGTGAACGACTTGCCTGGCATAAGCTGCTCCCTTTGGCCGCCTCGATAAGTGACCCCAAAACACGTAAATGCGAGAAACTTGATTCAATATTTCAAAATGTCATAATAAACAATGCGATCCGTGAAAAAAATTATGAGAGACAAACGCGGCATGTTTTTCATATTTTCGAAGACGCTTCAATCAATTTCATGCCCTACAAGGGGCCTTTCTGGGGACAGCAACTGTATCCGGAATATTCCTGGCGGCACATCGGAGACATTGACTTGCTACTCGGTATTGAAGATGCCCGCAAGGCCTCTTCAATATTACAGGAAATGGGATTTATACCGGATATTATGGAAGGCTCTGAAGATCAAGATTTTGCAGCAAGAGGCGCATTAACCCTTTTAAGCAATCCATCCAGAAAAGCTGAATTCCCTGTGCAGCTTCACTGGGAGCTTATGCCCAGTCCGCGGTTTCTAAAGAAAAGATACTTGCTCAGTCAACATTTTTTTCAGGACACTTCATCCGCCGAATGGAAAAATATTCCGTTTCAAATTCCCAGGCCTGAAGTTCAATTTTTATATTACATCCTGCACGCCACCTGTCAGCATCAGTTCATGCGTTTTGTGCATATCATGGGAATGGCCCATTTCATTAAAAAAATTCCAGACCTGAACTGGGACCTCATATATGAACTGGCTGAAAAACAGCGGGCCTTAATCCCCCTTTACTACGGCCTTAAATTCATACACGCATTTTCTCCACTTCCTGAAAATGTGGTCACCTTAAAAAATCGTATTGCACCCCGATTTTATAACAGAATGGCCGCCACTATTTTGCAACCTGTCCCCACTTTATTTTTTACTCATAAACAGGGAAAAGTCCGCAGAAATCTATTCCGTGTTGTTTTAAGCTAACGATTTCCATCGATATTTATGTTTTTTAGAAATAACTTGAAAGCTGGCAAGTATTTGAATACCGAAATGAATCGCCAACAGTCCCAAGGCCCCCATTAAATCCTTTATCAATACATGTTCTCTTCCACGCCGAAGGATTATATACCGTTTCAGCCAGGCAATTATTATAAATCCAAACCAGAAAAATAGAATAAATTGACTTGCAATCATATGTTTTGAGAAAACAAAACTTAATGGGATCACTACACACATTAACCAGGATATCAGTAAGGTCACTATACTCTTCCTGAATGCTTTTGGATTGGATTTTTTATTTAACAATAGGCGGATTCGAATCCACCGTGTTTGCTGGTTAATATATTTCAAAAAACCTGCAGAAAAGAATTGCGTATAAACAATAATCCGGGGATCAAAATAGATGGGTTCGCCAATTTCATTAAATCGTTTTGAAATAACTTTATCCGTCCCGATGGCAATGGATTCATCGAAAAGTCCAAATCTGTTTAAAAGGAATTCTTTGCGAACCGCAAAATTCGATCCAATTATGGAACGGTCTATTTTTAAAGACCCTGGCGCAATCATTTCTTCAAAATTACGATGATATCGATCAACAAAACTCTTACTGCGCGGGTCAGGGCGAACCCGCCCGGTTAGAATATTCCTTTCTTTATTTGCAAAGGCGTCATTGTAAAGTTCAAGAAAATCGTCAGGAAATTCGCAATCCATATCAGAAAATACCAGGATGTCGCCCAATTCAGGATGACCCAAGACAGCATTATATGCTTTCATTTTGTTGGGTTCAACCTGATCAAGCACGATCAATTGCTCCCAGTCAGCGTTTTTCGCCATTTCGATGAACGTTGTATCTTCGCCACCAAGAATCATGAACACATTAAATCTATTATTAGTCTGCTTCTTAAGTGACTCCATACAATTTGATATATTTCGGCTTTCGTTCCACCCGGGGATAATAATTGATATTTTAGAGCCTGAGCTGATTATTGATTCTGCCATTTATAGTTGCATCCTCAAGTTGTGAATCCATTATTCATTTCTTACCAATCTGAAATTTTCAATTTGGCTTCAGCAATGTACACCAGAAAGAAGGCACATACAACAACACCTTTGTTGACGGTATGAGCAAAGTGTATCAAGATCGAGACACGACCCTTACCTGTATTAATTTATGTTAAATCAAACGCTTATAACTGATTGCGCTTTGGTATGTTATTGGAAATAATTTTGTTCGCTCTGCCTTGAATAGAGTGTTGAAAGTGGGTGTCGACCTTACTGTTTTTTTTAAAATGCGGATATCCGGAAAGCCTCATAGGTGCTTTATCACTTTCTCCCAAGGTCTACTTGAGCTTTTTAGAGAACCGCTTTTAAAAAATTATGTGTAATTTCTATATTTTTACTGTAAAAGGAATTTTAGGAAATGGAGCTTATTAATGGCGTCAATTGCGACAGATATAAAAAAAAGCAAAAAAACAAAAAACCGGACATATGTTTATATCCTGCTTTTAGTGCTGATTTTTGGCGGAATTATTTTTATCCGGAACTCTTATGACGACTACGGAAGACAATACGGTGTTGGACCTAAACCCGACAGAATATTGCTTAGCTGGGCCGCAGACCCATCTACAAGTATGGCCGTAACTTGGCGGTGCAGAATGGGTGCCGGACAAGGCAAGGTACAGATTACAAAATCGTCAAAAGGTCCTGACCTCGCAAAAAATGCATGCGAAATTGTCGCCAAAAAAAATATATTAACAACAACTTACTGGCCGGCCTATTACTACTCTGTGAATATTAAAGAACTTGAGCCGGAGACCACTTACGCATATCGTGTCGGCCACGAGCGCCAATGGAGCGAATGGAATTACTTTACAACCGCAAGCAATGAAAACAAACCTTTCAGCTTCATCTTCATGGGCGACATACAAAACGACATCCGCAACAGGTGGTCAAGAGTTGTTAGAAAAGCGTACAGCGATGCATCTGATGCGGCATTTATCTTATATCTCGGGGACATTGTCAGCAAATGTAAAGATGCGGAATGGGGACAATGGTTCTATGCAACAGGATTCATACATAAAATGATTCCATGTATTGCAACCCCGGGCAATCATGAATATTACAAAGGGAAGCTATGCAAACATTGGAAAAAGATTTTTAAGTTCCCCAAAAACGGTCCCAAGGGACTTAAAAACACAACCTATTACATAGACTATCAGGATGTGCGCATAATATCTCTTGATTCCAAC
>JAAELB010000705.1 GCA_024227155.1 Desulfobulbaceae bacterium
AACTGGAAAATTCAGTTATGAATTGCTCCTTATTGAGCCAGATTGTTGTTGTATTTCATCTTTCTTCAGCCATATAACTAGCTCTAGACTCCGGTTATATCGCTGCCATCATAAGTCAAAAGTAACCCTCAGAAGCAGAAAAACATGCATAACACCAATGAGTTCAATGCGACAGATTTCGGGGAATTTCTTCTATCCAGCAATATAGTTGCACCTGGTAAGGAAAAATTCATGGTAATTTGGGTCAGAAAGTTTTTTGTGTTGAAACCACAATGGCGTGATATCCCTTGGTACGACCAGCTCCCTCTGTTTATTAATGCTCTCGCTGAAATCGATAACTATGCCGATTGGCAAATACGCCAGGCAGAACAAGCTGTTCGGTTATATTTTACCAATTTTGTGGGTAGCAGTACTGATAGAGATAAACCTGTAGCAGTCGACAACGCACCCTCTTTTTCAAATCTTTCTGCAGCAGAAAAAAAATTTAGAGAATGTTTACGACTTAGACGCTACGCATTGAGCACAGAAAAAACCTACATTCACTGGGTTCGCCGATTTATACATTTTTGCAATGAGGGACAATCAAGTAAGCCAAAAGAGAAAGCATATACGCCTCAAATAGTGAAAGATTTTTTAGCCCATCTTGCCCTTACGAAAAATGTTTCTTCTGCCACACAGAACTTGGCTTTCAATTCTCTACTTATGTTTTTTCGTTTAGTCTTAAATATTGAACTGGGGAACATGAAGGAGACAGTGAGAGCGAAGCCTTCTCAACGATTACCTGTGGTGTTTTCAGTGGATGAAGTGCGGCAGCTTTTGGGCGAGGTGAATGGAGTAAACGGATTGATGTTAAAACTCATTTATGGAGGAGGTTTACGCGTCAATGAATGTTGTCGCCTTAGGGTTAAGGATCTCGATTTCGAGCAACATTTGGTCTATGTTCGAGACGGAAAGGGTGCAAAGGATCGTACAACGCTGTTACCTGTTGCGCTGATTCCGGCATTGCAACTACAGGTAAAGAACGTACTGTCGTTACACAAAGACGATATTGCCGAAGGGTTTGGAAGCACCTATTTACCGGACGCACTTGCCCGTAAATATCCTGCTGCTTCCAAAGAAAAAGCATGGCAATGGCTTTTCCCATCTTCAAAACGATCTGTTGATCCGAGAAGCCAGATCATCAGACGTCATCATGTATCAACCTCTTTTGTCCAGCGTGCCATGAAAAAAGTGCTCAGAAAGAGTGAAATCCATAAACATGCCTCCGTCCATACCTTGAGGCATTCGTTTGCTACTCACCTTCTGCTCAATGGCGTCGACCTGAGGCAGATACAGGAATACCTCGGTCACGCTAAAGTAGAGACCACCATGATTTATACCCACGTAATAAAAGATATGAGAAATCCGGTGGCAAGCCCGCTGGATCTATTATCTCCTACTACTCCAGAGTGCAACACAGACAATCCCCGATTTAAAAAGGGACAGATGTGGGGGAAAAGAAAAGGCACCTACCGTCAAAAACGATAAGTGCCTGAATATACTGGAGCGGGATACGCGATTCGAACGCGCGACTTTCAGCTTGGGAAGCTAACACTCTACCACTGAGTTAATCCCGCCTGGAAGCTGTTGAAGTAAACGTCCAATATAGGAGTACATATCATTTTTGTCAAAGGTTTTTCAACAGTTGCAACCATTTAACACAAACGTAAAAACAGAGCCTTCTCCCTCGACGCTGTCAACCTCAACCCACCCCTCATGGGACTGGGCAATATGTTTTACAAAAGCAAGCTTCTGTAGCTGGTCAGTAGAAGCTGTTCTTAAATAATAAAGAGGATGTGTAAGCATATGCCTACACATCCTCTTTTTTGTTAAGAGATATATTTCCGGTTGCTATCAGGGTTCATCGTGACATAAGTCACAACTTTGTGAGATAGTCTTGCCAAATTCGGTCTGGTGTTCATCATCATGACACCTGAAACAGCCAAAGCCTTCATCTTCATTCTGATGGCCGTTATGTCCTTTATATGTTCCCCAGGTAACCTTCATCTTCGGCCAGACGTTATCCATATAGGCATTCAAAAGATATGCCCCTGAAGAAATAAGAGTTGCTTCATTTTCCGCCACAAAATCAGCGTCATGCCGATCTGCTTGAAGTGCAAGTAAACTCTCTACAATCTGTTCCTGTGCTTCCTCTCGGGTAGTATACTCTTTTTGCAGTACGGCAAGGCTGTCTTCGCGGATGCCAGGAATAGTAGGATCGATTTTTTTGCTGTGCAAGCCAAAATCGATTTTTTTCTCCAGGTCATCATAAACATGGGTTGGCCGATTATGGCAATCAACACAGTCCATGGTTCTCCACTTACTCACCCCACCCTCAGCTTCTCCATCAACTGCATATTCTTCAGTAACCCCTGATGGCTTTGTTACCTTAATCCGACCTATTGAGGTGCGCCTATCATCAAGAGATTCATATTCAACTTTTACATTATTTGATACATGCCAGTGGATTCCCTCAAAGGTATCAGTGAGAGGATTACGACCGCCGATATGGAGTGCAATCTCCTGAATATCTGGATTTTCCTGATCATCATTGGTGTAACTGACAAACTGCTTAACTTTTTTACCATGAAATTTTTCAGGCCAATGACAGGCTTCACAGGTATCCTGAGCCGGACGCAGATGTTCAACAGGTGCCGGAATCGGCGTAGAAAAGCTACCGTCCAGAACAGCTTTAACCTGTCGCAATCCAGAAAGCTTTGCCTTGACATACCACTCAGCTCCAGAACCTATATGACAGGAAACACACCCAACCTTGGCGTGGGGAGATCTCTGATAGGCTGTGTATTCAGGGTCCATTACCGTATGGCAGATGGCTCCACAAAAGAAATCAGACTCGGTAAAATGATACGCTTCGTAGATAACAAGAGAAAATACAGCAAGGTTTACCACCGAGAGAACCAGAAAAAGCACAACCGTTTTCCTGTGGCTCTTCTTGCCAAAATCAACAATGACGTTGCCTTTATTAATGTTATCCTTGAACCATTTTTTACGCCTCAAATAGCCTGATACAGGAATAAGAAACAAGCCGAAAACGGCTCCAGAGGGAAATACCAAAAAGGTGACAATTGCTGCATAGGGATTTTCAATAAGTCCTGTAATATGGCCGAGTAAACCCAAAACTGTCATCGTGATACAGACAGTGGTTAAGCCAATCCCCAGAAGACCGATAGGGGTTTTCATCGACAGCCCTACCTTCTGCTGCCAGGTAAAATTGTCTTCATTCACCATATCACCTGTGTCACCATTCGTTGTCGGTAGATCTGATTGTTTTTCCGTCATTGTCCCTCCTATTTAAATTTCTGCCACTCTTCAGCGATCCCAGAACCGCTCTCTATTATCTTTTGCAACATTACCCTGTGCTCCTCAGAATCCATGGCTCCATCTTCCGAGTCGTAGAGTAACTGTGCATAATTTATTATCCCATTAAGCCTGTTGGTTGTCTCATTTACCGCCTCCCCAAGAAGGGCTTCAGCAGTCCTGCTGTCTTCAGACGAATTCTGTTTATCAACTGCCAAACCATTTTTTCCTGCCATTTCAATCAGCGCCTCAATGAGTTCGGCCACCTCAGTGACAACAGGCTGGGCTACCGTAAGAGAGTCCGCAGTTAAATTATCTTCTCTGATAACTCTGGACAGTTGAATAAGTGGAGAGACAGTGTTTCGATAAAGCAGTATAAGAGAAAAAGAAGCAAGGCTGACAATGAGTCCGAGGGTTCCAATAACCACAGTCTGAAAACTGACAATACGGGTACGGGCCTGATCGACTATGATTCTGTCAAACTGAATCAAATAATCAGATATGGAGCGGAGCTGTTCCTGGAGTTTTTTACTGCGCTCTATATTTTCAGGGTTACGGATAACCTGACGGAGCAGAATGGCGAGACCGGTGAGATCTATTTTATCCACAAGAGCTATTTTCAACTCTGCTGATACAAGTTTGTTTTCTTTGAGACGATTAAGCTCACCGTTAAGCTTTTCAATATCATCGGCAATTGAGCCCGCATGCAGCCAGCTTCCACCTATGAGATTTTCAGTAATTGACTCACGAATGGTCATATATTGAAAAAGAGCTCGTTCATTCTGACTGATCACCTTGTTGTATGCACTATCAAGTCTGTACTGATTAGCACCAAGCAACACGATGGAACCAAGCAGTCCAATGACTACTGCAAATGCGAACCAGACGAGTCGTTTCAGTGAGTTCATGACAAATCAGTTTCCTTTATATTCCAGACAATGGCCTTTGGCGGGACAGACACTGCATTCTGATTCTTTTTCTATTGTACCAGCTTCTTCCGCCTTCTTGGTAACGGAACATTGGTAGATGATCTCAAATTCTTCCGCATCAAGGGTTTCAGCCTGCATAAGGATTTCGGATAATGTTTTGAGAAACAGACGCTCTTCTTTGAGAATCGCAATCGCCTTTTTATAGCAACCGGAGATCAAACATTTGATTTCACGATCAATAAGTCTGGAGGTGTCATCGGACATATTGAACATTCTAGAGGAGTCATCCCCTAAAAAACTATTTGCACCCGCAGCATATGCCTGTGCACCGAGAGCCTCGCTCATTCCCCAGCGACAAACCATATTATTTGCAATCTCTGTTGCCTGGAGAAGATCATTTTCCGCCTGAGTGGTGCGGCTGTTAAAGATCAGCTTTTCCGCCGCCCTCCCCCCCAGCAATGTGGTGATGCGGTTTGTCAGATACGGCTTTGAATATGCTGTTCTATCTCCAAGAGGTAGCTGCTGGGTCTGCCCCAGGGCTCTACCCCTAGGAATAATAGATATTTTATGAACGGGATCTGATTCAGGTAAGAGTTTTGCTACAATTGCATGCCCCGCCTCATGAAAGGCGAGGATATGCTTATCTTTCTCAGTAAGAATAAAACCTTTACGTTCTACTCCCAGCATGACCCTGTCCCGGGCTAGATCAAAATGATGCTTTGCAATTGAACTGTCCTGGTCTCTCCCTGCGAGAAGTGCCGCCTCGTTTACAAGATTTGCCAGCTCCGCACCGGTAAATCCGGAGGTGATCTGAGCAACTTCCTCCAGGTCTACCTCAGGGGATAAAACAGTATTTTTACTATGGACCTGAAGAATTTTAACTCGCCCTCTCACATCAGGTGGCAGAAGGGTTATCCTTCTATCAAAACGCCCCGGACGACTAAGCGCCGGATCGAGAATGTCTGGTCGATTGGTTGCCGCAAGCACAATAATGTTATCAGCGGAACCGAAACCGTCCATTTCTACCAACAGGGCATTGAGGGTTTGGCCCCTCTCATCCTGACCGTCAGAAGGCGCAGTGACCCTGCTACTGCCCATGGCGTCAATTTCATCGATAAAAACGATACAGGGCGTCTTTTTCTTCGCTTCACGGAAAAGATCCCGAACCCTTGAAGCACCGACACCCACAAACATTTCAACAAAATCTGATCCACTGAAACTATAGAAAGGTACCTCGGCTTCCCCGGCAATCGCCCGGGCCAGCAGTGTCTTCCCTGTTCCCGGTGGCCCCTGCAATAGAAGGCCCTTCGGCATAAAGGCGCCAAGCTGGTTAAACTGTGAGGGGTTTTTTAAAAATGAGACCACTTCCTCCAACTCCTCCTTTGCCTCCGGAACCCCAGCAACATTGTCAAAGGTCACCCTCTCATCACTTGCCTCGGGACTGATGAGTTTATCGGAGGCAAATTTATTCTCTGCCTCCTCCCTTTTTCGAGCTGAAAGTGAAATCCAGACAACAAAGCCAAAGGAAACGATAAAAAGAAAAAGCCCGGTCTGGAAATAGTACCGGGTATAATCTTCAAAAAAAGAAATTTTTACTCTGGAGTCAGAGAGTTGATCAACAAGAACAGATGGATCACCCACCCTAGTGTCATACTGATATCCGCTGACGAGAACCACAGAGGCCTTTGTACCGGTAAAACTAATCCCCTCAACACTGTCTTCAGAAATATCTACTAACAGATCACTATAGTCTTTACCTGGAAGCCTGTTTTCAATGGACAGGAACACCCCTCCCAGTAAAAGAGCTGAAAATAAAAGAAAATAAATGAATACATTTCTTGCAAGAATTGCCATTTGGGCTCCATTTAATAATAAGTTGTTAATCTTCTTATTAAATGTATATCGTATATTCCTCGATAATAAAAGCCTGTTTCCATTGCTAGAAAGTCTCCACTGCAAAAACGTACCAAGGGGTCAATCCCAAAGGGACCGACCCCATAACATTCAAAGTGATTCTTAAAAATGACTTCTCAATTACATACCGGTTACAGCTTTCAGCCAATCTCCGGCAAGTTGTAACGGGCCACCACTAGCAGCGAGACCACCGACAATACAGGCAAGACTCCAGAGACCGACAGCTACACCCAACACAGCCACAAAGGTAATACTCACTTTTGAAACCTCTGCTGAAACACTTCCCTTGCCGGATACATTTACTTCTGTTCTTCTTTCTGATCTTGTGTTGTTTGCCATGTGACTGCCCCTAACAAAAGGATTTACGTTAGCCGATAACCGCTTTGAACCAATTTCCAATGAGAGCTACTGGGCCACCACTTGCAACTACTCCACCAATAAGGCTTGCCACTGACCAAACTCCAATTGCACAGGATGTAAGTCCGATAACAGCAAACCCAACCTTCATTACCTGCTCATCTGCTCTACTGTCTGTCTTTGTTCTGTTTGTGGTTTTTATTGCTGTCATTTGGCTTCTCATGTTGTCTCTCCTTACCTGATTATTAATTCAGTGACACAGTCCCTGATGTAATTTGCGTTTACTTCACTATTGCACTAGTCGTGCCAAAACGCAGTACAACTCCACGCCACACCACACAACAACTTGTTATTACAAGTTATATTTATTTTTCAGCCAACATCGATCAGATACTCCCCTACAAGAACCGACACTCACAGTCCCCACACTTTACTTGTATATTCATATAGATACGGATGACAACAACAAATCACTACAAACAGTGTTGCATAATTGTGGCAAAAAGCACTTCTTGCAACAACGCCACACTTTTGCAACGCTTTTGCCACACCACTACAACACCAAAGGTCTCCAATGATGGATATGAATGATCTAACGGCGATGAACGGTAAGTGAAGCTCCTCCCGCAGAGCAGGAGGCCTCAGGAAGCCCCTAAAAGGGGGCGAATGCATGGGGATATTCCCTACAGGTAATTCATTCTCAATAACAGATGGTATTTTCTGGATACCCGATAACTACCTCGGGTATGACCAGGTCGACCACCGCTGCTGTCATTCCCGCATGTTTTTAGCGGCAGATAAGCGTAGACTTCGATCCAGACTTCGATGAGTCTACGCTTACCTGTTTTTTAAGACAGGTTTTCTGGAGTAAGGCACTAAAAACAGGGAAATCG
>JAAELB010000706.1 GCA_024227155.1 Desulfobulbaceae bacterium
CCCAAAAGAAGTTACTCTTCTTCCAAATACATCTGGTGCAAGAACAAGAGACGAAGCAGTCAGAATTGCTATGCTTGCAAGAGAAGGTGGATGTGGTGATTTTATTAAAATAGAAGTTATTAAAGATATGAAATATCTTATGCCTGATAATTATGAAACCCTGAAAACTACAGAAATACTTGCAAAAGAAGGATTCATTGTATTGCCATATATGATGCCGGATATTACTTTTGCAAGGCAACTTCAGGATGCTGGAGCTGCTGCTGTTATGCCCCTGGGGTCACCAATCGGATCAAACAGAGGGATTGAAATGATTGAAATGATTGAAATGATTATTGCTGAATCTTCAGTTCCGGTAGTTGTTGATGCAGGTATTGGACGGCCATCTGAAGCAGCTTGTGCAATGGAGATAGGTGCTGATGCAGTTTTGGTAAATACAGCAATCGCAACAAGCAGCAACCCTCCTGATGTAGCACTTGCTTTTTCTATGGCTGTAAAAGCAGGACGCAAAGCTTTTCTTGCCCAAATGGAAGGTAAAAAATCTTTTGCTGAAGCTTCGTCGCCTCTTACA
>JAAELB010000707.1 GCA_024227155.1 Desulfobulbaceae bacterium
CAAGTTTTTCGGTGACCATAGCGAAGAGGCCCCACCCGTTCCCATTCCGAACACGGAAGTTAAGCTCTTCAGCGCCGATGGTACTGCACGGGTGACTGTGTGGGAGAGTAGGTCGTCGCCGATTTTATATAACAAAAGCCTCAATCGAGTAATCGATTGGGGCTTTTTGCCGTTGAAACTTTGGTAACGTAGCTACTTCTTATTTTCTGTTAATAGTTATAGCGGTATTTTGCTTTTCATGACTTATTTCCTGTTTTTTCGGGTTAGGTTTATGCTAAATGTTAATAGAAACATTGCTCAAAAACTGGTAAAGGTGAACAGTTACTTTTTCTTGAGATAGTGATCAATATTATAAAATTTCTGCAAAAGCGATAGAACAATCAATTCGTGGGGAAATAATGAAAATCAAAAAAGCCGTTTTTCCTGTTGCTGGTCTTGGTACGAGGTTTTTACCAGCGACAAAAGCAATGCCTAAAGAGATGCTTCCGGTTGTTGATAAACCTATTATTCAATACGCAGTTGAAGAGGCGTTAGCCTCTGGAATCGAACAGATAATATTTGTGACAGGAAGTGGAAAAACCGCACTTGAAAATCACTTTGATTGTCAATATGAACTTGAGGATACTCTCAGAAATCGTGGGAAAGATGAACTACTTAAAACCATAGAGTCTCTTGTTCCAAAATCTGGTACTATTATCTATACCAGACAGAGTGAACCCCTGGGCTTGGGACATGCTATCTGGTGTGCAAGAGATATTGTTGGAGATGAACCTTTCGCTGTCCTTTTAGCTGATGATCTCATTCAGAGCGAAGTCCCGGTCCTTTATCAAATGATGGCTGAGTTTGATCGGTTACGGGCATCCATGGTTGCAGCCATTGAGGTTCCCACTGAAGAAACAGGTAAATACGGTATACTTGAAGCTGAAGAAGGTTATAATGGCACTGTGAGAATCCGTTCAATGGTTGAAAAGCCCGATCCTAAAGATGCTCCCTCAAATCTGGCAGCAATTGGTAGATATATTTTCACACCTCGTATCTTCGATTTGCTCGGTAGACATCATAAGGGTGCAGGGAACGAAATACAGGTCACTGACGCTATGGTGGAGTTATTGAAAGAACAGCCTATTTTCGGTTTTAAATTTGCTGGAACCCGTTTTGATTGTGGCGATAAGGCTGGATTTCAAATGGCAAATATTGCCTTTGCTTTAGAACACCCTGAGATTAAAGATACTTTAAGAAAATTTCTAAAAAATACCATTTGTTAGATTTGCCCTCTGGATATAGCAAATGTGCATAAGAGTAAATAATTGAATTACATTGTGGTGAGGACATTATGAATGTAACAGTTTTTGGAGTAGGATACGTTGGCCTTGTCCAGGCAGCAGTACTCGCTGATGTTGGTCATAACGTCTGTTGTGTTGACGTAGATCCAGCGAAAATCGATGGTTTAAAAAACGGTGTTATTCCCATCTATGAACCCGGATTGTCCGATTTGGTTTTAAACAACTACGAAAAAAAACGAATTACATTCACAACTGATGCAGAGAAAGGTATCGCCTTTTCGGAGCTTCAGTTTATTGCTGTAGGTACTCCACCTGATGAAGATGGCAGTGCTGACCTGCAGTATGTTTTAGCAGTGGCTGGTAAAATAGCCTCACATATGGATGGTAACAAAATTGTCATTGATAAATCAACAGTCCCTGTCGGTACTGCTGACAAAGTGCATGCCCATATGAGTGAGATTTTGCAACAGAGAGGGGTGAAATTCTCCTTTAATGTTGTGTCTAATCCTGAGTTCTTAAAGGAAGGGTCCGCCCTTGATGATTGTATGCGTCCGGAGCGCATCGTCATTGGTACCGACAGTTCGGAGGTTGAAGCTACAATGAGAGAGCTCTACGAACCATTTAGTCGTAATCATGATAAGATTATGATTATGGATGTTCGTAGCGCTGAGTTTACCAAATATGCAGCAAACTGCATGCTGGCAACGAAAATTTCGTTTATGAATGAAATGTCCAATCTGGCTGAAAGGCTTGGGGTTGATATCGAACAGGTAAGAAAAGGTATCGGTTCCGATTCCCGTATTGGCTATCATTTTATCTATCCCGGATGTGGTTATGGGGGATCCTGTTTCCCCAAAGACGTCCAGGCACTGGAACGTTCAGCCAATGAAATTGGTTATGATGCCAAGATATTAAAAGCGGTTGAGAAAGTAAACTACAGACAAAAGGAAGTGTTGTTTGATCATGTTCGCTCATTTTACCATGATGAACTTGATGGAAAAACATTTGCCGTATGGGGATTGTCATTTAAGCCCAATACTGATGATATGCGAGAAGCCTCCAGTAGAGTGCTCATGGAATCGTTATGGAACGTCGGAGCCAAAGTACAGGCATATGACCCTGAGGCCATGGAAGAGGCCCAGAGGATCTATGGTACTAAAGACAATCTTACTCTAATGGGTACCAAAGAGGCAGCTTTACACGGCGCTGACGGTCTTATTATTGTAACGGAATGGAAGTCTTTTCGGGTACCTGACTTTGAGAAAATGTCTGTTGAGCTCAAGGACAAGGTGATTTTCGATGGACGTAACCTGTACGATCCTGCCCGGGTAGAGGGAATGGGGCTTGCCTATTATGGTATTGGCCGTGGAAGATCGATAAAACGTTGATAGAGTGGTATTGCAAGATACTGTTATTGTAGTTTTTGAGCATGGGTAGAGATAAATGAATAAAAAGGCGTTGATTACTGGAATTACCGGACAGGATGGAGCGTATCTGGCAGAATTTTTGCTTGAAAAAGGTTATGAAGTCCATGGGATAAAGAGAAGAGCATCTCTTTTTAATACTGATCGTATAGATCATCTTTACCAGGACCCACACTCAAAAAATCGGAACTTTATTCTCCACCATGGAGACTTAACAGATTCTTCCAGCCTCATTCACATTATCGGTAAAGTTCAACCTGACGAAATTTATAACCTGGCGGCTCAGTCTCATGTAGCTGTTTCTTTTGAAGAACCGGAATATACCGCAAATTCAGATGCGTTAGGCACACTCAGGGTACTTGAGGCCATTAGGATATTGGGTTTAACAGAAAAGACCAGATTTTACCAGGCTTCAACTTCGGAACTTTTTGGCAAAGTACAGGAAACTCCCCAGAGTGAGACAACTCCCTTTTATCCAAGATCACCCTATGCTGTTGCCAAAATGTATGCCTATTGGATTGTTGTAAATTACCGCGAGGCCTACAATATTTATGCTTGTAATGGCATCCTGTTTAATCATGAATCTCCCCTGAGAGGTGAGACCTTTGTGACCCGGAAAATTACCAGGGCTATGGCAAGAATTATGCTTGGACTTCAAGACTGTTTATATCTTGGTAATATGGATGCAAAGCGGGACTGGGGACATGCCAGAGATTATGTGCAGATGCAGTGGTTGATGTTACAACAGGAAAAACCTGAGGATTTTGTCATTGCAACAGGTGAGCAACATTCCGTCAGGGACTTCGTAGATGCAGCAACGACAGAATTAGGTGTAACCCTGAGATGGGAAGGGGAGGGGATCGAAGAAGTTGGAATTGTTGATAGTGTCTCTACTAATGATAACTCCGGTAAAAACGGGGCAATGAAGGTTGGGGAAACTATTGTTCGGGTCGATCCCAGATATTTTCGACCAACTGAGGTTGAGACCTTACTTGGTGACCCGAGCAAAGCGAGGGAAAAGCTTGGTTGGGCATCTAAAACTTCTTTTGCAGAACTTGTCGCAGAGATGATGCGTTTTGATCTCGCTGAGGCCAGAAGAGATGAGCTGTGTAAGAGTGAAGGGTTTACAGTCCTTAACCATCACGAGTAATATTTCTTTATGAATCTATCTGAAAAACGAATATTTGTAGCCGGTCACCGTGGCATGGTTGGTTCAGCAATCGTCCGGCTTCTAACACGCCATGGCTGCGATAATATTATCACCCGCAACCACTCAGAACTTGATCTTACAGATCAAATGGCTGTTTCTGGTTTTTTTCTATCGGAAAAGATAGATACTGTAGTTCTGGCCGCAGCAAAAGTAGGGGGAATTCATGCAAATAATGTTTACCCTGCTGAGTTCATCTATAAAAACCTGATGATCCAGTCCAACGTCATTCATCAGGCGTATCGCGCGGGGGTGCAAGACCTGCTCTTTTTAGGGAGTTCCTGTATCTACCCCAAATTTGCTCCCCAGCCAATGAGCGAGACTCACCTGTTGACAGATGTCTTAGAGCCAACCAACGAACCCTATGCTATTGCGAAAATTGCGGGTATTAAAATGTGTGAGTCCTATAATCGCCAATATGGGACAGCCTATAGATCTGTTATGCCAACCAATCTTTTTGGTCCCGGCGACAACTATCATCTGCAAAACAGCCACGTTATTCCTGCAATGATCCGTAAGTTTCATCTGGCATACCTTGCTATGAAAAGAGATGTGGACGGTGTGGTTAAAGATGAAAATACGTATGGTACTATTCCCCAGGATATAGCTGAGGCAATAGGCTATTCGAGCAAAGATCGTAGTTTGTCCGCCAGGGTTGTTCCCAAGGTGATTTTATGGGGAACAGGTTCCCCCAGAAGAGAATTTTTACATGTAGATGATATGGCTTCTGCCTGTCTTCATGTGATGGGACTTTCCCAAAATAGTTTTTCAGGGAATAATCCCTCTTTTATCAATGTGGGAACCGGAGTGGATATCACTATACGGGAAACTGCTGAACTTATTGCTGAGCTGGTTGGTTTTAAGGGTGAAATAATCTATAACAGCGATCAGCCCGATGGAACCCCAAGGAAACTACTCGATACATCCCGCATAAAAAAACTGGGCTGGGAGCCGCATTATAGTTTTCGTGATGGACTCAAAAATGCCTATGAATCCTATCTCTATCTAACCCGACAAGTCGGAAACTTTTTTAGTATCACTGGATAAGTGCCTTCACGGAATTCATTCATAAAAAACAAGAAATGAATTTCTAAGGCACTAACTGGCACAGAAGTAAATTAACTGAGCCCACTCAATCCCTCATTTAACACGCAAGTGAGCTCAGGTTAGTACCTTAGAAATTCAATCAAAATCTTCGTTTATCTGTTCTTCCTGGTTAGTTTTTGCCCAAGTTTTTCAAATACCATTTTGCAGCCTTATCTAGGCCTGCTACCACCGAAAAATGGGGTTGATACCCAATTAACTGTTGTGCCTTTGAAATATCCGCCAGGGAATGACGTACATCGCCCGCCCTGAAATCACGATAAACAGCCGTACTATCCGTTGCAGATGGATGGGTTAAAACAACGCGTTCTTTTATCAGCTCATAGAGCTGGGTAAGCGAAGTCCTCTCAGAAAAGGCAACATTGTATACCTGGTTAGTCGCAGCGTCATCTTCCACAGTGGCTGACAGAATATTGGCTTGTACGCAATTATCAATAAAGCAAAAATCTCTACTTGTTTCGCCGTCCCCATTGATGAAGACCGTTTCATTTTCAATTAGTCCCGCAAACCATTTGGGAATAACTGCTGCATAAGCGCCGTTTGGATCCTGTCGCTGTCCAAATATATTGAAATATCTGAGCCCTATGGTTTTGAAACCATAGGTTTTGGCAAAGACGTCGGCATACAATTCATTGACCAGTTTGGTTACGGCATAAGGGGAGAGAGGGTTGCCCGTTTTCTCCTCGACCTTTGGCAGGTCCGGATGATCTCCATAGGTGGAACTTGATGCAGCATAAACGAACCTTTTTACCTTTGCTTCTTTTGCAGCATAGAGCATGGTCAAAAAGCCGTTTATGTTGTTGTCGTTTGTGGTCAAGGGATCTTCTATGGATCTGGGTACTGATCCAAGGGCAGCTTGATGCAGGACGAAATCTACTTTGCTACAAGCATGTTGACAAACATCTCTATCTCGGATGTCACCATTAATAAAAGTGAAACGTTGCCACTGTACTGGTTCAACGAGATTCATAACTTCGTCGAGATTGTATTGAAATCCAGTGGAAAAATTATCGATTCCAACAACAGTTTGATTAAGTTTAAGAAGTGTTTCCAGAAGATTTGAGCCTATAAATCCTGCAACACCTGTTACAAGCCAAGTGCGAGGAGTTTCTAAAAGCGCCCGTTGTATTTTTTGATATGTTTTTGGCATAAATAGTTGTTTAGTAGAGTTACCTGTAAGTTGTTGTTGTCTATGTTTATATAACTGGGTGTCTGGGTAATGCCCGTTACATTTCCTCGATATGACCTCTGAATCTTCTGATCATATCGTTCCTGATCATTGTATGATCAAGGTTATAGATGTCTGCCGGAAAGAGCAGCTCCATAACTCCTGAGTCAAAAATACGCTTTACTTCATACTCATCGTGGGAGACATCCTTTTTGTACATATAATTCAGCCAGGAACGATTGGTATGAATTATGAATTCCACTCGCATTCCGCCAAGTCTGGCGAAAAATTTCATCATTTCTGTTTTTGAACTCGACCCCGTGGAAGATGATTTATAAGGAGTGCTGCCGGAGAGATTATCGGAAATATCCTCAAGTACCATGAAGCTGTTTGCCTGTGAAGCACTGCGAGTAAGGTGATTCTGGAACGTTTTAATATCTGCAACAGAATCTAAAACAGCCATTAAGCCGAGTTCATCGTCAACTGCAGCTGCAGGGTTTTTTTGGTTTTTTCTTAGCAGTTTCAGAACTTTGGCCTCAGGGGGCTTCTTTCGTATTGAAACATAGATGGGGATATCCAAGTTACCAGTACAAAATCGTCGTCGTTTGAGTAAAGTGAGTTTTGTCCATTTAACAGGGGAGACTGATTTTGCTTCTGCGGGTGATAAAACCTTAACGGACACACAGTTAAAATTTTCCGGATCATGGTTGGACATGAGATATACTACGTCATGTTCACCAATTTTGAGACTATCGCTCCAAACATAGTCGTTGAGAAAATGAAGAAATGAAGAAAATTTTTCTTCTATGGCTGTTTCTCGCTCTCTCTGGTCTATGCTGCCAGCGAGATTCATGAGAATTAGTTTTCTCCTCGCTTCGAATCTTGCTTTTTTATGGTATCGATCGTTGAACATTATCAATAACAGGGTGACCGGATCGTTGGCAACCTCTATTTCATTGGTGGTGGCAATATAGGATGCGTAAGGATTTAAGATTTTAACTTTCAAGGAATTGACGACAGCATCCGCGGTCATCGCGTACTGATGTACTCTTGATTCAACCTCTCTTGTTGTACCGTTGAGCCCGAACATGTTACCGAGAAGTGCATAAACCCTCTCTATTCGTTCTGCTTGCAGTTGTGGATTTTCAAGCAATTTCGTCAGTTGACCAAAGTTGTCGATATCTAAAAATTCAAAAATCTGGCTTCTAAGAGCTCGATATTTAGTCGCGTTTACTCTTTCTCTGCATAAGGTTTTCACCCAGTGTTTTGTTCTGGGGGAAAATGGTTCGGTGAGGTCAACGCTGTCTTCCACCGCTAAAGGACCATGCTGTTGCAGCGAGGTAAATACACTATCTTCAGATATCACTGTCATTGGAGCTTCCGAAGTAGAATGCACAAGGTGCACTCGTGAAGGTTCTTATCCTACAAGTAATCAGATTTTTTTCATCATTGTCCCTGTCTGATCGAAAATTAAATGATACTTTACAAATAATTGATAATATATACATTCGAAAAAGGTTGGTCTTATAAAATATGATATCTTACCTAGGAGCTTGTCCGAGAATAAGGATTTTGGTCAAAATAGAGAAGTTTTCGCAAAATAAGCACAGCCATATACGTAATATTGCGAGCATTATTTTGCGGAAAATCCGAAGAGTTTGGGCAAAAGCCATTCTC
>JAAELB010000708.1 GCA_024227155.1 Desulfobulbaceae bacterium
GTCTCACTTCGGCTGACCTGCCAAAGCAGGGTCTGTCCACCCTGGACAAAGGTGAGAAAAAGAAAGAGTGAACCAACCACGGAGGCCAATAGCCACCATATATGCTGTAATACGTAAAGATCAAGATTACCAATCATGTTACACCTCCTCTGGTCCAATTTTGATCTGTTTCAACATGATTTTCACCTCAGCCAGCAGCAGAATTGTAAAAAGGATCATAAACATGAAAAAGGTTGTCTTCACATTACCAGCAGAAATATTAGTAGCTCCCATGTGGACTGGCATCATGTCCTGAATAACCCAGGGTTGCCTACCCACCTCGGCAACAACCCAGCCTGTCTGAGAAGCAATCAACCCAAGAAAAAAGGAGGATACACCAAAACGCAGGAGCCATTTCTTCTCTTCCAGTACCTCTTTATAGGAATAGTAGAGAAAGGCCGCAAAAATGAAGAGGAAAAAACCAGCAAGCATAACCATTATATGAAAAGAATAAAAGGTCGTTTCCACGGGTGGAACACTATCTTCAGGTTTATTTAAAAAGCCATACCCTAGATATTGTCCATTAACATTAAACCTCTTCAAGGCTTCCTCAGCAGTGACAGCATCACCACTCTTCATGGCACTCTTATAGGCGGCAAGATCATCGACAGCAAGTTTTCCAAGCTCCATCTTGGCTGCAACCCCCATAATATTTTCTTCCTCGTTACCATACACAAGGTCATTTATCCCTGGGACAAAGCTGTTTAACTCTCGA
>JAAELB010000709.1 GCA_024227155.1 Desulfobulbaceae bacterium
TCGAATGACATTCGCCCTTGGTGGAGGACCAACATATGTACGAACAGAAGGTGGGAAGGATGAATGGCAACCAAATGGCTATATGAAATTCACCAATAATATTGAACATGGGCAATTGACTTTAGGTGCTACAGCAGGAGTAGAACAAGATAATTTCTCAGGTACCAATCAACAGGGCCCTGTTGATTATTGGCAGGTAGATGGAAGGTTTAGTTATGATTTAACCGTCAATACAACAACTTCAGTGTATGCCCTCTATAGAGATGAGGAACGTGAAGATCCTATTATAGATGAGTATAATATACAAAGAATCACTGCTGGTGCTGATGTTCGCTATAACTTTCTTCGATGGTACTACGTGTCTGCCGCATACACCTTCACAAATTCAGAGTCAGAGCGGATTCAATCTGATTACGATGAGCATCGTCTATATCTGAGTTTAGGCGTTGAAAAAAGCCTCTTTAGTTGGTAAGGAAAGCAAGGAAGAGGAAAAAATAAACTATATATATTTTTTGAATCAGGGAGAAAGAATGTTTAACATCGGCATTGTTGGTTGTGGATATTGGGGACCAAACATTATCAGAAATTTTAATTCACTGAAAGAATGCAAGGTAAAGACTATATGTGACTTAGATGAAGATCGTCTTGCCCATATGAAAACTCTCTATCCCGGTGTAGAAACAACTCTTGATTTTGATGTTATTGTTAACGACCCAGATATTGACGCCATTGCCATTGCTACACCGGTCCATATGCATCATAAGATGGCATATAAAAGTCTCGAGGCAGGCAAGCATGTGCTCATCGAAAAACCCATGGCTTCGTCAGTCAAAGAATGTGTGGAGTTAAAAGAGTTGGCTGAAAAGAACAATCTCACCTTGATGGTTGGACATACATTCCTTTACTCCCAGACAGTTCGTAAGATAAAAGAAATAATAGATAATGGTGATCTTGGCGATATTTTATATATTAGTGCACGTAGGTTGAACCTTGGTCTGTTTCAGAAGGATATTAATGTTGCATGGGATCTCGCTCCCCA
>JAAELB010000710.1 GCA_024227155.1 Desulfobulbaceae bacterium
GTTTTCTTTGAAGTACGGATCGGCATGGACGTCAATGTTTTTAATGGTACTGAGGTCGCCGTCAAAGATGGTTCCGCCTGGCAGGTCAGCTTTGGTGCCAGCGGCATCAAGGAACATATCCGGGGCCGCAAGGTAGTTGGTGACACCTGCGCCGTATGGGATCCAGTCGGCATAAAGAGCGCCCACTGCTACAACATCTGTCATGTACACCATCTTAATGAAATCTCTCACCTCTTCTACCAGTTGCTTGACGTAGTAGAGACGTTCCATGGTGACTGCAGTCTGGTTGTCTGGGTTCAGGTTTGTGGTAACACCACCTACTGAGAGATTTTGAACGTGTGGGTTTTTGCCGCCGAGAATTGCAAGGGCCTGGGTCGCTTTACGTTGGTAGTCGAGGGCTTCGAGGTAGTGGGAAACCGCCATAAGGTTGGCTTCGGGAGGCAGTTTCATTGCCGAATGGCCCCAGTAGGCGTTGCTGAATGGGCCGAGCTGGCCACTTGCTACAAGAGCTTTTACCTTATCCTGAACGGCAGCGAAACGCTTGGGGCTGTTGCCGGGCCAGTCAGAGAGAGAGTCGGCAAGTTTTGCTGTAGCGACAGGGTCCGCATCGAGTGCAGATACAACGTCAACCCAGTCCAGTGCTGAAAGTGCGTAAAAATGGACAATATGGTCATGGAGACAGTGGATAGACTGGACCATGTTGCGAACGAGCTGGGCGTTAAGTGGAATCTCAAGGCCGAGGGCGTTTTCAACGGAACGAACCGATGCAATGGCGTGTACTGTAGTACACACTCCGCAGATGCGCTGGACAAAAAGCCAGGCATCCCTGGGGTCACGACCTTTGAGAATATTCTCCAGGCCCCGGTACATTTGTCCTGAGGACCATGCCTTAGTAATATGGCCACCATCTACTTCGACATCTACTCTTAGGTGACCCTCGATCCGGGTTACCGGATCAATGGTAATTCTTTGAGCCATTTGTGAAACCTCCATATAAATTTAAATGTCCTGCAGCTGGGAAACTGTATGGATGCAGGAGCATATTTTTTTGCAAATAGTAATTCGAAAATAAGGTAAGAAATATTTATTATTCTTCGCTTTCTTCTTTCTTGCCTTTCACCAGTCTCTTGCCGATGCCAACAGCTGCGTGAATACCAACACCTGCAGCGGTTGCAGCGAGAATGGTCTTGCCCACCGTGTCCGCATCTTCGATAATGCCTGCACCTGGAATTTTAACCATCGGCAGTCTTTCATAGAATGGAGTCATCGTGTCCCAGAAGCCTGGCTCTGTGCAACCGGCGCAACCGTGTCCAACACTTACCGGCCATACGTCTACATCATTGAAACGAACAGCTGGGCAGTTTGAAAAGGTCTCGGGACCTTTACAGCCAACCTTGTAGAGGCAGTATCCAAGTTTATGGAACTCATCACCGTACTGCTCAACAAAGCGGCCTTCGTCAAAATGAGCTCGACGTTCACAGTGGTCATGAATGCGGCGACCATAGGCGAACAGCGGTCGGTTGAGTTTGTCAAGGGCTGGCAAACGTTTGAACGTCAGGTAATGGAGGATGGTTCCAAGAAAGGATATCGGATTTGGAGGGCAGCCTGGGATGTTAACGATTGGTTTGTCGCTTACGAGATCCTGTACACCAACAGCCCCGGTGGGGTTTGGTGATGCTGCCTGGAGACCGCCAAAGGCGGCACATGTGCCAATAGCAATAATAGCTGAAGCTTTTGGAGCAACTTCAGCGAGGATGTCCATTGCAGTTTTTCCTGCAATTTTGCAGTAAATCCCACCGTCTTTGGTTGGAATAGCTCCTTCTACGACCAGGATGAATGGATGGTTGTTTACGGTCTCATGCAGGTTGTGTTCAGCCTGATGACCGGCCGCTGCCATCACGGTTTCGTGGTAGTCAAGTGAGATCACGTCAAGAAGCAAGCGTGCGAGATCGGGGTGGGAGGAGCGCAGTAAACTTTCAGTACAGCCAGTGCACTCCTGGAAATGAAGCCAGATCACACGTGGACGTTCAGCAGTGGATGCAGCTTCAACCAGTTTGGGGATCATAGCCTCGGACAGCCCTAAAGCGGCAGCAGCCATGGTGCAGCCCTTGAGGAATCCGCGTCGATCAAGCTGCGGGTCCAGGTTCTTATTCACTGTGTTTGCCATATCAACCTCCTATTGTTGTGTGACAACATTTGTTCGGCATAGTTGATGCCGAAGAGTTAAAAAATAGAAAAAAATCGAAAATATGTGAAAATCGGTAGTTTTTTGTGACTGGAGAGAACTGTTCTTTTCCTGGTGCAGCTTAGAGGGTGTCTTTTGTTTTTGCCCGCTTGTGTCCAACAGTTTGAAGTTACATAGCTTAATGTGTTGGTGCTTTGATGCCGTCTTGGGTGGAAGGGGGTGCAGGGCGGTTCGGCTGGGGTATGCTGTTAGGGAAAAGATGTAATATGAAGTTGGTTTTGTTTCAATTACCATTGTGCGAAGAGTGCGTCGATGGGAAGTGTTAAGTCTATATGGTTCGTGCAAAAAGTTGTTAATTGATTGATATATTGTAAAAGTACCACTGTGTGGGCTGTAAATCAAGACAAAAATACGTATCGCGTGTTGAGTTTGTGGTTAAGAAATGTTTTTAGTGTAGGGAGGCACATTATGCACAATTTAAAAATTGTGCATAATGGAATCGATGTCGAACATAATTGGCATATCTACTTGTGGTTGGTCATGGTTCATGAAGGGGAGGGGGCGCGGGGGGAGGCAAAACAATAAGCTTGAGACGAGTTAGGAGGCTTTTTCAGAAAATAGGAACTTTTTGAAAACCAAGCTCGGGCAAACTCCAGTGGTGACGGAGGATAGGACAGTATTGGATTGTAACAGAGAGGGGGAAACTATTTTTTGAAGCCGAAAATGCCACCTTTGATATTTTTAGCAAAGGCGATTTTGGATTTTTGTTTATTGTTGTTTGCCGCAGATGGGGCTGGCGCTGGGGTGTTATGGGCTTTTTTCTTTGGGCTGGCGCAGATGTATTGTGGCGCTATCTGTTCTCCAGTGGTTGCTTCCATGAAGAATCTATAAAAAAGAAGGGATTTGCCGAAATAACTTTTCTTTTTCAGCCATTGAGGCCAGTTGTCTTTTTTTCTGTTGTGGATCAGCTGCGACAGGTTGATCAATAAGCTGACCATCTCCTGTCTTAGGGATCTCCGCAAGTTAAGTTCCGTGGCAATGGAGTTGTCGATTTCTTCTCGAATCTCTTTGGAAAGGTTGAAGAGGGGGGCACCTTTCCTGTAGGTGCTGATGATCTGAAATTTAGTTTCTGCCCACGGAATTAAGGTGAAGGCGAGAAGGAAAAAATCCTTCTGCCTGTGGACGTTCTGGTTTACACAAAGAGCATTGACGCGATCGATGGTTTTGTAAATTGCATATAACAGCTCTCTTTGGGAGCTATTCTCAAGAATGGTCTGGTAGAAAGGAAAGAGAGTGCAGTATATACCGGAGTCCATTGCCAGTGAAAACCAGGGAGCTGAGGCCCCGCTGTAGATATCCTTCAGCAGTTCGTCGCGCAGTCTTGATGGCGGGCAGA
This sequence comes from Desulfobulbaceae bacterium, assembly GCA_024227155.1. Taxonomy (GTDB): domain Bacteria; phylum Desulfobacterota; class Desulfobulbia; order Desulfobulbales; family Desulfocapsaceae; genus Desulforhopalus_A. The sequence goes on from JAAELB010000710.1 coordinate 3,582, forward strand.
GGTTGAGGGTTTTGCTGTTTGAGCAAATTGCCTGCCATGTCTTTTTTTCGATGGTAAAGTCATTTCGCGCAGCATGCCGAATGCCTCTCATCATCCTGACCGGGTCCCTGCGGATCCTTTTGTCCGGTTCTCCGACGATCCTGACAACTGCTTTGTCTAGGTCTCTAGTGCCGTTGACGTAGTCTATGATTGTGTGCTTCTCAATTTCGTAAAACAGGGAGTTGATCGTGAGATCACGGCGTCTGGCATCTTCGCTGAGGGTTCCGAAGGTGTTGTTGGGTGCCAGCACAAGCTCAGGCCCATCAAGATCATGTTCACTAAGGGATCTGAGAGTGCTCACTTCGACTGTTTTGCCACCTTTGAAAAAAACCTGTACCAGTCTGAATCTTCTGCCAATGGTATTGCTGTGGGGAAAAAGTTTTCGTAACTGTCCCGGTTTAGCGTTGGTGCTTATATCGAAATCTTTCGGTTTCTTGCCGAGATACAGGTCCCTCACTCCCCCTCCTACGAGGTATCCGGAAAAACCGGCGTCGCTGAGTCGCTTAAGGACAAAAAGAGCATCGCGGTCAATCTGATCTTCTGTGATCGGATGTTTTCCAGGAGGGATGATTAGTACAGCACAGGAGTCGTGGACTGAAGCCTGCGCTGTATCAACTGCTTTGCCGGATGTCATGTTGTGGGGGTGAATCCTATGCCTTCTTTGTAAACTGCCTCTGCCTGTTTTTTGAAACGTTGAAATATTTCAGCCACAGGGAGGATTTTGTCCATTTTGAAGGTGTTTTCTCCGGAAAAAATCAGCCCATCCGTTATGTCTCCGTCTCTTGCTTTGGTTAAACGTTCATTGATGCAGTAGTGGTGATCGCATTTTTTCAGGCAAAGTTCGGGACATTTTTTCGCACTCATGTCTATCCCGGCATTCATGTCTCTGACGAATGGGTTATTTATGGCGCGGCCAGGCAACCCTACCGGGGAGGTTGTGAGGACAATGTCTTCTTTTCCAGCATTTAAAAATGCCTGTTTGTATTCGTCGGCTACGTCACACTCCTTACTAAGGACAAATCTTGAAGCGATTTGAATTCCATCTGCACCATATTTATCCATCATCTCTGCCATTTCATAGCCGTTGGTTATGCCTCCGGCTGCTATGAGTGGGACCTTACTGATTGCTTTTCTTATGGCAGGAAAAATTTCGCGTAAAGATTTGTCAGTTCCAAGATGACCACCGGCCTCTTTCGCCTCGACAATAACAGCTGCTGCGCCAAGTTTTTCGGCCATTCTGGCAAGTGCGGGGGAGCTGACAATCATAACTATAGGGGTGTTGTGTTCCTTGCCGATTTTGAAAATATCACGGGAGAAACCTGCACCGGTGATAATCATATCAACCCCGGCATCAATAGAACTCATGACAAGATTGTAAAAGTCTTTCATGGCGTACATGATATTGACAGCTACAACTCCGTCCGTTTCTGCTTTGGCCTTCTTTATATCTTGATGGAGTTCTTCCGGTGGAATGCCGGATCCACCGATGACACCAATACCGCCACAGTTCGCAACCGGAATTGCCAGTGCAGAGGTGGAGACACGTATGGACATTCCACCCTGGATAAGTGGGAAGGAAGCTTTGAGATTTGCTATATTGAGTGACGGTAACTTCATTGAGTAACAACTCCTTTTTGTAAACAGATAATCATAAGATCTTTGATAATGCACCTCTTCTAGTGATTTGTCAAGGATATGATATGCTTGGATATCAACTGATCGTGACTGGTTTGGTGCGTTGATCTTGTTGTTATTTCATGGAAAATGGCAAAAATATCACTTATGGTTTTTTACATTCTCTTGACAAAACCATAAAATTGCGGTTAAATTTGTGGTTTTTGATTTTAGTGCCTTACCCCATAAAAGCTGTAATAATAAAACAAAAAGCTATGAGATTGGTTAAATTCATAAACTTAAAGCTATCAACAAGGCACTTATCCTGGCTAATTTTCTGTTTTACCAGGGTTAAATATACTCTATAGAATTCCCTTATTTACCACTTGGAGACCACTTTGAAGATAAAGGCCCTCAAAGGCTTTAAAGATATTGTGCCGGGCGAGGTTGAACTCTGGCAATATTTAGAGAAAACTGCCAGAAATGTGTTTGAACGGTTTCATTTTAATGAAATAAGAATGCCCATTCTGGAAGAAACTGAACTTTTTGCCAGATCCATAGGTGAGGCCACCGATATAGTCGAAAAAGAGATGTACACCTTTGTCGACAAAAAGATAACCATGCGGCCTGAAGCAACCGCTTCTCTCTTGCGGGCTTATATCGAACATGGTCTGTACGTGCAAAAGCCGGTACAGCGACTGTTTACCATTGGCCCGATGTTCCGTCACGAACGTCCGCAAAAGGGGAGACTCAGGCAGTTTCACCAGCTGGACGTTGAAGTGCTCGGCAGTGAGAACCCATTGGTTGATGCAGAGCTTATGGCTATGGGGGCATTGCTCTTTGGTGAGTTGGGTATCAATGTAAGCCTGGAGCTTAATTCGCTCGGGTGTCCTAAGTGTCGACCAGGGTACCGTGCCAAGCTTATCCGTTATATAGAGGATCGTCTCGATTCGCTCTGTAGCGACTGTAAACGCAGAACCGCTACCAACCCTCTGCGTGTCCTTGATTGTAAGGTGCCAGGATGTCGCGAACAGATTGTTGATGCCCCCTCAATTCAGGAGCATCTGTGTGACGAGTGTAGTGATCATTTTACAACGGTTCAGTCCAGTCTGGGGCAACTTGGTATTGAGTTTCAACTCAATAAATTTATGGTTCGCGGCCTGGATTATTATTGTCGAACCACCTTTGAATTCATCACTGCGGATCTTGGTTCCCAGGCGGCAGTGGCAGCAGGCGGCAGGTATGACGGCCTCATAGAAACCCTTGGCGGACCTAAAAAAAGTCCGGGGATCGGTTTTGCCATGGGCATGGAGAGGATCGTTCTGCTCTTGCAACAGCAGGAGGAAAATGGTGTGAAGCCAGCGGAAATAGATCTTTTTGTCGCTGGTCTTGGTGAAAAGGCAGCACAGGCAGGATATGGTCTCACCCACACACTCAGGCAGAAAGGACTTGCCGTTGCCATGGACCATGAGGGTAGAAGTCTGAAAAGCCAGATGAAGCAGGCCAATAAAGCAGGTGCCAGGTATGCTCTTATTCTTGGTGAAGATGAGTTGACAAAGGGCAGCGGTATTCTTCGAAATATGAAGGATAAAGATGTGGAGCAACAAGAAATATTGCTGGCTGCCGGTTCAATTGCGGAAGCTATTAAATAACAATATAGAAAATTTAACATAAAGAAAAATCATGGAATCAATGGGAAATTTATGTCGGACTCATTTTTGCAATGACCTCGGCAAACAAAATATTGGTGAAGAAGTCACCCTGATGGGTTGGGTGTTGCGAAGGCGTGATCATGGTGGGGTTATTTTTATAGATCTTCGTGATCGTGATGGTATTACCCAGATCGTTTTTAATCCGGAAATAAACCCGGATGTCCATGATAAAGCGCATCAGATCAGATCAGAGTGGGTTCTGGCGGTGCGTGGCAGGGTTGAAGCACGGCCTGGAGATATGGCCAATCCTAAGCTTGTTACCGGTGAGATTGAGGTTTTGATTGATGAGCTTCGTATTCTTAACTCCAGTGAAACCCCGCCGTTTCCCCTTGATGAGGACACCGAAGTCTCTGATAACCTGCGTTTACAGTATCGTTATCTCGATCTCAGAAGGCCGGAGATGGCTGCTAATCTGATCATGCGCCATAAAGCGGTTCAGTCTGTTCGTAATTATCTCAATGATAAGGGTTTTCTTGATATAGAAACCCCGATGCTCACCCGTTCAACCCCTGAAGGAGCTAGAGATTATCTGGTTCCGAGTCGAGTGAACAGCGGGAAGTTTTATGCCTTACCTCAATCCCCTCAACTCTTTAAGCAATTGTTGATGATTGCTGGGATGGATAAATATTACCAAATTGTTAAATGCTTCCGTGATGAAGATCTGCGTGCCGATCGTCAGCCTGAGTTTACCCAGATAGATATGGAGCTTAGTTTTGTCGATGAAGAGCAGGTGATTGCACTGAATGAAGGTATGATTTCTACTCTTTTTAAGGACACGCTGGGGCTTGATTTTATCCCACCTTTTCCTCGCATCACCTATGATGAGTCTATGGCTCGGTTCGGCACCGATCGTCCTGATATTCGTTTTGGTATGGAGTTGGTTGATTTAACAGAGATCGCAGCTGGCTGTGGCTTTAAGGTGTTCAGGTCCATTGCCGATAAAGGTGGTGCTGTTCGAGCGATTAACGCCAAGGGATGCGCAACCTTTACCCGTAAAGAGCTTGATGTATTAACCGACTGGGTAGTTCAGTTCGGAGCTAAAGGTCTTGCCTGGGTGAAGATGAAGGCGGATGGTGAGTGGCAGTCGCCTATTGCAAAATTCTTTACAGACGAAGAGCGTGCTGCAATCACCACGGCTGTGGATGCAGAAGAAGGTGATCTGCTCTTTTTTGGTGCCGATACACAAAAGGTCGTTTTCCAGGTGCTTGGTGAATTGCGGGTAGAGTTGGCAAAACGTCTCGATTTTCTCAAGAAAGATGATTTCCAGTTCATCTGGGTAACTGACTTCCCGCTGGTTGAGTATGATGAGAAAGATAAACGCTATCAAGCACTCCATCATCCTTTTACTGCACCAAAGGAAGAGGACATAGAAAAGCTGGACAGTGATCCAGGCGCGGTATACAGCAGGGCCTACGATCTGGTGCTCAATGGTACTGAAATTGGTGGAGGATCCATTCGTATCCATCAATCAAGCCTCCAGTCTAAGGTTCTTGAGGTGCTCGGCATCGGTGAACAAGAGGCAGATGAAAAGTTTGGTTTCCTCCTCAAGGCTCTCGAGCTGGGTGCTCCGCCTCATGGCGGACTTGCCTTCGGCCTCGATCGGTTGTTGATGATCATAACGGGCAGTGACTCGATCAGGAATGTTATAGCATTTCCCAAAACCCAGAAGGCAACCTGTCCTCTGACTGAAGCACCAGCGTCAGTTGCCAGAAAGCAGCTTACTGAGTTGCATATACGGCCAGACTGGAAAGAGTAGAGCTCAGTCTGTTTGTTGCTGTAGAATTTGTCCCCGCCTGCCATTTATGGTAAGCGGGGATTTTTTATGATACATGGGAGTGATATAGAATGAAAATCTGGGTGGATGCGGATGCGTGCCCTGTTGTAATAAAAGAGATACTTTTTAAGGCTGCAGAGCGAACCAGGCTGGAGTTGATACTTGTGGCGAACAGATCCATGCGTATTCCACACTCTTCATATATTTCGTTCATCAGAGTTGGAGCCGGATTTGATGTCGCCGACAGTGAGATCGTCAACCAGATGGAAAAAGGGGACCTGGTGATAACCAGTGATATTCCCCTGGCTGCTTTAGTGGTGGAAAAAGATGGCCTCGCTCTGAATCCACGGGGAGAACTTTATTCTGCAGAAGATATACGGTCCCGCCTGAGTACCAGGGATTTCATGGAAAGCCTGCGCGAAAGCGGGGTTGAAACCGGCGGCCCACCGCCTCTCAATGCAAACGATCGGCAACGTTTTTCAAATCAGCTGGATCGGTTGCTCACAAGATATGGTCGGAAGGGCTAGTACACCTTATAGCTGAAACCTTCTCATTGAAGTCATCCCCGAGGTAGTAATCGGCAGATAAGCGTAGACTTCGATCCAGATAGTAGCGAACTTCCTGGATGCCCGATTACAGCACGCGGGCATGACGGATGAGTTCAAATCACCACTTTAAGGTTTACACTGCACTAGTGTCTGCTTCTTCAAAAGTTAAAGTCTTTTCTTTCTCGTCTTCACTGTTGTCAGTAAAATACCTGAAAAGATGATGGGGATGGCTTGCAGGTGGCTGACAGTCAATTTTTCTCCAAGGAATATCACAGCCAGGATGGTGCTGAAGAGCGGCATCAGGTGGATAAAAGGGCCGGCAATATTGGCTCCGAGGATACTTACTGCCCGGTTCCAGAAGATAAAGGCGAGCACTGATGCGAAAATGGCCACATAGAGGATGGTAAGTACACCATCAGTCGAGATAGCCAGTGTTTTTCCGCCATAAAACTCGGCAAGATACATGGGTGTGATTACAGTAAGGCCCACAATGACAATGCCGGTCTGGAATGCCAGAGGGTGTAGCTCTTTTGGATATTTTTTTAAGTTGGCCGAATATGAGGCCCAGACAACGGCGGCGATGAATACCAGGATATCACCCCTGTTAAACTGTAACTCCAGGAGGGTTGAAAGGTTTCCCTGGGAGATGATGAGCAGCACACCGGCCAGGGAGAGGCAGATGCCAATACACTGCCTGGGTGATAACCGCTCTCTGTACATTATCCACGAAATAACTACGATAATTACGGGGATGGAAGAGGTGACCAGGGCTGCATTAATGGCAGTTGTGGTCTGCATCGCCATATAGATCAGGTTGTTATAGCCAGCTACTCCGAGTATCCCCTGGATAATTATGAATTTTTTATGTTTGAGGGCCACCTCTTTTTGGGCGAGCAGATGGCGGAGTCCGAAAAAAGAGAGAATGAGTAAGGCAACTGCCCATCGCCAGAAGGTCAGGGAAATTGGGGTGATGGCCGCATGCATACCGCGGGAGATTACAAAATTTCCGGACCAGAACAACGTCGTTAAGACGAGGAGTAGATAGGGCATCGGCTCTTGTTACTCCGGAAGGTGGGGCTTTTCCTTGCCTTTTTTAAATACGACCTTAACTCCTGGTAGATATTCGCGAAAGGTATCTCCATAAATTTCCCAGACAGTGATAAATAGGGCGGCAACGATGGGGCCGATAATGATGCCCAGAAGTCCGAACATTGAGATCCCGCCAAGTGTGCCAAAAAGAACAAAGAGATCATGCATTTCAGTGTCTTTTCCCACGAGTCTCGGGCGAACAATATTATCCAGGTTGCCAGCCACCGCTCCGCAGAGTACAGCAAGTATCAGGACACCGGATAAATCTCCCAACAGGGCTAAAATAATTAGTGCAGGTCCCCAGATAATCGCAGTACCGAAGGCGGGGACTATCGACATCACCGCCATGAGTGATCCCCAGAAGACGGGACCTTCAATTCCTGCAATGGCAAAGGCCACACCGCAGATAGAGCCCTGCATGATGCCGATTATCAGGGTGCCCTTAAGGGTTGCTCTGGTCACGGAGGTGAATCTGTCCAGTAAGCGCTGTTCATTTTCATCATCAAGGGGGAGGAAATAGAGTATTTTCTGTAAAAGAATGTCCCCCATATTGAGAAAATAGAACATCACATAGAGCATTATTATCGAGGAAAAAACCGCATCGATGGTGAGCTTGGTGAAAGATGAAAGCGAGTTTATAAGAAAAGAGGAGATCGTTCCAACAAGTTCTCCAGCCTTTTGGATGATAATATCCCGATAGGGGAGGACTTGGTCGTAAAACGGTATTTTCTCGAGGTAAACAGAGATGGCCGAAGGTTCCTGGATGAACGATTGTACCCAGGGGGTAACAGATTGGCCTATGGTAATGGCCTGTGTTACCACCAGGGTGATAAGTATGGAGAGGGGTGTAAGAACAAGCAGGATTATGCCGAGGATTGTAAGGATTGAGGAGAAGGTCTCCTTCCCCCCAAGTTTGTCTGTGAGGGCATGGTGGATCGGCATAACAGTTGCAGAAAAGAGTCCCGCCATGAAGATTGCCATTAAAAAACCATGGATCATGGTGAGAAAAAGGCCTGAGATAAAGAGCACCAGGCAGAAAAGCGTCGCTTTGGAAATAATATCCTTGTTCATATCTATTCCCTTTGACTTTCAATAGACTCTGAACGTTCATCATCAGCTGCAGAGCTATTATCGGGGGCTTCTAGAACCTCTTCTTCTTCTTTTTGCTCCTGTTCTGCGAGAATGATCAGGTGGAGTTCCCGTGGGCCATGGGCTCCATGAACCATATGTGCCTCAATATCTGCAGTTTTTGATGGCCCTGAAATAAAGACAAAGCTGTTCTGTATCTCTTTTTCGCCTAGAATTGCATAGGCTTCCTCCAGGGTTGCGACAAAATTTTCCTGTCGTACCAATGCAATATGGATAGATGGTACCAGGGATGTGGAGCGTGGACAACCTGCGCTGGTGAGTTGCACCAGAGTTGCTGACTCTGCAACCATCAAAGATGGTGCTGTTATGCCTATAAAAGAGTTCTCTGTTTTCTCACGTACTTGACGATCTGTGTAGAAACTCGTATGAACAGTGATCGCCTCTCTGTTAAATTTTTTCCATAGCTGCAGCGCATTAAGATCCGGATGATCGTGCTGGATAATATGTTTATTAAAGGAGAACTCCGGCTCTTTTGATCGTACCAGTTCAACGATAATGCTTCTTGCTTCTTCATTGGAACATGCCATATGGGTAGCAAGGTTAATCTCAGCAGCGTTGATTTTACATTGTTCTACAAGGTCTTGCTTTTCCTGGCCGGTTCGCCCCTTTATTTGGGCAAGCAGTTTGCTTGTATCGGGCTGGGCAAACAAATCAGGATAGGTCTCTTTTGAGCGACTACTTCCCTGGGGCAGTCCCAGTGCCGTACGGATAGATCGTAAAAAACTGTTATCTTTATTCATCAGCTTTCACCTTTTTTTGCTCCTCAGTTACCTGTATCTCTGGCTGTACCTCTGTTTCCTCCTGTTCAATGCTCAGAGTTTCCTCAGGCTGCACAGGTGGTTCTGGTTGCTCAGGTTGTTCCCGGTAGGTGGGGAGAACTTCTTCGGTCTCTGGAGGAGTGGCAGCCTCCTCTTGGGCCTTTATTTTTTGCGCATACTTCTTTTTCCAGATTTCGGCAAAAGTCTTTTTGGCGATGGGGGGCAGGTCTCTGTCCGCAGTCCAGCCAGCACCAATTTTACCCATCTTTTTCATCATCTTGTTTCGGCCACCAAAGGGGAGTTGGGCCAGTCGACCGATTTTAATCATATTTCTATAGAGGAAACTACTTGTTACAACCCGTTTCCAGCAACTGTAGATGTAAGACTCCTGAACGTTGTGCTGGCGTACATCCCAGTCATTGTTACCATAGGCGAGTTTGTATCTGAGTTCGCTGAGCATACGGGGTAGATCATTTTTTACAGGACAGATGTCAAGGCAGGATCCACAAAGAGTCTCTCCCTTACAGAGATCCGCATGCTTATTGATCCCGTCAAGAAGTGGTGTGATTACAGCGCCAATGGGACCGGGGTATGTGGCGCTATATGCGTGTCCGCCGATTTTTCCATATACAGGACAAATGTTTAAACATGCCCCGCAGCGAATGCAGGCGAGTACTTCTTTGAATTCAGGGGACCCAAGAATCTTTGAGCGACCATTGTCGATTATGACCAGGTGAAACTCCTCTGGCCCATCTGGGTCATCTTTTCCCCTTGGTCCACCTGTAAAGCTGACATAGGTGGAGAGTTTTTGCAGGGCTGCAGCTTTGGTGAGTAGCTGCAGGGTTTCCCTGTGTTGGTCGAAGGTTGCAACTACACGCTCCATTCCCATTAAGGCTACATGCACCTTGGGCATGGTGGTCGCCATGCGGATATTTCCTTCGTTTGAAACAAGGCTTATCTGGCCTGTTTCAGCGCAGGCAAGGTTGCACCCTGTTAGACCCATTTCTGCGCTTAAGAGTTTTTTACGCAGTGCTTTACGGGCAGCCATGGTCAGTGTGGGCGGGTCACTGGTGTAGTCTATTTCCAGTTTATCCTCAAAGAGCTGGCCAATTTGTTCGCGGTTCATATGGATACAGGGGGCGATGATATGGGAAGGCTGGTCCCCTGCCAGTTGGACGATGTACTCACCAAGATCAGTTTCAACAATCTCAATGCCGTCTTCTTCGAGTGCAGGGTCGATGTCGATCTCAATTGAGGTCATCGATTTTCCCTTCACCACGGTTTTAACGTTATTTCGCTTTGCAACCTCTCTGGTATAGTCGATGGCGTCCTGGGCCGTTTTGGCAAAATAGACGTGTCCTCCACGTTTGCGGACATTTTTTGCAAGTTCAGTCAGGATGATATCGAGGTACTCGAGGGTGTTCATGCGCGACGCTTTGACCCGGTCGCGGGTCTGCTGGTCATCCATTTCTGCCCAGGCCTTCATGGCACCTTTGCCATAACGGCTCTGGAGATCGCTGAGACTGGCCTGGAGTGTTGGGGAGGCCATGCCCTCTTTTGCTTTTTCTGTGTACAGGGACTGAGTCGTGTTACTCATCATTCTCCTCCTTTGCTGCCGGCAAGAATTTCTGCAATATGGAGTGTCTTGACCTTCTCTTCGCGTCTGGAGAGACGCCCCTGGATATTCATCAGACAACTGATATCACAACCGGTTACTATCTCCGCCCCCGAGGCCAGGATGTTTTCGATCTTTTCATCCACCAGAGCAGTTGAGATCTCAGGGTAGTTGATGGAAAAGGTTCCACCAAAACCGCAACAGGTGTCACTGTCGTGCATTTCTATCAGTTCTAGATCCTTAACCTGTGAAAGAAGGATGCGGGGTTGTTTAAAAATTCCAAGACCACGGCTGAGATGGCATGAGTCGTGGTAGGTGACAGTACCAGGAAATTCTGCTCCGACATCGGTGATTGCCAGTTGATCTACTAGGTATTCGGTAAACTCAAAAGTTCGGGCTCCGACGGTTTTTGCACGCTCAACCATCTCTGGCTCTTTCTGGAACAGTTCCGGATAGTGGTGGCGAACCATATGAACGCATGAGCCCGAAGGGCAAACAATCACCTCAGAATCTTCGAAAATTTCGATAAACCTTCTTGCAGCGGCGGCTGCCTCATGGCGATAGCCACTGTTATAGGCGGGCTGGCCGCAGCAGGTCTGTTCTTCCGGATAGTCATATCTGACTCCTAACCGGTCGAAAACAGAGATCATCGCCTCTCCGGTTTCAGGGAACATTGTATCGACTAAACATTGGATAAAAAGAGAAACCTTTTCTCCTGCCATTGTGTCTCCTCGTGTTGACAATTGGAATTTGGGGTATGAATCGTGGGGTCGAATTAATGATTTTTCAAGATACCCTGTGGTATAGACTTATTGTAACCCCGGTAGGTATATTAATATCTGGAATTGATGGAAGTAGCTTGTGGCTCACCGTTATTTCTGTTCTTTACTCTGGAAGAATGGTTTATATTTCATATCCTCTGTGAGGATGTGATTGATGAGCCATTTTCCAAGGAAATCCAGAAGGGCGGTGGAGAGAATATTGGGCCCTACCTCACCGGCGGAGAGAAAAGATCTGGTTTTATCGATGAAAGCCTGGTGCGATACAGTATGTTGGTCTTTACTTTCATATCCGTATTCAGTCATCAGGTGTTCTTCGGCCCGAAAATGTACCTCAGCATAGTCAGTCATTTCCATGAGCAGGTCCGCTATCATCTTGGGATCAGTCAACTCTTTCTGGTCTGCAATGAGTCGGTTGATCATTGCCAACAATTTTTTATGTTGGGCGTCGAGCTCGGCTACCCCGACACTGAATTCATTCTTCCAGATGATGATTTCCATAAATTTCCTCAATATAAATAACTGTTTTTCACTACACTCTGTGAAAATACAGCAGAATACCATGGCCGGTTTTCATTTCAAGGAAATATTATCAGGAGAATAGCGACTCCCTGCTCATAAAATTTTACAAGTAAGGAGTCTGGGTAGAGAAAACTCAGGTTAGCGGGCAGAAAGGGGAATAAAAGGACGTTCAGTTTCTCCGGTGAAAATCTGGCGGGGTCGTGAAATCCTCAGCTTGTGGTCATGGAGTTCCTGCCAGTTGGCAATCCACCCAGGCATTCTCCCTATGGCAAACATCACGGTGTACATATTGAGAGGGATACCCAGGGCTCTTAAAAGAATACCGGAGTAAAAATCGACATTTGGATACAGGTTCCTGGAGATGAAATAGTCATCTTGCAGAGTGGCTTCTTCAAGTTCCATGGCTATTTCAAGCAAGCCATCTTCCAGGTTGAGTGCCTGAAGGACATCATGAACCTGTTTCTTGAGAATGAGTGAGCGTGGATCAAAGTTTTTGTAAATACGGTGGCCAAATCCCATCAGCCTAAAAGGGTCATCCTTGTCTTTTGCCCTACTGAGATAGTAGGTGAGAGGGCGGCCGGATGCTTTAATTGCCCCAAGCATGTTTATTACTGCAGCATTCGCTCCACCATGTAAAGGACCCCAGAGGGCACAGACGCCTGCAGCTACGGAACTGAAGAGATTGGCCCTTGAGCTGCCTACCACACGGACGGTGGAGGTTGAACAGTTTTGCTCATGGTCGGCATGGAGTATGAGAAAAAGATTAAGTGCCTTGTCGATGACAGGAGAAACTTCATATTGGTGGTATGGGTCGGAAAACATCATGTGGAGGAAGTTACCACAATAGGTAAGGTTCGGGTTGGGGTGGTTGATTGGTTTTCCCGAGGCCATCCTGTAGGCAAAGGCGGCAATGGTCCGCACCTTTGACATTAAGAGGGCCGCTGTTCTGTCAAACTCAGCCCCGGTGGTTGGTACTTCGAGTACCTCTGGGTGGAAACAGGAGACGAGGTTGAGCATGGCCGACAGAATCGCCATAGGCGGAGCGTTTTGTGGAAAACCGGAGAAGTGGTGTTCGAGATTGGTGTGGATAGGAGCTTGTTCCCGGATCCTATAGGAAAATTCTTGAAGTTGAGTTTCTGTTGGAAGCTCTCCGTAAAGAATAAGGTAAGCGGTTTCAGTGAAGACAGTTTTTTCGGCAAGTTCCTCGATAGGGTATCCACGATACTTGAGAATTCCTTTGGCACCATCAACGTAGGTGATGGACGAATAGCAGGAACCGGTATTTCCCAGTCCAGGGTCCATGGTAATATAGCCGGTTTCAGATCGTAGTTTTTGGATATCAATACATTTTTCGTTTTCCGAGCCGGTTATCACATCAAATTCAAAACTCTTTCCATCAATTTTCAGGGTTGCTTTCTCACTCATGGCGTTCTCCAAATGATGTTATTGAATGCTATTAAACTGATATATGACAGTTAATAATAATAGTAATCATTTGTAATAATGCAACTGGTGATTAGTGCCTTACTCCTGGAAACTTGTCATAAAAAAAAGAAATAAGGAGACTGTTCTGAAATTAGGTATTTAAAGTAACCGGCAGATAGCGATAGTAGCGAGATCTTCTAGGCACTTATCCCGTTCAAGTACTCATTCCCTCAGCATAATAGAACGTTGTGACAGCACGAGCCATGGCTGTCTGATTTTAGTCTTTTAACTGAAAGAAGATATTCGAAGTCGTCATGGGAGTTCGTATAAACGGCAAAAAAATACGTGTCGCCAGGAAACTCTGAGGACACGTAGGGTTGCAGTTTTTTCTGCCAATTTATTTTTTTTCAAGCATTTCTTCAAATTTAGCATAACCTTCGTCAACAGCTTTTTTGAAGTCATCCCGAGCCTTCTTGGTCATTTCGACAGGAGTTGCCAGAGACTTCTTGCTCTCATCTGTAGCCCAGGGAAGCTGCTCAATGTAGCTGTTCATCATCTTCTCAGTCTGATCCTGGGCAAGAACCATCGCATTGAAGCTGTTGGTGAAAATTGTTTTTTGAAAGCTCAGGGTTTGTTTTGCCATCTGTGTAGTTTCCATTGTTTTCTCCTTAGTTTAACTATAGTGATAATTTGACCTAATATTCGAAAGTCTGCCTTCGTTTCCAGCAAAGTGAGCCAATCACAAATACCAATTTCAGGATCGGTTCAGATTATCTTTCATTGCATGTTAATATAGCAAGGAATCATGGAGTGTCAAGGAAAATATGTTGCGTTGCACAATAAGATGGTCATGGGCTTTCTTGTTTGATTCTACGTTGATTGAGTTTAAAAACAGTATGATAGGTGGTGAGTGAAAAAATCTAAAAGAAATTGTTCTCTGTTATTGGTGCATTATGACGAAAATTTTAATGTTCGTCCGATTAGTGCCTTACTCCTGAACTACTGTCATAAAAAACAAGAAACTCAGGAACTATTTATGAAATCGAGAGCTTACTTTAACTGGCAAGGCACTTATCCAGTGATACTAAAAAAATTTCCGACTAGTCGGGTTAGTTATTTGTCAGTCGAGTCCAAACACTTTTCAACAACCTGGAAACCATCATCTGTCAATTGTTTCAAATCTACACATCCTTTGCGGTATGCCTGCAACCAGGTTTCAATGGAGTTTGTTAGTTATGCCTATTCACTGAAAACCGGATAGGTTGGATGGTCCAACCACCACATCCAGTGTTATATAAATTAGTAGGCAAGGTGTGCTAATTTATCCAAAACATTCTGAGGCCTCAGAATAATTAATTGTTTCTGTTGTATCGGTTGCACACCTGCTTCCTTTTTCTGAGTCTTTGCCGAATTCTCAGAGATATTGCTCATCTTTCTAAGATGATAATGGAAATAACAAAACATGAAGGGAGGAAGAAATGAAAAAATTTAAAATTACATTCCTTATGATTGTCATGGCATTATGGTGTTCAGCTACTATCAGCTACTCAGAGATTGCCAAGGAAGGGAGTGGTGATTACCTCACCGGCAAAAGTGGAACCTTCGAGGTTCTGAAATTAGGGAAGAACCGATTCCAAATGAATTGGGATGTGGCGGGAGTCTTTGTTGAGGCTCCGGAAAACAGCCCTCTCGTTAACGCATCGTATCATTCGATTGGTACTCTGCATGCGCTTGATGGTAAGACCAAGAGCACAGGGGGAATTGTATTTACTCGTCCCAATGGCGATCAAATTTTTGGAACTTTCATCTCTACCGGGGTGCTGAGGGGGCCTATAACAAGTGCGGTGGTTGAATTCACGAGCGGGACTGGAGAATGCACTGGCATTGAGGGTAAAATGGAGGCTGCGCCACGTCCTAAGGTAAAATCATCAACAAAGGGAGGATGGCAGGCAATAGGAATTGGCACAGTAACCTGGAAAATTCCATAATGCTGGTCGTGTGAATCGTCTTGATAAAGATTAAAGCAGGGCCCTCTGGTTCTGCTTTAGTGCCTTACTCCTGAACTACTGTCATAAAAAACAAGAAACTCAGGAGAGTGTCTTGAAATTAGTAATCATCCCGTCTTATTTTCAGTTTACCAAGGTTAGTGGTCTATCTGAAAATAAGTCGGGATAGCTACCTTGTACTATTGGGATGTACCGCAAATTACACTTTAAAGCGTCCAATCATAGAAGAGATATCCTTAGCGATGTCGTTGAGAGTGTCCGCGCTTTTGTTAACTCTAACACTGCTCTTTTGGAGCGAGCCTGAGGCGTTGTCAATCTCGGCGATATCTGCTGCCACCTGCCTGGAGACCATGGAGCTCTGAGAGACATTCTCTGTGACTTCCTGGATACCTTGTGAAGCCTGATTGACATTAGTGGCTATCTCCTGGGTTGTTGCAGACTGCTCTTCAATGGCAGAGGCAACGACGATTGCCATCTCATTGACTCCCTTAATCACCTCGTTCACCTTACCAATTTCATCGACGGTGGTTTTGGTGGACTGCTGAACGTTTTCGATTTTATCTTTGATTTCCTGGGTAGCCTCGGAGGTTTGCTTGGCAAGATCTTTAATCTCGTTTGCTACTACGGCAAACCCCTTACCAGCTTCTCCTGCACGTGCGGCCTCAATGGTAGCATTCAGGGCCAGCAGGTTGGTCTGTTCCGAAATTTCGGTAATGGTTTCCGTTACCTTACTGATCTCATGGGCTGCGGTCCCAAGTTCATTGACCTTTTCTGATGCATTGACTGACTGGGCTGCTGCGTCCGCTGTCATGGTACTGCTTTTAGTCGTGTTGACAGTGATTTCCTGGATTGTAGAGGTCATCTCTTCGGTGGCGGCCGCGACCAGGTTTACATTAGTTGCCGCCTGTTCTGAAGCGGCAGCGACAGAATCCATATTGGCACTCAGTTCTTCTGCAGAAGCAGCAACAGAATTGGCCTTAGAAGAGGTTTCCTGGGTTCCCTGTGACATACTATCGGCAACTCCGGAAAGTTCATTGGCTGAACCGGTAAGTGCTTCCATTCCATTGGAGATCCCCTGAAACATTTCCCTGAGACTGTATGTCATTTTTTTCAAGGCCTTAGCGAGTTGTCCTATCTCATCATTGCTATATTCCTCAAATTCCCGCGTCAGATCACCGTCACCAATCTTTTCCACCTCAAAGGCAAGCTTAGCCACGGGTACATTAACCTTTCTGAAAATAACAAGGTACGACACTACACAAATCGTTATAAGTGCTACAATCAGGGCTAGGCACCACCAAAGCAGCCTTTTGCTTTTCTGTACATAACCGTCAACTATTTTCTGGGTGCGGTCATTAAGCATGGTAAAAAAGTCATCGATCGGGGCCATAATTTCGACCACGAACTGATGATATTCATTGTTAAACATCAATTTTCTGGCTAGTTCTAAATCTGGAGGACCAGTTCTGGTGAATTCCTTGTTGGCATCATGAAACTTTCCTTTAACCGCATTCATTGCAACTGTCTCGGTCCAGATCAATCCATCTGAGTTGTTTGCAGCCTGCTTTAATTTAGCAAACTCACCCTCGGTAAACCCAAGATCCTCCATGATTTTGTTAAGGGGTGTTTTCCGTCCGTCAGGGCGAACTTTCTCCCCACTACGGATAGCAATAACATCCCAGTAAAGGTCCTCATATTTGGAATCGGCGGTGGACACATAGGTTCTGGCGAGTCGGGTGAGGTCCTGAGAGCTCTGGCGCAGTTCATCTCCTGCTAAATACGATTTATAACGAGTCTCCTGCGCCTGATTTAGAGCATTTTGATTATTAAGCATCGATACAGCGATAAAGCCAAGGCCACATAGCAGTAGTACAAGGAGGCCATAGATCACAATAAGCAAACGGTTAATTGTCATGTTCGACTCCTGTGTTGAGAATCACAAACCTCACCTAGTCCAAGAGACAATGGTGATCCTCTTGAAAAAGTTGAACCCTTATTGTTGTAATGTATCACAATGAGGAAGAGGTATGCAACGTAGTAGCCGTATTAATTTATGCAGGAGTTAAGGGAAATTAATATGATACTATGGAATTTGACTTCATCAATATCCTCGGACAAGCCCCTGGTATGAAGGTGTTCCTTGCCCATTCACTCCGCTATTCCGGATTGCCGAGTTTGTAACGTATCCGAAGAACTCCATCGTTGAAATCTTGGGAAACCATACGGTACGTGCCTATTTCTGCCGTATTGTCCACATGTTCGCCGATGCAGGGGCAGGTATCATAGTCGCCGATGCGCACGATGCGAACGGTTTCGGCTCCCTGTGGAAGACGGGTGATGTTGAAATCCCGCTCAGCTTCCTCCAGGGAAATCACCTCTGTGGTCACAGCAAGGTTTGATGAAATTGCCTCATTGACCGCCGCTTCCACCTCCTTTGCTTCGGTATCGGTCAGGGCTCTGCCGAAGTGATAGTCGCACTTGGATTTCTTCTTGTTGACGTGGGCGCTGAAGCAACGTCCACAATCAAATTTTCTCACCATAACCTGATTGAGAATATGTTCTGCCGAATGCATGCGTGGGGCGTAAGATTTTGCCATGTCGATCTGTTGGTTGTTTTGAGGTTTTGACAGTATCCATTTTTGATTGAGAGGATACAGGATTAGCAAGATTGTGGGGTGCTGCAGTTTAGTACCACCGACTCTATGGAGTAGAGCCGGTGGTAAATAGCTCCGCTGAGGAGGCTATTTATTTACGGAAAAGAATGTTGCTCTTCACTTCTGCTGCCGAACGGGTCCCGGTAAGGACCATAGTTTGTTTAAGTTCCGTGGTGATTGTGTCAATATAGCTTTCCACTCCCTCTTGAAGACCACCGATTGCAGCTACGGAAAAAGGTCGGCCAATCATGACAGCATTGGTCCCAAGTGCTAAAAGTTTGAGAACATCACCGCCGGTACGAACGCCACCGTCTGCAAAGATCGTCAGCCTGCCTTTGACCGCTTCGGCGATTGACTCAAGTACATCCGCTGCACCCGGAGCATGGTCGAGAACACGGCCTCCATGGTTTGATACAACAATGGCATCTGCTCCACATTGTACGGCAAGTTCTGCCTCGTCAGGGGTCATTACCCCTTTAAGGATAAATTTCATTCCACTCTTGTTTATAATTTCAGTTAATTTTTCAAGTGGTTTGGGGGAGACGGGACGTCCCATTTTGCGAAGCGTGATAAGGCCAGCGGCATCTATATCCATGCCGATGGTATCTATGCCGGTTGTCTTTGCCTTCTCCATTTTTGTGTAGAGTTCTTCATCTTCCCAGGGCTTTATAAAGGGTATCCCGTATCCGTCCGCACTTTTGATAGCGGCAAAACCCGCTTCATGGATAAAATCCGGAACCCCGTCCCCTGTGCAGCCTATGATTGATTTTGCCCTGCAGCCATGGATGATGGCATTGATATAATCTTCTTCAGATACTTTGCCTCCCATATTAAATTCAATGCCACCAATGGGAGCCGCAACAACCGGTAGAGCCAATTTTTTGCCGAGTATGGTAACCGAAGTGTCCGGTTCAACGACATCGTGTATGAGGCGCATGTTGAATTTGAATTTTGCCAGGGCTTCCAGATTGTTGCCAAAGGAAGATCCGCTGCCAAGTCCACCCATGCCGGGAACCTGTCCAGAACAGACCTTTCCATTACAGGTGGGACAGACCTTGCAATGGGGTTCCATTAATTTTCTTGCGTTGTCACGAATCTCTTTCATAATACTCTCCCTGAATATAGTACTTAGTAACACCAGCTGTATCTTAGGTATTGGCCGGTTGAAAACCCTTGGTCAGTGGATTTGTATAACAAATGAGTCTTCGGGGCAAGTGAATTCAAGCCGTATGCTTTTACCATCCGTATTCTGCTAACTGGGTGAAGAACAGATAGAATGAGAGTAAAAGAGTTAAGCCTATCCCTAAGGTGGCGATTGTCAGCTGCAGTAGTTCTCGCTTTGCCGTTATCCTTTTCACAATGTTCATTGAAAACGACTTTGGCTGGACCCTTTGAATACGGCTTTGTGTCAAAACTGTGAAGTTTATTTGGTTAAGAGTGCTGGTTTGTTTCATGTTTCCCCTCCAGAAGATAGAAGTTTTCTATTGCTGAGCACATCTCCGGGCAGTTGATGACTTTTTAGAAGAGTATCATTGTTAACGAGGAGTATAATGGGAGTGGGGTATCACAGAGTGATCCCCCTGATGTTTTTTTTATAATTCTATTTTGACATCAGCAGTTAATAGCGAAAAGATATATGAATCAATCGTGGCAGAAGGATAGCAAGCAGGGAGAAGTGTCTCGAAGATCTCGCTCAGCTCACTATCAGCAGGTGACTTGGTACAGTGGTAGTATTGTATGGAGTCCTGACGAAAAGGCTTAGTACCTTAGAAATTCAATCGAAGTCTACGCTTATCTGTTGTTCTTTTTTGAATGAATTTCGTGAAGGTACTTGTCCAGTGATTCTAAAAAATATTCCGACTAGTCGGTTTAGTTTGTTCTACAAATAGGAGAGAAAAAATGACTCAGATGGGTTTTGGAAAAGTCAGCTACAGTAAGGTGGTGGGGCTGCTGCTTTTACTTCTGCTCCTTGCCTCAAATGGGTTTGCCGGGGAAAATGAATCCATTAAGTTACCTATGTTGGTCAGCTTTATACCGGCCATGGGGGAGGATGGAAAACCGAGGTATGTGACTGACAATGAAATTGAAAAGATGATAAGAAAGCATAGTCCTCAATTGAAGAAATTTTACCATAATCAAAAAATCACTAATTTTATTGTTCCTGAACAGAAGTGGTTTGACTCTATGCTCAATGGATATCTGTTTTGAGAAATATTACTAAATTAATTGTTGTCTAAACTGGTCTATGGTTACCTTTTTGTCTGTCAGTTGTTTATGGTGGGCTACACTCTGGTGAGTGTGTTGAGATAATGAAAGGCCCCCGCCCTGAGATTGTGGCAGATGGGGAAAAGGCTAAGACCTTGCTGGCAGGCTATATCAAGAGACGTTTGCGGCTTGGAGTACCGTCGGCAAAAAATGTTGTCATTGGAGATCGTCAATATCTTTATATCACGCAGAAGTGGTTCATGGATGTAATCAGATGGACTGAAGAGTTGATAGTCTTAGATGTCCCGGAACTGGGCTCGGGGAAGGAATTCCCTTTGGGGTATGAGGAAACCTTTGCTGTTCTCGCTTCGAATATCGCTAATATTGCCGTGGCCAAACGGTATAATCTCCGAGCTTCTGTACTAATGGGACTGATAACAGCAAAACAGGAGAAAGCGTGGGGAGATATACCTGTTGATGGTAAAGTCGCTGTTTATATAATTGGTCTCACAGAAAAAGGTGGGATCGTCTATGACCTTCGCACAAAACAGGCAATAGGGTTTGAAGACTTTCCAAATTTTGATTCAATAATCGGCGTCCTCTTCTAGGAGCTTAATCCTGATTACCCGCCACTTTTTTCTTGTTGGATGTTCGTTAGTGGTTGTTCATGTATGGATATTTTCTCTAATTTATAAGGTACTTATCCAAGCATTTCAAAAAGTTCCGATTTATTCGGGTTAGTATTTATTTTAATGAAAAGTCCTGGCGGGCATATGAGCGAGCGGAGAAAGACTCTGATGTCAGCTATATGTCTGCGGTTATATATATCCATATGAGGCTGTTGAAAGGCAACTGGGCCTTGATAAAGAGTTTGCAGGTGCTGGACTGGCGGTACTGACGAACACCGGTTCGGCTCCTGGAACTGCCAATATTCTAACCCGTGAAGAATGTGACAAATTTGATAGCCTGGAAACCATATCAATTTTTTTTATGACGGCATCTGGTCAAAAAAATTTATTCCCTTCTGGTGGTCTCCTGAAACCGCTTTTAGTGCCTTACTCCTTAAAAGCTGTAATAAAAAACAAGAAATTATGAGATCGATTTGAAATCACAAGCTTAGAGCTACCGGCAAGGCACTTATCCCGACTTATTTCCCGTTTATCGGGGCTAGTGATATGGCAGCAGAACCCGTTATTTTGATGCTCAATTGACTATCAGCTCAGTCCAAATAATAGCTGTGTCCCTCCTTAACAAGGGCTAGGGGAGCATTGTCAAGGTGCGGGCTGTGGTAACCTAACACTTGCCCCGGGATAGCGCGCTGCAGCGCCTCGACCTGTTTCCAGTGACTATGGACACTGGCAGGATTATCAAAATCTACTTCATGAAATACTAGATTGCAGTGGGCGAACCATTTTGGGGTAAGTTCCTCACGGTTGAGAATAGTGTTGATATTTTCATCGAATTTGGTGTCTCCGGAATAGCCAAAGGACTTACCACCCGCGGATATTCTGAAGCCCAAGGTCCCATAGGGAAGGAAGTGGTGATTCCAGCGGCTTTCGATCTTGATAGGTCCTAGGTCTACGGGATTCCTGGGGTCTAGGAAAGTTATGTCTATTAAGCTATTAAAAGCAGGGCAGAGTGGAGAAAATTGTTTCTTCAGAAGAGCATAAACTCCTTTTGCAGTCAGGAGTTGGATACGAGTCCCGGTATGCTCGGCCTTTTTCAGGCAAGCAGAAAACCCCTGGATGTGGTCCTCGTGGTTATGGGTGATGATGATATGGGTAATATCATCCCAGTGGATGCCATGCTGAGCCAATGTGTTGGCTGGATAACCGCAGGGGTCAATCCAAATCACGTACTTGCCGAACCGGACAACAATGTTGGATACGGTTCCTATAAAACCATTGCCGGACCCTATTGGTGTGATTTCCATGCAATCCCTGTAGTTACGGTCCCTGGGGAGTTCAGATAGCAGGTCGTTGATCTCTTGATTGGGGGTCCAGAGAGGACGGAATTCGTGTCTGTCGTACAGGGTCTGCCCATGGTCTGAGACAATTATGTTGTCTTTATGGGTCTTTATTTCAAGGGGACCATTCACGTAAGTAGGAGTAGCTGGCTGTCTGCCGAACCAATTGTTCAACCAGCGTTTTTTAATAATTGAAATACGCTGTGGGTCAAAGAAAAACGAAAATGTTTCATCCAGGTGACGGTACATCTGATTCACGTTGTTAGGACTACCAGTGTACTGTTTCTGAATCCCTCCTTTAACCTGCGCTTGCCAGAGAACAAATTCTTCACCGGTATAATTATCACCCGCCATAGACGCTTCCCAGTTGGGGATTACTACAGTTTCTTCCCTGAATCCATGGTGGGCGAGAAATTTTGCAATATCAGGCATACTTCCAACGCGGACTGTTCCCCTGGAAGTGGATATGAGGTCAACGTACAGGCCACAATGTTCAATGCGTTGAACTTGGTCGGTCATTGATGTTAAGCAGTTCTTGTTCATCGGTCTTATTCTCTCGAAAATGTATGTGTTTACATTGTAAGTATATTGTGTATCGAATCTCTACATTACAATAATATATAATTATTAGAATAACAGCATAATTATACGCAATTACAATGTTGTTACCAGTTGACATGAAAAAAGATAGCATAAAAATTTTTGTTTTGGTATATTGATGTAAACGGTTACATGAGGGCACGATGAGTACAATGATGGATGTTGCAAAACTTGCAGGTGTTTCTACAGCCACAGTTTCCAGGTTCATCAACTCGCCTGATACTGTGCGAGAAGCAACCCGGGAAAAAATCAACCGGGCAATGAAAATCTGCAATTACAAATACAACGCTTTAGCGCGTGGCTTTGCTACTAAAAAATCGAATACCATAGGTCTCATCATACCTACCATAAGTAATCCGGTTTTTGCTGATTCTACTCAAGGTGTCCAGGACTGTGCAGACAAGAGAAAAATGCAGGTTATCCTTGGTAACTCTTATTACAGGTACGAGCAGGAAGAAAAACTGGTTAAAACACTGCGGGAAAAACAGGTAGACGGCCTTATTATTACAACCACCAATTTAAAAGGTAATGTCCTCAAAATACTTCTAGAAGAAAATTTCCCATTTATACTGTTGTTTAGCACTGTTAAGCGAGGCCCCTTGTCAGCGGTGGGGGTTGATAATTATAGGGGAGGTTATCTAGCTACAGAACACTTAATTACTTTGGGTCATAAGCGCATAGGCATGATTGCAGGAAGTTTTGCGATAACCGATCGTAGTTACCATCGATGGCACGGCTACCGGCAGTCCCTTAAGAATTATGGCATCCCTTATGATAAAGAGATCTTGGTTCAGACAGAATACTCCCTGGCAGGCGGGCGAGATGCCGTTAAGAAACTGCTCGCTCTAAAAAAGCCACCGACTGCTGTATTTTGCTCCAACGACTACCTCGCACTCGGTGCAATGAAAGGAGCAAGAGAAATGGGATTGCAACTGCCAGACGATTTATCCATCGTGGGTTTTGACGATATGCAGACTGCCTCTTATGTAATACCGGCTCTTACTACCATCCAGCAACCGGCATACAAAATGGGGGAAATTGCTGCTGAACTCCTGTTCCAACGAATGGAGTCGGCAGCAAAACCTGTTCAAAAGATGCTGGAATCAACGCTCATTATTCGAGAATCAACAACGATCCCTCCAGGCAGGGGGAATCATGCTGCACATAATAAGTAAAAATAAATGAATTGTAACAGGAGTTTGAACAACGGCAGTAAACGGTAAATATTGGTTTCATTGGTTTTAACCATTTACGAAAGGAGGAAGTACATGAAAAGCGTAAGATTTGGCA
>JAAELB010000711.1 GCA_024227155.1 Desulfobulbaceae bacterium
AGACTCAATTCTCTCTTTAATTTTTTCGGTAATAATTCCTTTTTGCTTATTATTAAGAGAATTATAAAAGTCTGTAAACAATGCTAAATTTTCTGACAGTGAAGCAGACATTAATTCAATATTTGACTGCATTCTTGTTGATATTGATGAAAGGTCCGGATTTTCTTTGTCAAATTCCAGAACAGTTTGTTTTTTAAATTCCATTTTTGTTTCTATTCCATCATTCATTGTTTTTTCTAATTTATTACGAAAAGCATTATATTCTTTTTGTTGTGCTTTAGATAAATCAAGGTTTTTAGCCTCTTTATCCAGTTTCCACAGCATAAAACTTCCAATTTCTTTATGCATAAAAGGTGGCATTCCTCTTTTATGGAATCCATGTCCAAAACCAGGACCATGACCGCAAGCTCCGGTTATCATTGCAAAACTAAACCCCGAGGCTACTATTACAAAAAGTGAAACACTTACAATCAAAATAGTTTTTTTTGTCTTTGTCATTTTAAATCTCCTTTTTTAATTAATTTAATTGACATCCTTTTTTTAAGGATAGATCAAGAATATATGAAAAATGTAAATTAAATATTTTCAACTTGTAAAAAAATGTAAATTAGTTGTAAAAGAGATAAAAAAGGATATTTTTATGTCAGATAATAAAACTAAAAAAATTTTGATTATAGATGATGATATAAAACTCATTGAACTTCTTTCAGAGTATCTTGGGGGAAATCAGTTTGAAGTTTCCTATGCCCAGGATGGCCTTAATGCCATAGAAGATATAAAAAATCATTTGCCTGATCTGATCATTTTAGATTATATGATGCCTGGCAAAGATGGGCTTGAAGTTTTAAGAGATATCAGAGTCCATCATGATCTGCCTGTTATTATGTTGACTGCTAAAGGCGATGATACAGACAAGATTGTAGGGCTTGAACTAGGTGCTGATGATTATCTTTCAAAACCATTTAATCCAAGAGAATTATTGGCAAGAATTAAAGCTATTCTTCGTCGTCAAACTACTCCTCCTTTGGATAATATCCAAAATAAAGACCTTGCCATTCAATTAGGCGATCTTATACTTAATACAGCAAATCACACTATTGAAGTAAATGGCGCCAGTATTGACCTTTCTACAACAGAGTTTAAAATACTTGAAGTGCTGATGAAAAACCCAAACAGGGTTTTAAGTCGTGATCAGATAATGAATTTGGCACAAGGGAAAGATTTTATGGCTTTTGACAGAAGTATAGATATTCATATCAGCAAATTAAGATCTAAAATTGAAGCTGATCATTCCTTGCCTAAAAGAATTAAAACAATCTGGGGAACCGGATATATGTTTGTGGAAATCTAATGAAACTTAAAAGCCTTTATGTAAAACTGCTCTTATCTTTTTTAGGTGTTCTTTTTGTATCTTTTGCACTGGTTCTTATACTTTTTATAGCCACTGCTGGAAGATCTTTTAAACATCATGTAAACAAACAATCTATTGCAAAACTTTTGATTTTTAAAAAAACTGTCCAG